>DASWDF010000279.1:0-5556 GCA_036395475.1 Casimicrobiaceae bacterium
TCAGCGCGCGCGACTACTGCCTCGTGAAGGTTCGCTCGAATGCGGGTCAGCAGGGCATCGCCTTCTGCTACGTCGGAAGCGCCGGCGGTCGAATCGCGCAAATCGCGGTCGAGGAGCTCCTCGCGCCCAAGTTGATCGGTCAGGAGTCGCTGCGCGTCGAAGGTCTCTGGCAACAGATGTACGCCGACACGCTGTTGCACGGCCGCGCGGGCACGGTGATGCGCGCGCTCAGCATCCTCGACGCGGCGATCTGGGACCTCAACGCGCGCACCGCGGGCGCGCCGCTGCACGCCTACCTCGGCAGTGCCGTCGCTGACAACGTGCCCGCGTATGCGAGCGGCGGCTATTACCTCGATGGCAAGACGCCGGCCAAGCTAGGTGCCGAGCTCGCGTCATACGTCGCGGCGGGATTTTCGGCAGTGAAGATGAAAGTGGGTCGACTCTCGCTCGCCGAGGAGGAAGCGCGCATCGCCGCGGCGCGCGAAGCGATCGGGCCCGAGGTGCTGCTGATGCTCGACGCGAATAATGCGTGGCGCGATTTGCCGACCGCAATGGCTTACATGAGCCGGTACGAGCGCTATGATCCCTACTGGATCGAAGAGCCGTTCAGCCCGGACGAGATCGAGCTGCACGCGCGACTCGCTCGCTCGATCGCGACGACGGTGGCGACCGGCGAGATCGGCTACGGACGCTGGTATTTCAAGGAGCTGCTCGACAAGGGCGGCGCCGAGATCCTGCAGACCGATGCGCTCGTATGCGGCGGCATTTCGGAGTGGCGTCGGATCGCCGCAACGGCGGCAAGCTACGGCGTCACGATGAGCCCGCATTGGTTCCATGACCTGCACGTGCATCTGGTTGCCGCCACGTCGAACGCCCGATTCGTCGAGTTCTTCCCGGACGATCAGGTGCTCAATTTCCGAAGGTTGATCGACCGGCAGCTCGAGCAGCGCGACGGCTCGCTGCTGCTTCCGAAGACGCCGGGGCTCGGCTTCGACTTCGACGAGCAGGCGGTCAAGCGGTATGCATTGAATCGCCCCGAGCCGTGGACCACGATCCGATGATGGAATAATCTTCGGCCGGGCACCTCGGCGTTACAACGACACATGGAGGAGGGGACATGCGACGGGCCGCAATCGGCTTCATCTTCGCTGCGTGCATAGGCTTTTCGCTAGCTGCGCTCGCCCAGACCAAGGCGAACATCTTCGTTGCAACGGGCCCGACGACCGGCGTTTACTACCCCATCGGCGGCGGCATCGCGGACGTTCTCACGAAGAACATCCCGGGGCTCAACGCGACGGCCGGTGCGACCGACGGCTCGATGGCCAATCTGCTGTTGATCCAGCAAGGGCGCGCCGACATCGCCCTGTCGATGGCCGATGCAGGCTGGGATGCGTTCAAAGGCCAGGACAAATTCAAGGACCGGCAAGTCCAGGTTCGTGCATTGATGGTGCTCTATCCCAATCGGATGCACATCGTCACCGTCGAGGGCACCGGCATCAACAAGGTCTCCGACCTCAAGGGCAAGCGCGTGTCCACGGGAGCGCCGAACAGCGCGACGCAAATCATGGCATATCGGGTGCTCGAAGCATCCGGGCTCAATCCCGAGAAGGACATCGTGCGCGAGCGCCTGGACCCCGGCAAGTCGGCGGACGCGATCAAGGACCGGAAGCTCGATGCGTTCTTCTGGGTCGGCGGATTGCCCACACCCGCGGTGACCGACCTTGGTGCGACACCCGGCATGAAGCTGAAGCTCGTCGATCACGCCGACGCGCTCGACGCGATGGTGAAGAAATACGGTCCGCTGTACGTGAAGGACTCGATTCCTGCGAAGACATATCCGGGCCAGGAAACGGCGACGCAGATCGTCACCGTCTGGAACGTGCTGGTCGCCGACGCGAAGCTCGGTGATCAACTCGCCTACGACATCGTCAAGACGCTGTTCGAGCGCAAGGAGGATCTCGTTCGCGTGCATGCCGAGGCGAAGAACTTCGATCTGAAGAATCAGAGCAGCGACCGCGCGGTGATTCCGTACCATCCGGGCGCGAAGAAATACTTCGCCGAAAAGGGCATCACGCTGAATTAGACAAGAAGAAGCGAGTCGAGCGCGCCGGATTCCAGTCGCGCTCGCACGCGACATGGCGAACGCCAACCCGCGGCCTTCCGACGACGAGATTCTCGTTTCTGCAGATGCGTTGCAGAAGGCGGAGGCGTACGTCGAGCTGGAGGAGGGCGCGCAGAACAAGCTTCGCGGTGCGCTGGGAACGTTCGTCACCGCGCTCGCGGTGATAATGTCGATCTTCCACCTGTACGCCGCGTACGGGATCATGCCGACGCACGTGCTGCGTGGCATCCACGTGGCGTTCGTACTGTTCCTCTGCTTTCTTCTCTATCCGGCCACGAAGCGATTTCGCCATCGCGTGCGCTGGTGGGATTGGCTCGCGGCGCTCGCCGTGTTGGTGGTCATCGGGCACATGCTCCTGGGCGGCGACGATTTCCTCGAACGCGCCATCAGCCCGAACGTGCGGGACGAAGTTCTCGGAATTGCGCTGATCCTGCTGGTGCTTGAAGCCGCGCGCCGCAGCACCGGATGGATCATGCCGGCGATTTGCGTGGGGTTCGTACTCTACGCAATCGTCGGCCAGTACCTGCCGCCGCCGTGGACGCACTACGGCATGGACGCGAGTCGCATCGTCGGCCACATGTACATGACGCTCGAAGGCATCTTCGGCGTCGCGATCGACGTGTCGTCTTCGCTGATCATCCTGTTCACGATCTACGGCGCGGTTCTGCAGTATTCGGGCGCCGGAAAGTTCTTCATCGACTTCTCGTTCGCGGCGATGGGCGGCAAGCCGACCGGCGCGGGGCGAACGGTCGTGCTCGCGTCGTTCCTGCTGGGCGGGCCCTCCGGCAGCGGCGTTGCAACCACGGTGACGCTCGGCACCGTCGCTTATCCGATGCTCGTCAAAGCGGGGTACGGCCGCAATGCGGCCGGAGGATTGCTCGCCGCGGGAGGCCTGGGGGCGATCCTCTCGCCGCCGGTGCTCGGCGCGGCCGCGTTCCTGATCGCGCAGTTCCTGAACATCTCGTATCTCGACGTCATCCTGATGGCGACCATTCCGACGCTGCTCTATTACTTCGCGCTGTTCCTGATGGTCGAGATCGACGCGCGCAAGTTCGGCATGCCCAGCGTCGTCATCGAAAGGCATGCCACCGTCGGTGTCCTGACGCGTCAGTACTGGTTCCACTTCCTGTCGCTGGTCGCGATCGTGATTTTCATGGTGATCGGGTTCTCGCCGACGATTTCGGTGTTCTGGGCGACCGCCGTCGCGTTCGTGTTCAGCTTTCTGCGTGTCGATTGCGCGCTCGTCCCTTACGACGTGTTGCGCGGCAGAGTGCCGCTTGTGCGCGGCCTGTGGAATTCAGGCTTGATCAAGGCGCTCGAGGCCGGGTCGGTCGGCGTATTGAGCGTCGCTGCAACGTGCGCGGCGGCCGGATTGATCGTCGGCGTGGTGACCCTCACCGGGCTCGGACTCAAATTCAGCTCGATCGTGTTGCAGTATGCCGACGGCGGCAGTCGCGCGATCTACGAAGGTCTGGTCGCGCTGGGTGCGGCCGCGACGCCCGCGTTGTTACACGAGGTGAAGCTGCTACTCACCGCCATCTTCACGTCGTTGATCGTGTGGATCGTCGGTCTCGCGGTGCCGGTGACAGCGAGCTACATCATCTGCGCGGTGATCGCAGCACCCGCGTTGATCGCGCTGGGTGTGGCGAATTTCGCAGCGCACATGTTCATCTTTTACTACGCCGTGCTCTCCGAAGTTTCACCGCCGACCGCACTTTCGCCGTTCGCGGCGGCCGCGATCACCGGAGGCGATCCGTACAAGACGACGCTGCATTCATGGAAGTACACGATGCCCGCATTCCTCGTGCCGTTCATGTTCGTGCTCGATCCGGCGGGGCTCGGCTTGCTGCTGATGGGCTCGCTCAAGAACCTTGCCGACGCGCAATGGCTCGACATTGCGGTGGTGAGCATCACCGCGATGATCGGCATTGCGGCGCTTGCCGGCGCCATGCAGAACTGGCTGTTCAAGAAGACGACCATCGTGGAGCGATGGCTGCTGATCGTAGCCGGCCTCGCCCTCGTGTATCCGAAGGCGCTGTTCGACTACATCGGCCTGGCGCTGCTCGCGATCGTTGTCGTGTCACAGAGCCTGCGCAAGGCGATCGCGCAACCGGTGCCGCGGTAGCAGTGCGGAGGCGTCGCGCTGGAGGCGAAGAAGACCCACAAAAAGAACCCCCGAAACGCCGGGGGTTGAGTACGCCACCATGAACATCGCAGAATCGCTCCGTTCGTCCTGAGCTTGTCGAAGGACGCGGAGTGTTCGGTCTACTCCATTCGGTCAGACGGGCACCGTCACCGGCTACGTTCGCTTCAACGCCTGGGTACGCCCATCAAGTACCCGCTGGTCTCTCGCGTCAGCCCGGCGCCCTGGCAATTCTCTTTCACCATTGTGCGCAGAATTGTCCGTGCGAGGGACTCGGGGGCAGCGACCGCTTCTCCCACTCGGATCACCCTCGACGCGGATCCGAATGTCACCGTAATGACTCCGCGGCGAAGTTGATACAACGCGGTGTATTGCCTGCCCTCCGCGTTCAACGTCACTTGGCCGGCGGAGTTGAGCGCGTGCATCGGGATCGCCTACGACGCGGCCTTCCGGGAATGAAAGTCAAGAACCTTGCTTCTCGCCTCGACGCCGAGCGTCGACTGTTCTTGCTGCTGCTTGCGCAGCTCGCGGCGGATTCTGGCGAAGGTTCTTCGCAAATCGGTTTCCACACTCTTCGTGTAGCGGAACGAAGGATCGAGAATGGACTTCATCGGGCCCTCCACAGGGTCGTGTTGTCAAATACGTCTCTGTTCCACGCGCCTCGTCCCATCCACGTCGCAAGAGCTGTTCCACCCCTGACCGATTTGCGAAGGTTCAAACACTTACCGCGAACGCGTGGCGTTCGGATATCGGTATCGTAAAAAAGATCGACACCTTCGCTCAGGCGTCGCCATACTCGCTTTGTTGCCGACAACTTGTCGCACCTCCCGTCTTGGACGTTCCCGCGGGAAGAAACTCATGCAATCTCATCCTGTGCATCGAAGCGCGCGAGGCCCGTCTCGTCGCGCATGTTCTTCGCCTGCGCTTTGACCCGGTCGAACTCGGCGCGCCTGCGCGCGATTTCCTCGGGCGTGAGACGTTCGATGTTGCAGTAATCGAGCTTCCAATCGGGGCTCGCATTCCATTTCAGCGGCGATTGCACGGTTGTCCGCGCAGCCGGAGCGCTCTCGAGCACGCTCAGTGCGAGATCGACCGTGAACGCCTGTGACTCGGGATCGTTGGGCCGGCCCGCCGCGTTGCCGAGCGGGAAATCGGAGAACAGAAAGCGCGGCGCGCCGACATACTCGACGATGTCCTTCGCGCAGCCCATGACGACGGTCGAGATGCCGTTCTCCTCCAGCATTCGCGCCGCCAGGCTGGCGCTCTGATGACAGACGGGGCAGTTGGGAAC
>DASWDF010000280.1:0-20298 GCA_036395475.1 Casimicrobiaceae bacterium
GCGAGGATGGCGCGCTCGCGCGCGAAGCGCTCGGTCAGCGCGGTGCCCGCCAGGCTCGTGTGCAAGAGCTTCAGCGCGACCTGGCGGGAAAAGAGCCCGTCGGCGCGCTCGGCGAGCCATACCGCGCCCATTCCGCCGTGGCCGAGCTCGCGCAGGATGCGATACGGGCCGAACGACTTGCCGACCTGAGACGCATGCATGCCGGTAGCGGCAGCGAACTGCGCCTCGAGCGCGTGGCGCGTTTCGAGCAAGGCGTCGGCATCGGCCGCCGAGTGCGCCGTCAGCAATTCGCCGGTGAGCCGCTTAAGCTCGGGATCATCGACCGCCAGCGCGGCGAGCCATGCCTCGCGCGCCTCGGGCGCAAGCGCGAGTCCCTCGTCGAGCAGCGCCGACACGCGTGCGAACTGCGTCGGGTCGAGATCCTTGAGCTGCAAAGAGTGCCTCCGCCGCGCGACGCCGCTACGCTTCGTCCATCAGCTTGCGGAGCAGCGCGCGCGCTTTTTCCCACTCGCGCTCGACGCTGCGCGTCGACTTGCCGGTGATCGCGCTGATCTCCGGCACCGTGAGGCCGGCGAAAAAGCGCATCTCGACCAGCTGCAACAGCTCCGGCGAGAGCTTTTCCAGCGACGAGAGCGCCGCATGGATCGCGAGCAGCCGCTCGTCATCGATCGATTCGCCGGCAATGCCGGTCGCCAGCGTGACCATGGCGATCCCGCCGCCGCGCTTTTCCGCCCGGCGCTCGCGTACGTAGTCGATCACGACGTTGCGCATGACGCGGCCGACGTAGGCGAAGAATGCCGGGCGGTCGCTCTGCGCCAGCGCGCCGTGCTCGAGATACTTGAGAAAGCTCTCGTGCACCAGCGCGGTCGTATTCAGCTCGTCGACGCCGCTGCTCTTGCGCAGATTGCTGTGCGCGAGGCGCTTGAGATCGCCGTAGACGATCTCGAATAAGCGCTTGACGGCATCCGGATCCTGCCCCTGGGCGGCGCGCAAGAGGACGGTGAGCTCGGCCATCGACGTCCTCGCTCCGACGGAGGAGCGATCATAACGTAGCCTGGGCGTAGCCTGGGCTGAGCCCGGAGGGCGAAGCCCGGGGCGATGCCTTCATGACGCGAAAGTCCCGGGCTACGCGGCGACGCGCTCGACCGCCGCGCTGGCCGGCCTCGCGGCCCGGAACGCCGCGACCAGCTCGGCTTCCTTCGCCTTCGCCGGCTTGAGATGGCGGTCCTTGACGTGGCCGTAGCCGCGGATCTGTTCGGGAATGCTGGCGAGCTCGACCGCGAGCGCGTGGTTGTACGCCACGAGCCGCGGTAGCAGCTCCTCGATCAGCGCCTCGTAGTCGGTGATGAGCTGGCGCTCCCGCTTCCGTTCCGCGGTCTTGCCGAAGACGTCGAGCGCGGTTCCGCGCAGGCCCTTCATTTTAGCGAGCACACGGAACGCGCTCATCATCCACGGCCCGTAGCTGCTCTTCCTCGGCTCTCCCGTCGTCGGGTCGGCCTTGTTGATCAGCGGTGGCGCCAAGTGGAAGTGGAGCTTGTAATCGCCCTCGAACTGCGCCGCGACCCTCTTGGCGAATTCGCCGTCGGTGTACAGCCGCGCGACTTCGTACTCGTCCTTGACCGCGAGCAGCTTGAAGTAGTAGCGGGCGACCGCCTCGGCGAGCGCGGTCTTCCCGGGCAGCTTCTGCGCTTCCGCGTCACGCACCTTGGCCACGAAGTCGGTATAACGTCTGGCGTAGGCCGCATCCTGGTAGGCGGTGAGAAACTCGGCGCGGCGGGCGATGATTTCGTCGAGCGACGCCGACAGTCGCTGCGAATCTGGTTTGGCTTCGGGAATCGCCGCATCGACGACATGCTGCGGATCCACCGCGGCCAGCCGGCCCCAGCGAAAGCTCTGTTTGTTGGCTTCGACCGCGGCGCCGTTCAATTCGATGGCGCGCACGATGGAGTCTTCCGAGAGAGGAATCAGGCCGCGCTGGAAGGCGTAACCGACCATGAAAAGATTGGTCGCGATCGAATCGCCCATGAGGCCGGTGGCGAGCTTGGTCGCGTCGAGGAATTCGGCATCGCCGGGTGCAACCGCATCGCGGATCTCCTGCTCCATCGAGCCGAGCGGGAACTTGAGATCGGCGTTGCGCGTGAAATCGGCGGGCATCACCAGCGCGGTGTTGACGACTGCCTTCGTCACCCCGCGCTGCATCTTCGCGACAGCTTCGTAACTCACGCTGGTCAGGATGTCGCAGGCGAGGACGAGCTTCGCTTCGCCGGCAGCAATCCGCGTCGCATAGAGCTGTTCGGGATGATCGGCGATGCGCACGTGCGAGACGACCGAGCCATTCTTCTGCGCGAGGCCGGTCATGTCGAGCACCGACACACCCTTGCCTTCGAGGTGCGCCGCCATGCCGAGAAGCGCGCCGATGGTCACCACGCCCGTGCCGCCGATGCCGGTGACGAGAATGCCGTACGGTTCCGCGGTCGACGTGACGGCGGGCGGCGCCCGCAACCGCGAAAAGTCCGCCGCGTCGGCCTTCTTCGGCTTGCGTAACGACCCGCCCTCGACGGTGACAAAGCTCGGGCAGAAGCCATTGACGCAGGAATAGTCCTTGTTGCAGGAGGACTGGTCGATGGTGCGCTTGCGCCCGAACTCGGTTTCGACCGGCGCCACCGACACGCAGTTCGACTTGATGCCGCAGTCGCCGCAGCCTTCGCACACCAGCTCGTTGATCACCACGCGCTTGGCGGGATCCGGATACTTGCCGCGCTTGCGCCGGCGGCGCTTTTCCGCCGCGCAGGTCTGGTCGTAGAGCAGGATCGTGCAGCCGGGCGTGTCGCGCAATTCGCGCTGCACGCGGTCGAGCTCGTCGCGGTGATGGATGTCGATGCCTGAGGCGAAATAGCCGGCGGGATACTTGGTCGGCTCGTCGCTGACGACGACGATTTTCTTCACGCCTTCCGCCGCGACCTGCTGCGCGATCAACGCGGGCGAGATCGGGCCGTCGACCGGCTGTCCGCCGGTCATCGCCACCGCGTCGTTGTAGAGGATCTTGTAGGTGATGTTGACCTTGGCGGCGACCGCGGCGCGGATTGCGAGGATCCCCGAGTGGTAATACGTGCCGTCGCCCAGGTTGGCGAACATGTGCTTGGTCGACGTGAAGGGCGCCTGGCCGATCCACGGCACGCCTTCGCCGCCCATGTGGGTGAAAGTCGACGTCGAGCGGTCCATCCAGATCGCCATGACGTGGCAGCCGATGCCCGCCGTCGCGCGACTGCCCTCAGGCACCTTGGTCGAGGTGTTGTGCGGGCAGCCGGAGCAGAAGTATGGAACGCGGTTCAACGTGATCTTGGGCTTCGCGAGCGCCGTTTCCTTGGCGTTGATCCAGTCGACGCGCGCGCGGAGCTTCTCCATCGTGCGGGGCTGCAGCTCGAGGCGCTCGATGCGCTGGGCGATAACGCGGGCGATCATCGCCGGCGTGAGCTCCGAGGCGGCAGGCAGCAGCCAGTCGCCGTGCGGGCGCACCCATTCGCCCTTTTCGTCGAACTTGCCGACCACGCGCGGGCGCACATCGGTGCGCCAGTTGTAGAGCTGCTCCTTCAACTGGTATTCGACGATCTGCCGCTTTTCCTCGACGACCAGGATCTCCTCCAGCCCTTCGGCGAAGTGGCGCACCGTCTCGGGCTCGAGCGGCCAGGGCATCGCGACCTTGAACACGCGGATCCCGATCTCGGCGGCGTCGGCTTCGGTAATGCCGAGATCGTCGAGCGCCTGACGCACGTCGAGGTAGCTCTTGCCGCTGGTGATGATGCCCAGCCGCGGATTGGGCGAGTCGATGACGATGCGATTGAGCTTGTTGACGCGGCAGTAGTGCAGGGCGGCGTAGATCTTGTAGTCCTGCATCCGCGCCTCGGTTTCGAGAAAGCCGTCGGGCCAGCGGATCGAGACACCGTCGGGCGGGAACGGGAAATCGTCGGGCACGATAATCTTGACGCGGTCCGGATCGATGTAGACCGACGCCGAGCTTTCGGCGGTGTCGGACACGCACTTGAAGCCGACCCAGCAGCCCGAGAACCGGCTCATCGCCCAGCCGTGCAGTCCCAGGTCGATGAGCTCCTGCACCGACGAGGGATAGAGCACCGGCATCATCGCCGCGGAGAACTGGTGATCGGACTGGTGCGGCAGCGTGGAGGACTTCGCGGCGTGGTCGTCCCCCGCCAGCACGAGCACACCGCCGTGCTTGGACGTGCCGGCGAAATTGGCGTGCTTGAACACGTCGCCGCAGCGATCGACGCCGGGGCCCTTGCCGTACCACATCGAGAACACCCCGTCGTATTTCGCGTCGGGGTACATGTTGACCTGTTGGCTGCCCCAGATCGCGGTGGCTGCGAGATCCTCGTTCAACCCCGGCTGGAACTTGATGTGTGCTCGCTCGAGGAATTTCGCCGCGCCCCACAACGCTAAATCGAGCCCGCCCAGGGGCGAGCCGCGGTAGCCGGAGACGAAGCCCGCGGTGTTGAGCCCCGCGAGCTTATCGCGCTGGCGCTGCAGCATCAGCAGCCGCACCAGCGCCTGTGTACCGGTCAGGTAGACACGGCCGGATTCGAGCTCGTACTTGTCGTCGAGAGTGACGTTGCGCAGCGCGTTCGCGCCGGCCGGGGAGGGGACCATCGTGCTTGCTCCAAAAATCGTGTCTCTGGATTGCGCGGCCACCGGTGGGTGCCGCTACTGCGGGTGGGGCGATTATGTCGCCTGCCCGCTACGAGGCGCGAATTCTACGCCCGTTCGCAGCCTTTAGACAGCGCACGAAGGGGGCGGTGCTAAGGCTCGCAACATCGAGCCGAAAAAGGAAATTTCAAGCCTGCGCCCGGCCAATCGCCGAAGCCGGCCACCGCGCTCGCGCTTAACGCTGCGCGCTTGGCTTGGATAAACGGTTGCCCTAGTATGCGAGGCACCGCCCGGGGACCAATCCGGCGCGACGACAATATGGTTGAACTCGATTCCGCCGGCCGTCGGCACAACCCGGTCTCAGACCGGCGTCGAACGCTGCTCCGCGCGGTGCTCGGCGCTGTTGCGCTCGCGCCGCTCGTGTCCTGGGCCCAGGAGCAATCCAAGGTCTGGCGGATAGGCTTTCTTGCTGCCGATGCTTCGTCGACCCGCGTGTATGACGGATTTCAGCAAGGCATGCGCGAGCTCGGATATGTCCAGGGAAAGAATTGCAGCATTGCGTGGCGCTTTGCGGACGGAAGGTACGAGCGCCTGCCGAGCTTGGCGACGGAACTGGTGCGGTCGAAACTCGATGTCATCGTTGCCGGGACGACGTTGAGCGTCCAGGCCGCCCATCAGGCAACCGCGACAACTCCCATCGTAATGGTAGCCGTTCCCGATCCCGTCGGCGAAGGGTTTGCGACCAGCCTTTCCAGGCCGGGGGGAAATATCACGGGCCTGACCAACATCGTGACGGAAATCAGCATCAAGCATCTTGAGCTGTTGCGCACGGCGGTTCCCAAATTAGCGCGCGTCGCCGTGCTGATCAATCCGCTCAATCCGAGCGACTCGTTGATTCTGGAACAGATTCAGGGAGCCGCGTATCCGATCGGCGTGAAAGTCGTTCCCGTCGAAGCGAGCACCGAGAGACAGATCGGGACCGGCTTCGCAGCGATGATCCGGGAACGTACGCAAGCCCTGATCGTGGCGGCGGACTCATACTTCGACGTACAGCGTGACCAGATTGCGAAGCTTGCGGTCGAAAACCGACTGCCTGCGATATCGTCGAATCGGGAAATGACGGAGGCTGGCGGGCTGATGAGCTATGGACAGGACCTCGGTGAGCACTATCGGCGCGCCGCGACCTACGTCGACAAGATATTGAAGGGCGCCAAGCCCGGCGATCTTCCGATCGAACAGCCTACGGTGCTGAGGCTGGTCATCAACAGCAAAACCGCCAAGGCGCTCGGACTCGCCATTCCGCGAGAGCTCGTATTGCGCGCCGATAGGGTGATTGAGTGAGTGATGGTTACGGTTTTATTTGCCCGCGAATCTCTCCGCTCTTGTGGCCCTCGGTATGAAAATTGTAGTAAAGATTGCCAGCCTTGTAGCTTGCGTACTGTGCATCGGTTAATTTTGCGCCTGCCGGCACCACCCAGACGGTGTCGGAAGTCTTGGTCAAAGGAATGATGATGGGACCATTGGTACCCGCAGCGGCTTCATGGATATGCGCAACCAGTGGCGTCATCCCCGAGATCGTCACCTTGCCGCTGACCGACTTGTCTTCTCCGACAGTGATGGTGCCGCTTCCCGAAGCAGAAGTCGTCACAGGAGGAATTTCCTGATCGCCGCTGAGCGTAACCTTGACTTCATCACTCAATACGGGAGCGGAATAGCCTGCAAACAAGAGCGTTACCGCGCCCGCAACTGCCCAAAGCGAGTGCTTGCCAAATGTTTTCACCGCGTCCATAGGTTCAGCTCCTTTCGTTACGATCGCAAACCAACTGCCGATGTGTCAGGTCTACTGCGCGAAGGTCTTCAGCAGGAACACCGGCACAGGCTGCGCGTATCCCTTGAGCGGTAAGGGACCGATCGGCTCGACGTCCGCGTCTTCCAGCTTCGCGCACGTGCGCCGGTCGATCAGAATCTGCCCGTGCCGCGCTTCGCCGCACAGCCGAGCAGCCAGATTCACCACACTGCCGATGGCAGAATAATCCCAGCGTCCCTCGAAGCCGAACGCGCCGAGCGTGGCATAACCGTGCGCGATGCCGATGCCGAGGTCGAGATCGTAGCCGAGCTTCACCCAGCGCTGGCGCAACGGCGCGAACGCTGTTTGCATTTCGAGCGCCGTAAGCGCGGCACGCGGCGCCGCGTCGGCCAGCGGCAGCGGATCGTTGAAGAAGATCAGGATTCCGTCTCCGGCGAAGCGGTCGATGGTGCCCTCGTGCCGGGTAATGATCGCCCCCATCGTCGCGTGGTATTCGCGCAGCACCGCCTCGACTTCTTCCGGCTCGGAAGCGTCGGTGAACGCCGTGAACCCGCGCAGATCGGTGAAGACGTAGCATATTTCGCGGCGATGAGGCGCCAGGATCGACTTCTCGCCCGCCGTGACGATCGCGTCGGCGACGTGCGGAGAAAAGAAGCGCTTGAGCTGACCAAGTCGCTGGAGCTCGGCGACTTGCTCATTGACGCGTTCTTCGAGCTTCAGGTTCCATTGCTTGAGAGCGTCGGCTTGGCGTGCGACCTCGTCCTGCAGCGCTTTCACCCGCAGCAGCGAGCGCACGCGCGCGAAGAGCTCGGGCTGGTTGATCGGCTTGGAGAGGAAATCGTCGGCGCCAGCCTCGATTCCCTTGACCCGCTCCTGCGCCGGATCGAGCGAGGTGACGAGCACGACGGGCAGCAGCGCGGTCGATGCGTCGGCGCGGATACGGCGGCAGACATCGTAGCCCGACAGGCCCGGCATCATCACGTCGAGCAGCACCAAGTCGGGTTTCTCGGAGGCGAGCTTGACGAGACCCTCCTCTCCGTTGGCGGCGGTTGCAACGGTGTAGCCCTTGACCGACAGCAGGTCGGACAAAAGCTTCACGTTATTGGGCGTGTCGTCGACAACCAGCACTTTCGCCGCCGCGCTCATTTCGCGGCCTCCTTGCGCTCCAGCGCGGCGCGCACCGCATCCAGGAATTCCTTGAGGTTGATCGGCTTGCCGACGTAGGCATCGAAGCCCGCTTCGGTGATCTGCTTGCGGTCCTGCTGCATGACCGACGCGGTCACCGCGATCACCGGGATCGCCGCTGTCGCCGCCTCGGCGCGCAGCACCTTGAGCGCCTCGATGCCGCTCATACCCGGCAGGTGGATGTCCATCAGGATCAGGTCGGGCTTGCTCTCTCGCGCGAGCGTGATGCCGTCTTCGGCCGTCCCCGCCTCGAGCGTGGAGAAGCCCTTGACCTGGAGGACGTCGCGGACCAGTTTCAGGTTTTTCTCGTTATCTTCGACGATCAGGATCAGGCTCATCGGAGGCCTCGTTGTACGCGTGTAGCGACTGAAACCAGGTCGTGTCGGCCGCGGCCAATCGCGGCGACGCGAGCTTCGGTCCTAGCTTCTCTCGCCTCGCTCATGGTCTACCGGAATGGTGAAGGTAAAGGTCGATCCCTTGCCCGGTTCGCTATCGAGCCAGATCCGCCCGCCGTGCAGCTCGACGAACTTTTTCGTCAGCGTAAGCCCGAGTCCGGTGCCTTCCTGCTTGTTGGTATAGTCGCGACCGACTTGCCGGAATTCCTCGAACACGGCGGCCTGATCCTGCGCCGCAATGCCGATCCCGGTGTCGTGCACGGCGATTACGACATTATCGTCCTCACGGCGCGCGTTCACATCGATTCTTCCGCCGTCCGGCGTGAACTTGACCGCGTTCGAGAGCAGGTTGACCAGGATCTGCTTGAATTTGCGCTCGTCGGCAGTGATTTCGCCGAGCTGCGGATCGACTTGTTGCTCGAGCGCGATGCCGTGGCGCTGCGCGCGTTCGCGCACCAGCGTCATCGCGTTGGACAGCGCGGAGGCGAGGTCAAAAGAAGAAACTTCCAGCTCCATCCGCCCAGCCTCGATCTTCGACAGATCGAGGATGTCGTTGATGAGCGTGAGCAGGTGCCGGCCCGAGGAATGGATGTCCTTGAGATAGTCGTCCTGCTTTTCGTTGAGCTCGCCGAACAGTCGCTCGAGCAGCACTTCGGAAAAGCCGATGATCGCGTTGAGCGGCGTCCTGAGCTCGTGCGACATGTTGGCCAGGAACTCGGACTTGTGCTTGTTTGCGACTTCGAGCTGCCGGCTCTTGTCCTGGATTTCATGGAAGAGGCGAGCGTTCTGGATCGCGATCACGGCCTGGTCGGCGAAGGTCTTGAGCAGCGCGATCTCCTTATCGGAGAACGGGCCTACGTAGTCGCGACCGACGAAAATGGCGCCTATGCCGTGGCTCTCCCAGATCATCGGAGCAACAATCGCCGCCTTGACGCCGACGGCGGCGGAGCCGAGGGCGATGCCCGGAGGCACGTCGGTGTCGTTCGCGATGTCGGGATAGTGCAGGACCGTGCGACGAGCGATCGCCCTCGAGGTGCCGGTATCGCGCTCGTCCACCCCGTACACGGCCTGGCTGAGCTTCTCCTTGTCCGGGCCATGATAGGCGGCCATGTGGACTCGGCCGTCATCGCCGAGTAGGTTGATCGAAATCACTTTGCCAGCGAACAGTCGCTCGCAGCTCGCCACGATTCTTTCGAAAACCGGTGTCGTATCGGCGATCGAGCTGCTGATCGCGGCGAGGACCTCGCCCGACGCGCGCTGCTGCTCGAGCGCTTCTTTCGTCTCATTGAACAGGCGCGCGTTCTGGATGGCGATCACGGCCTGGTCCGCAAATGTCTTGAGCAGCGCTAATTGCTTGTCGTTGAACGACCCCTTGAAGGAGCGCGCGACCCACAGCGCGCCGATGCCGCGGCCTTCGAAGATCATCGGCGCCGCGGCCAACGACTGGAACCCGCTGGGACGCGAAAGCTCGTGTGCAACTGCCGGTGTTTCTTCAGTGTCGACGTCTGCATAGGCCACGACCTTGCGGTCGAGGATCGCGGTTCCCGTCACGGTGTCCCGGGCGAGCGGCCGCGGGTAGTATTTCTTCCACAGCTCGGCTCCCGGCCCCTTGTAGGCGCCGATGTCGAGCATGCCGTCGTCGCGGACCACCGACAGGCCGACCAGGTGACCGGCAAACAACCGCTGGCAGCTTTGCGTGATCGCGTCGAACACGGGTTTGGTGTCCGCGATCGAGCTGCTGATCGCAGTTAGGACCTCGCCCGAGGCCCGCTGCTGGTCGAGCGCCTCCTTGGTTTCGTTGAACAGACGCACGTTCTCGAGCGCGATCGCCGCCTGGTCGCCGAAGGTCTGCAACAACGCAACTTCCCGCTCGCTGAACGGCCGTACTTCCTTCCGCCGCAGCAGGATCGTGCCGAACGGCTTTCCCTCGCGAAACAGCGGCAGCACGACGACCGTACGGTGGCCGAAGCGCTGCGCAATCTCGAGGCTGAGCGGATACTCGGCCCCCTCGGCAAGCATGTCATCCACCTCGATGGTCTTGCGCTCGAGGATCGCCCGACCCGAGATCGAGTTACGGTCGATCGGCAGCGTTTCGACCAGCGTCACGGGATCCGCTGCCGGTCCCTGCGACGCAAGGTGCCTCAGCGTGTTGTCCTCGATCAGGTACATCGATGCATCCGACGCGTCGCATAGCCGTGCTGCGCGCTGGGCGATCGCATCGAGGACTGGCCGCACATCAGTCGGCGAGCCGGAGATCACGCGCAGGATCTCCGCGACCGCCGTCTGCTGCTCGAGCGCCTCCTTCGTTTCGTTGAACAAGCGTGCGTTCTGGATCGCGATCACGGCCTGGTCGGCGAACGTCTTCAGAAGAGCGATGTCCTTGTCGGAGAAGGCGCCGACGTAATCGCGCCCGACGAAAATCACGCCGATGCCTTTCCCCTCCCAGACCATGGGCGCGAAAATCACGGCCTTGTAGCCAACCGCCTTGCATGCCCGGCGCGTCTGCTCGGGCACGCCCTCGCCGTTGTCAACGTCTGGGTAATGGATGACGGTGCGAGTGTGTATCGCAGCTCCCGAGCCGCTTGACATGTCCACCGGCAGAGGGAAGACCCGCTCGAGGTCCTCCCGGCCCGGACCGTGGTATGCCTGAAGGTGGATGAGACCGTCTTCTTCAACCAGGTTGATCCCGGCCACCTTGCCTGCGAACAGCCGTTCGCAACTTTCGAGAATTTTGTCGAAGACCGGCGTCGTGTCGGCGATCGAGCCGCTGATGGCGGCGAGCACTTCGCCCGAGGCGCGCTGCTGGTCGAGCGCCTCCCTGGTCTCGTTGAACAGACGCACGTTCTCGATCGCGATCGCCGCCTGGTCGGCGAAGGTCTTCACCAACGCAATCTGCTTTTCAGTGAACGCCCGCGCTTCCATGCGCCAGAGCGTTATCGCGCCGATGGCGCGATCCTCGCGCATCAGCGGCACGGAAAGGATCGCGTGCGAGCCGGTGCGCCTCTGCAGTTCGCGCCCGAGGGGGAACTCCTCCTCCGGTGCCGCTGCCAGGTCCTCCAAGTGAATCACCGTGCGATCAATGATGGCGCGACCGCTGGCTGAGCCGCGCGTGAGGGGCGTGAGTTCACCCTCCTCCAACGTCGACATGCTGCCGAAGCCGGCTGCGAACCGAAGTGCGTCTCCCTCGACCAGGAAGATCCCGGACTCTGCGGCACCGCATAGGTTCAATGCACGCTCGGCGACGGCATTCAGCATTGGTCGCACGTCGCCGGGAGAGCTGGAAATCACGCGCAAGATCTCGCTGATCGCTGTCTGTTGATCCAGCGCTTCCTTCGTTTCGTTGAACAGGCGAACGTTGTCGATGGCGATCGCGGCCTGGCGCGCGAAGGTTTGCACCAGCGCGACCTGATCAGGCGAGAACAGGCCGGGTTCACGCCGGAATAGGAAGATAGCCCCGTAGGCGCCACCTTCACGCATCAGTGGAACTGCGAGCGCGGCCCGAGCACCCAATTGCAAGATGTTTTCTCGCACATCCGGGTATTCGGCGTCGAGCAGCGGTAGCACGTCGGCGTAGTGGAGCGTCTCGCGGTCGAGCGCAGCGCGACCGCTTATCGAGGATCTCCGCAGCGGGGCCCCGCTCGTGACCGGAAGCGGCCCGCGCTCGACCGTGTACTCTGCCGCTGCGCGTAGTACGTCGCCATCTAGGAGCAGCACCCGGGCGTAAGGCGCGCCGCAGAGGTGGGCTGCCCGCTCGGCGACAGCATCGAGCACCGGCTGCACGTCGGTCGGCGAGGCAGAGATTACGCGCAAGATTTCGCTTATCGCCGTCTGCTGCTCGAGCGAATTCTTGAGTTCGCTGGTGCGTTCCTCGACCTTGCGCTCCAGGCCCGCGTACGACTCGCGCAGCTGCGCGCTCATGTTGTTGAAGCGGTTGGCGAGCGCCTCGAGCTCGTCGCCGGTGCGCACGTCAATCTTCTGGTCGAGATCGCCCTCGCCGATGCGGCGCGCGCCTTCGTCGAGCGTACGTATCGGCCGCACCATGCCGCGTGCGAGCGCCATCGCGCCGAGCGCGGAGATCACGAGGCCGGCGAGCAGCAGCAGGCCCGTGCGCAGGATCGAGGCGTTGAGCTTTTCGTAGACTTCCGCCACCGGTTGTTCGACGAACACGTTCCAATGCAGCGACTCGATCGGGGCGACCGAGGTCAAGACTTGCGTGCCGGCCAGATCGGTTGAAACTGTCGCCAATTCCTCGGAGCGCTCGCCGGCGATGGCAGCTTTCACGTGCGGCAGGTTCGACAGGTTGGTCTTGCGCAGCACGAGGCCGATGTCCGGGTCCGCAATGAGAAAGCCGTTGCCGTCGACGACGTACGCCTTGCCCTTGTCGCCGATCTTGATACGCGAGACGACGTCCCAGATAAACTTGAGATTCACATCGGCGACGGTCACCGGCCCTTTGTCGCCGCCGGATCGGATCGCAATCGTCATGTACGGTTCCGTTTCCTTGCGGAAGTACACCGGCCCGAACCACGACTGTCCACGCTTGGCGTTTTGGAATGCCGGCTCTTGCGAGCGGTCCTTGCCTGAGCTCACGCTATCCATGCCGAGACGCGACACCGCGATCTGCTCGTGGCCCGTGGCGTCGAGTTGGGCGATGTCGGTGACCTCCGGCGCCTGCCGCAGGAGCTTCAGGAACTCGATGCGGCGCAGCTCCACGTCGCTTGCGTCGAGTTGCGGCAAAGCCGCGTAGGCGAGCTGCTGCTCGATTCTCTGGATGTACTGCTCGATCCGGGAAGCCGCCGCGAGCGCCTTTTCGTGTTGCAGGCTGGCGAGCGCGGACTTGTTCTCCTGATACGAAAAGTAGACCGTGATCGCGCCGGAGGCCAGCAAGGCAATGGACACCAGCGAAAGGATGAGGATGAGGTACTTCCGGAACAGCCGTCCGCGGCTGGTGCGGCGCGCAATCGGCGTTCCTGCAGCGGCGAACGATTCGCGGGCGGCGACAGCTTCGGGAGCCTCCGGCAGCACTTCCGGCCGATTCACTGAATCACCTCATCCGCGCGCAGCAGCAGCGATTGCGGGATAGTAATCCCAAGCGCCTTGGCGGTCTTGAGATTGATGACGAGCTCGAACTTGGTCGGCTGACGCACGGAAGATCGGCGGGCTTAGCTCCCTTCAGAATCCGACCAACATAGATGCCTGCCTGATGATACATCCAAGTAATGCTGCTTCCGTAGCTTATAAGGCCGCCGGCGACAGCGAACTCCCGAGTCCAGTACATGACCGGAATCGCGTGTTGCCCCGCAAGCGCGATGTGCTTGCTACGCTGGCCAAGAAACATCGGATCGCTGGCATTGACCAGCCATGATGCTGATGATATCATTTTCAGTATTTGATATCGAAAAGGACGACCATGGTGCGAACGGTTATCAGCCTTGATCCGGAGGATAAGGCTTGGCTCGACCGGCAAGCCAGACGGGAACGCGTGCCGATGACGCGTCTGGTGCGCCGTGCGATCCAGCGGCTGCGGAAGGAATCCGAGACCAACCCATCCAGTTTCGAGCACCTGCTGCGCGAGACGTCCGGATTGCGTGATTTTGGCGACGCGCTCACATACCAGCGCAAACTGCGCGGGGAGTGGGATAAACGCAAGTGAAACTGCTGCTGGACTCGGTCATCCTGATCGACCACTTCAACGGCATCGCAGCCGCTACAAGCTACCTCTCCGCGCATCATCCGGATGCGGCGGTGTCCGTAATAACGCGCGCCGAGGTCCTGACCGGATTCGACCAACGCGCCATTGGCAAGGTGGCCCAATTCCTGAATTGCTTTCCGACGCTGGGAATCGATCAGACGATTGCCGATCTCGCCGCGGCGCTGCGCAGGAACCATGGCTGGAAGCTGCCCGACGCGTTTCAGGCGGCCATCGCGCAACACCACGGGCTGAAGCTCGTGACTCGCAACCGGCGTGATTTCCCGCCGCAACGCCACCGCTTTGTAGTCATTCCCTATGGCGTTTGACAGGACGCCGAAGGCAACTCCGGTGATGAACGTGCGTCGCTCCATCACTGAATCACTTCATCCGCGCGCAGCAGCAAGGACTGCGGAATCGTAAGGCCGAGCGCCTTCGCGGTCTTGAGATTGACGAGGAGGTAGTATCGGTTCGGCTGCTCCACCGGCAACTCACCCGGCTTCGCTCCTTTGAGGATCCTGTCGACATAAACCGCCGCCCGCCGAAAGCTGTCACCGAGGTCCGGCCCGTACGACATCAGGGCTCCTTCCCGCACAAGGGATCCGAACTCGTACATGGCGGGAACGCGATGGGCGGCCGCAAAGTCAAGGATTCGCTTTCGGTTGAGGTTCGTGAGCGCGTCCGTTATCAGTAATAGCGCGTCGGGACGCTCCCGAGTCATCGCAGTAAAGGCGATGTCAAAGTCATCGGGTTCCCGCACGCCCAGCGGCCGGATGGTGACGCCGAGGACGCGCGCGGCCTTCTCGATCTCCCGATAGCGAAGCGTCATCGCGCGATCGCCTGCATTCCAGAGCACGGCGATGTTCGAAGCATTTGGCATCGCCTCTTTGAGGAGCTCCAGCCGCTTCGCGCTCAGCTCGGTGGCTTGATCGCTGATCCCGGAGACATTTCCTCCCGGCCGAGCGAGACTCGCGATCAACCCGATGCCCACCGGATCGCCGGCATTGACGATGACGATTGGGATCGTCGAGGTCGCCTCCTTGGCAGCCTCGGCAGCCGGGGCGCCAAACGCGACGATCAGATCGACTTTGAGACCCACCATCTCGGCCGCCAATCCAGGCAGTCGATCCTTCTTGACATCAGCCCACCGGCCCACATAGCTGATGCTCGTGCCATCCATGTATCCGAGCTCTTGGAGCGCCTGCCGCAGCGCAGCTGGTGGAGCATCATCCGATGGGCGGGCGCCGCTCGCCAGATAGCCAAGGCGCCAGACCTTCCCCGCCTGTGCGTGGCTGGCGAATGGCGCCGCAAGTAAGCTGCCCCCAAGGGTGAGTATGACCGTCCGCCGATTCATTATCGGATCACCTCGCCTCGCGCGCAGAGTGGAGGACGGCACAATCGCAAAAATCGCAATGTTGTGTTACAATGTCTTACAAGCTCTGGAGAATGAGTCATGACCGCCACCGTGACGATACGCTTGGACGAAGCGCTGCAGAAGCGCCTCGCGCGGCTTTCCAAGTCGACCGGTCGCACGCGCAGCGACCTCGTGCGTGAGGCACTCGAGAGGCAGCTCGCGCTGGTCGAATTCGAAACAGCACGCAGCCGCACGAGGCCATTTGCCGAGCGAGCCGGCTTTCTCACGGACGACGACGTTTTCCGCGTCGTCTCGTGAGGGTCTTCCTTGATACGAATGTCCTGGTCGCCGCCTTTGCCACGCGCGGCCTGTGCGCGGATGTCTTTCGCCTGGCTGCCGTCGAACACGACCTGTTGATCGGGGAGCCGGTACTCGCCGAACTGGAGCGGGTCCTCGACAAGAAGCTGCGGATGCCGCGCGCCGCTCGCTCCGCGGTGCTCCAAACGCTGCGTCGATTTACTGTGGTGCCCGCGGCAAACGCGCCCACCGAACTCGGCATCGGCGACCGCGACGACGAATGGATCATCGCATGCGCCCTCGCGGGCGCCGCCGACGTGTTCGTCACGGGCGACCAGGTTCTGCTCCGCCTGCGAAACGTCGCGACGGTTCCAATCGTGTCGCCACGCGACTTTTGGACCGGCCGAACGCTTGCCTGACCGATATCCGCTCGCGCCAGCGCATCGCATGCGGCTGCCTTCAATCACTGAATCACCTCATCGGCACGCAGCAGCAGCGATTGCGGGATGGTCAGTCCGAGAGCCTTCGCGGTCTTCAGGTTGATCACAAACTCGAACTTTGTCGGCTGCTCGATCGGCAGATCGCCGGGCTTCGCGCCCTTGAGAATCTTGTCGACGAGGGCCGCCGTACGGCCCATCGGCGTTGAGATCCGGTCCATAGGATACGAACCCACCCGCTGTCACGAGCGGCCGGCTTTCGGCCATCGTCGGCAGCGCATGCTTTAGCGCGAGGTTCACGATCCGGTCGCGCGTGGCAAAGAAGCCGGGATCACCGCGAACGATCAGCACTTCCGCCCGCTGCCGAGTCAGTTCCGCGAACGCCTTTTCCAGCGCGGCAGGATCGGCCACCTCCACGAAAATGGGTTGCATGCCCAGCGAGCGGAAGACCTCCTCGTAGTCCTTTCTGACAAGTTGCCAGTACTGATTGCCCGGATCGACGAGCTCGCCGATTCGCATGGCCTTGGGAAGCAATTCGCGGAGAAGTTCCAGGCGCTTTGCCGCGAGCTCGGGTGCAATGGTGCTCACGCCGGTGATATTTCCGCCGGGTCGCGACATGTTCGAAACCAGGCCGAGACGCACCGGGTCCCCGGTGGTGGCCACGATGGGAATGGTCGTCGTCGAACTCTTGGCGGCAACCGCGGCAACGGCACCAAAGGTCACTATGACCTCGACCCTGAGTTGCACGAGCTCCGCCGCGAGAGCGGCCGCAAGCTCGGCCTTGCCGCCCGCACCGCGCGCTTCGATGATCAGGTTCTGGCCCTCGACCCAACCGTAGTCACGCAGCCTTGCGGACAAGGGCGCAACCGCGTTGGATACTGCGCCCCCCGACAGCACGCCGATCCGACGAATCTGTCCCGCCTGCTGCGCGTTGGCGATGAGCGGGGCAGCGAGCAAGCCCCAGGCCAATGTTCCAATGAACGTCCGCCGGTCCATTACTGAATCACCTCGCCCGCGCGGCGACAGCGCTCCGCATCAGGACGCTCGCCGCCTGAGCGCGGCTCTGCGGCGCTGGCTGTAGCGGCGCGGGTCGGCATTTATTGGATCACCTCGTCCGCGCGCAACAGCAGCGACTGCGGGATCGTGAGGCCGAGCGCTTTCGCCGTCTTGAGGTTGACCACGAACTCGAACTTGGTCGGCTGCTCCACGGCAAGGTCTCCCGGCTTCGCGCCTTTAAGAATTCTCTGCACGTAGGCGGCCGACCGCCGGGCGACCACAGTCGCATCGGCTCCATAGCTTGCAAGGATGCCTGCCTCGGTCAACACCCGCCCGGTGCCGAACACCGGCAAGCGGTTGGCGAGCGCCAGTTCTGCAACGCGTCCCGCGTTGGCAAGGAAAAACGTATCAGCCGATATCAGCACCGCGTCCGGCCGCGCGGACCGGAGCGCAGCGAATGCGCGATCCAGGTCCTCCCGCGTCTGCACTTCGATGATGCGAACGAAAAGGTGCAGCCGCGCGGCAGCAATGAGCGTCTCGCCCATCCTCAGTTGCTGCGAAATGGCGTTCACGGGATCCCACAGCGCGGCCACGCGCGTGGCCCCGGGCAGGAATTGGGGGATCAACTCGAGCAGCTTGCCGACCGCGGCGGTCGACTGGGTCGACGTCCCGGTCACGTTGCCGCCGGGACGCGCGAGGTTGCCGACCAGTCCCGCAGCGACTGGGTCGGCGGAGCCGACCATCACGATCGGTATGGTCGTGGTGGCCTCCTTCGCGGCGATCGCGGCCGCCGAGGCGATCGCCACGATGACGTCCGGCCGATTCTTCACGATCTCCGCCGCAAAGCCCGGCAGGCGCGAGAAATCGCCTTCGGCGGAGCGGCGATCGACCACGATGGTCTTGCCGTCGACGTAGCCCAGATCGCGCATACCCTGCCAGAACGCCGGCTCCCTGAGGTTGGGACCCGGCGTGAGAAAGCCGATGCGCGGCATCGTGCCGGTGCGCTGCGCCGAGCTGCCGAGTGAAACACCGAGGATGGCGAGCCCCGCACCCCGCACAAATGTCCGCCGGTCCGTCACTGAATCACCTCATCTGCGCGCAGCAGTAGTGATTGCGGGATCGCGATGCCGAGCGCCTTGGCGGATTTGGGATTGACGATCAGCTCGAATTTCGTCGGCTGTTCGACAGGCAGATCTGCGGGCTTGGCGCCTTTGAGGATCTTGTCCACATAGATTGCTGCGCGCCGGTGCATCTCGGCATAGTTTGGCCCGAAGGACATCAGGCCGCCCGCTTCGACTAACTCTCTATAGGGATACACCGCCGGAAGGCGGTTTCGTGCGGCAAAGTCCACGATTCGCCCTCGGTTATGCAGAAAGACACGGTCAGCAAACACTATGAACGCGTCTGGCCGCTCCCTGACGATTGAGTCGAACGCGTGATCGAAATCCGAATCCGCTCGCACCCCGACAAACTGCACCTCAAGGCGCAACACCTGGGCCGCCGCGCGCGCTTGCTTCTCCGACCCCACGTGGAAGGCATTGTCGGGATTCAGGAGGAAGGACACGCGCGAGAGCTTCGGAACGACCTCCCGCAGCAACTCGAGGCGTTTCCCCTCGAGATCCGGCGCAATCGACGTCAGCCCGGTCGAGTTTCCTCCAGGCCGAGCGAGGCTCGCGACGAGACCCGTGCTGACGGGATCGCCAACGGCCACCATGACGAGGGGAATTCTCGCCGTCGCTCGCTGGACGGCGAGGGCAGCCGGAGTGCCCGCAGTGACGATAACGTCGACCTTGCGGGCGACAAGCTCGGCAATCAGTTCAGGAAAGCGCTCGTACTTTCCCTCCGCCCATCGATACTCGATGACGATGTTTCGGCCTTCGACGTAGCCGAGGTCGCGCAATCCTTCGCGGAAAGGCCCGACGAGATTGGCTTCGAGGGCAGCGGTAGAGTTCCCGAGGAAACCTATGCGGTAAACCCTTTGCTGCTGAGCGCGCGAGGCAAACGGCGCGGCGAGTGCGCCGACCCCAAGGGCGATGAGCAATTTTCGCCGCATCGTCATTGAATCACCTCGTCCACGCGCAGCACCATCACTGAATCACCCGATCCGCCCGCACGAGGAAGCTTTGCGGCAACGTCAATCCCAGCGCGCGCGCCACCTTGGCATTGACGATCAACTCGTAGCGCGTCGGCTGATAGATCGGCAAGTCGCCGGGTTTCGCTCCCCGGAGAATCTTGTCCACGTAGCCGGCCGCGCGCCGGTAGTTGTCCCGGATATCGGCCTGGTAGCTCAGAAGAGCCCCTTGCTCCGCTGTCCCCGGCCAGAAGTGGACGACCGGAATGCGCAAAGCGGTCGCGCGCTCGATCATCTCATTTGCATGCTGCACGGCGAGCGAATCGGTCCCGAATAGCGCATCGGGAGGTGACTTTCGAAGCGCATCGAATGCCACAGCAAGGGAGGCGCGATCCTTCGCATACAGCCACGCCGCGCTCATTCCCAGTGACAAGGCGGCGGACCGCACGCGCGCCTCGATCTTGGGCCCCGCGGGAAACTCTGGATCGCCAAGAAACGCCACGCGCGACGCGTTGGGCAGGGCGGCCTTGAGCAATTCCAGGCGCTTGACTGCCGCTTCGTCGGTGAGGTCGGATATGCCCGTGATGTTGCCACCGGGGCGGGCAAAGCTTTTCGCGATTCCGGCATCGACCAGATCGCTTCCCGTCGCCACGACGACTGGCACGGTCGTGGTGGCGTCTTGGGCGACGCGTGCGGCGATCAACCCGGCGACCACCAGCACGGCCGGAGATTGCGCGATGCTTTCGCGGATCAGCGAGCGCGTTCGGGCAGGGTCACCACCGCCGTATCGCACATCGATCTCCACAGTCCGTCCTTCCACTTGTCCTGCCCGACGCAGGCCTTCGACGAAGCTGTCCTTGAACGGCGTGTAAGTCGTCTCACGGCCACCAAGCACGATCACGACGCGGGGCAGGGGTGCCGCGATCGGGGCCCCGACCGACTTTGCCCAGGCCACGAGCCAGGGCGCAATGCCGCAAAGCAGGACGCGTCGCCGATCCATCATTGAATCACCTCATCCGCGCGCAGCAGCAGCGATTGCGGGACTGTCAAACCCAGCGTCTTCGCGGTCTTGAGATTGATCACGAGCTCGATTTTGGTGGGCTGTTCCACAGGAAGATCGCCCGGCTTCGTACCCTTCAGGATCTTGTCGACATAGGTCGCGGCGCGCCGGAAGGAGTCGGCAAAGGACTGTCCATAGGTGGCCAGGACGCCCGCTTCCGCGAACGTCCTTACCATGCTGACGGCGGGAAGGTGATGCTCGAGGGCGAGATCGGCGATTCGCTTGGCGTTGGAGCCGAACATCGGATCGGCGAGGATCAGGAGCGCGTCCGGTCGACTTTTGCTGATCGCGACAAAGGCGCGATCGAAGTCGTCCGGCGCACGCGCTTCGACCAACTGGAGCTGCAAC
>DASWDF010000281.1:0-9614 GCA_036395475.1 Casimicrobiaceae bacterium
TTAACGTTCGCTCCGCTCACGTTAGCCTCCGCCGCAAGCAGCGGCTCTCGCCGACTCCATCATTCAACGGTTACCGATTTCGCGAGATTGCGCGGCTTGTCGACATCGGTGCCGCGCATCACCGCGGTGTGATACGCCAGCAATTGCAGCGGGATCGTGTGCACGATCGGCGAAAGAAGCCCGGCGTGCTCGGGCAGCCGTAGCACGTGGACGCTCTCGCTCGACTGGATGCGGCTGTCCGCGTCTGCGACCACGTAGAGCTCGCCGCCACGCGCGCGCACTTCCTGCAGATTGGACTTCAGCTTCTCGAGCAGCGCGTCGTTGGGCGCAATAGCCACCACCGGCATGTTCGAGTCGACGAGCGCCAGCGGACCGTGTTTGAGCTCACCGGCGGGATAGGCTTCGCCGTGGATATACGAGATTTCCTTGAGCTTCAGCGCGCCTTCGAGCGCGATCGGGTAATGCAGCCCGCGCCCGAGAAAAAGCGCGTCCTGCTTCCTGGCGAACTGTTCGGCCCAGGCGATGATCGCCGGCTCGAGCGCCAGCACTGCCTGAATCGCTGCCGGCAGGTGCCGCAAACCCGCAAGCCAGCGCTCTTCCACGTCCGCGCTCAACCGGCCGCGCAGCTTCGCCAGCGTAAGCGTAAGCAGAAACAGCGCGACGAGCTGCGTCGTGAACGCCTTGGTCGACGCGACGCCGATCTCGACGCCCGCGCGGGTAAGGAAGGTGAGCTCGGTTTGCCGGACCATCGAGCTGGTCGCGACGTTGCAGATCGCCAGCGTGTGGCGATGGCCGAGCATTTTCGCGTGCTTGAGCGCGGCGAGCGTATCCGCCGTCTCGCCCGATTGCGAAACGACGACGACCAGCGCATTGGGATCCGGCACGCTCTCGCGGTATCGATACTCGCTCGCGATCTCCGCTTGCGCCCGCAATCCGGCAACCGCTTCGAGCCAAAGCCTCGCGACCATTCCCGAGTAGTAGCTCGTGCCGCAGGCGAGCACATGCACGGCGTCGACGTTGGCCAGCGCTTCCACGGCACTTTCGCCGAATAGCGCCGGGCCGATGCCGCCCACACTCTCCAGGGTGTCCGCGATCGCCCGCGGCTGCTCGAAGATCTCCTTCTGCATGAAGTGGCGATACGGACCGAGCTCGACCGCGTCGCCCGACGTCTTCACGGTGACAATCGGTCGCGATACGCGCGCGCCGCTCGTGTCATAGACCGTGTAAGCCTCGCGCGTGACGTCGGCGATGTCGCCCTCCTCCAGATACACGACACGCTTCGTCACGGAGCTCAACGCGCTCGCGTCCGACGCGAGGTAATGGTCGTGCTCCGCCACGCCGACCAGCAACGGGCTGCCGGCGCGCGCGCCAACCATGCGATCGGGCTCGCGCGTGGTGATCGCCGCGATCGCGTAGGCGCCGCGGAATTCCGCGACCGCCTTCTTCACCGCGTCGAGCAGGTCGCCCCGGTAGTTGGCGTGGATCAGATGCGCGATGACCTCGGTGTCGGTCTGCGTAACGAAGAGGTAGCCCTGCTTCTCGAGGCGCTCGCGCAGAGGCTCGAAATTCTCGATGATTCCGTTATGGACGACCGCGATCTCGTCATGGCTGATGTGCGGATGCGCGTTGGCCGACGTGGGCGCGCCATGCGTTGCCCAGCGCGTGTGCGAGATACCGGTCGTGCCCATGGTGCGCGTCGCGTCGGCCTGCGCGGCGAGATCGGCGACGCGCGCGGTGCTGACCAACCGCTGCAGGCTGCCGTTGATCACGGCGAGGCCCGCAGAGTCGTAGCCGCGATACTCCAGCCGCCGGATGCCATCGATCAGGACCGGTACGACGTTTTCGCGCGCGACGGCGCCGACGATGCCGCACATCTCTAGCCTTTCTTGGGTCGTTTCCAGCCGCTTCGCGCGACCTGGGTCTTCTCGTTCATCGCCAGCGCCTCCGGCGGGACATCCTTCCAGACCGTCGTGCCGGCACCGATGGTTGCGCCGCGCCCAATGGTCACCGGAGCGACGAGTTGCGTGTCGGAACCGATGTGCACGTCGTCCTCGATGATGGTGCGATGCTTGTTTGCCCCGTCGTAGTTGCAGGTGATCGTGCCGGCGCCGATATTGACGTCGCGCCCGACGGTCGAGTCGCCGACGTAGGTCAGATGATTGACCTTGCTGCGCACTCCGATGGTACTCGCCTTGACCTCGACGAAGTTGCCGACATGAACAGCGTCGGCGAGCACCGTTGCCGGCCGGATGCGCGCATACGGCCCGATGCGACATTGTGCACCAATCGACGCGTCCTCGATATGCGAAAACGGAGCGATCGCGGTGCCGTTTCCGATCTTCACATCGCGTAGTACACAATGCGCGCCGACTGCAACATTGTCGCCCAGCGTCACCCCGCCCTCGAAGATGCAGCCGACATCGATCGTTACGTCGCGGCCGCAGGCGAGCGTACCGCGGACGTCGATGCGCGCTGGATCCGAGAGTGTCACTCCAGCGTCGAGAAGCGCGTCCGCCTGGATCCGTTGATAACGCCGCTCCAACTCGGCGAGATCGCGCTGGCTGTTGACGCCCAGTGCTTCGGTGACGCTCGCCGCGCTCGTCGTCGCCACCGCCACGCCGTCGCGTACCGCGAGAGCAATCACATCGGTCAGGAAATATTCGCCGCTCGAATTGCGATTGTCGATCGCCGCCAGCCAATGCGCGAAGGCCGTGGTCGGCGCCGCCATGACGCCGGTGTTGATTTCGCGTATCGCCTGTTGCTCGAGGCTCGCATCCTTGTGCTCGACGATCGCGGCAACACGCCCGTCGGCGGAGCGAACGATGCGGCCGTATCCCGAAGGATCGTCGAGGTCGATCGTGAGCAGCGACAAGGCGCCCCGCTGCGCGTGCTCGACGACTTCCCGCAAAGTCGCTTCGCGCGCCAGCGGATCGGCCCCGAACATCACCAGCGTCACGCCGTCGGGCGGGAGCGCGGCAAGGGCGCAGCGCAGTGCGTCGCCGGTGCCGCGCGGCGGATTCTGCCGCGCCCAGACAAGATCGGCATCGGGAAAGCGCGTGCGCAGGGCGTCGCCGGCGCCGTCGACGATGCAGATCGCACGCGGGGTCATGGCCCGTGCGGTCGCGAGCACGTGCGCGAGCAAGGGCTTCCCGCCGAGCGGATGCAGGACTTTGGGCAGCGCGGAATGCATGCGCTTACCCTTCCCTGCGGCAAGGATCGCGACTTGCAATGGTTTCATGACAACGGAATTATCGCATTTTTGCCGGGCGGCGGCCGCAGTCTCGCACAGCGGCGCCAGGTTCTCGCCTTGCCCATCGGCTTGCTCGCGGCGCACAACCTCTGCCCTTCGACGCCGGTCAACTGGTTCGCGAAACTAATTCTCGTGTCGTCGCGTTCCGTGAACTCGCTCGTCTGGGCGCTCCTTTTCGTGGGAATCTTCGGGCCCGGCGCGCTTGCCGGGACGCTGGCGATCGCCTTCCGTTCGATCGGCTTCGTCGGCAAGTTATTCGGCGAGGCGCTCGAGGAAACGAGCCATGGTCCCATCGAGGCGCTGGACGCGGCCGGCGCGCCCGCACTGTCGCGGCTCGCCTTCGGCTACTGGCCGCAAGTCAAGCCGGCGTTCTGGTCGATCGCGCTGTTTCGCTGGGACATCAACGTCCGCGAATCCGCGGTGCTCGGCTTGGTCGGCGCCGGCGGCATCGGCATGACGCTCGATGCCGCACTCAACCTGTTTCAGTGGGAGTGCGTTGCGGTCATCCTGCTCGCGATTTTCGCGATCGTGATCCTGGCCGAGGTCGTCGTCACCGTCGTTCGCAAACGCGTCCTGTAGACTTTCATGCATGACGGTCATTGCGGTGTTCAACCAGAAGGGCGGCGTCGGCAAGACGACGACCGCGCTCAATCTTCTCGCCGGCATCGCACAACGCGGACAGCGCCCATTCGGCATCGATCTCGATCCGCAGGCGCATCTGTCCAGCGTTTTCGGCACGCATCCGCGTCTCGCAGACGATTCCGTATACGCCTTTTTCGTGCGGCAGCGCCCGTTGGCCGACGTAGCGCAGATCACGGCCAGCGGCGTGGTTCTCTGCCCCGCGCATCTCGAGTTGACCAAGCTCGACACTCTGCTCGGCAAGGGCGTCAACGTCGTGACTCGTCTTCGCGTGGCGCTGAAGCAGCCCGGCGAGGCGCCCGGACCGGTGGTGATCGACACCTGTCCGCTCCTCGGAGTCCTGTCGCTGAATGCGATCTTTGCCTGCGATCTCCTGCTCGTCCCCGTGTCGGCCGATTATCTCGCGTTGCAGGGAGCCCAGCAGGTCGAGCGCGCGCTGCATGCGCTCGAGCCCGTATTCAAGCGCCGGCTGCCCCGGCGATACGTGCTCACTCGCTTCGACGCGCGCCGCAAAATGAGCTCGGAGGTTGCCGATTTAATGGCGATGGCGTTCCGTGCCGAGGAAATCTGCGCCACCCGGATCGCGGAAAACGTCAGCCTCGCCGAGAGCCCGGCACATCACCTCGACGTATTCCGGCACGCCCCGCAAAGCCGCGGCGCGCGCGATTATCAGCAGCTGGTCGAAGAGCTAGTGAGTGCCGGATTTATTGCGTAACACCGAGCGCGCGACCGATGGGACCGTTGCGGGCTCGTTGCTGATGATGCCGATGACGCCCTCGAGATCGAGTGGATCGTTGCGAAGGCTGACGGCCTCGGTTTGGCAATGGACGATTTCGCAGTGATGGTACATCTGGCGCAGCCGACGTTCGGCGTCGGCTTGGTTGGCGGCCATGATGCATATGTTGTCCACGCGCTGGCCGGTGCGCGTTCGGATATTGAAGCCGTATCGGATCATCGCTGCTCCTCCCACTACGGTCAGCCCGCTCTCCTGGTCCGCTCACCGCGGGCGCTGTCGCGGAGCATCAGGCGCTTAGCGTCGGGGGTTCGCATGATAGCTCAAATGTCGCATGCAAATAGCGTACCGGATAGGCGCCCTCGCCCCAAGGCCCGGGCGCGCAGCTTCGCCAAAAGCATTGCGGGAATCACCTGGAATGATGGCTCCAAACGGTGAGCGCTGTCAGTATGCGCTCACTGTCAATTCTGGCCCTATTACTGCCTCTATGTACATCCAGCCACACGGCGCAAACGCTGACTGCCCTTAAGCGTCATTTGCGGCAAACCCGCGCTTGCAGCTCGGTGGTTTGGGTGCCCGCGCCCGCCGCTCCGACCAGAGTCGAGTCCCGCTCTCCTGTAAGGAACAGCGTTCAGTCTTCCCCCAAAAGAAAGGCGGCCAACTCCGCGAATCCGGCTCCCGCTTCGCGTGCGGTGACGTATTTTGGCGGTGCGAGGAGGCAGTCGGCGAAGCGCCGCACATTGGCGACGCCCACCGAATGCGGAAAGAACTCGAACATCGGGGCGTCGTTGGGCGAGTCGCCGACGAAAACCAGCTCCGCGCGGCGCGCATCGAGATCGAGTCTGAATTCCTCGCGCATCAGCATCCGGGTGGTCGTGAGCTTGTCGTAGGCGCCGAACCAGCCATTGACGTGAATCGAGGAGACCTTGGCGGTCATGCCTTCGGCGCGCATCAGCGCGACGATCCGATCGACGGCTGCTCGCGGCAGCGGCACCACATCCTCACAGTAGTCGATCGCGAGGTCCGCCTCGCGGTAGGGCTGGTCGGACGCGAGCGCGCAACCCGGCACTGTACGGACGATACGCTCGCCGATTGCCGAGAGCCGCGCCCGAGCCGCCTGCCGGTCGGCCTCTCCGACGGCGTACCGCTTGATGAGCTTTCGCGCGCCATGGTCGTGGATCATGTACAGCGCGCCGTTCTCGCCGACCACGGCGTCGACGGGCCACATGCGGGCGATGTGGTCGCACCAGCCTGCGGGGCGCCCCGTGATCGGGATGACGAGCAGGCCCGCGCGGCGAAGACGCTCCATTGCCACATAGGCCTCCGCGGTGACCCGGCCGCCCGTGGAGATCGTATCGTCGATGTCGGTGAGCACGCCACGAATTGCGCGGCGCGCAGCGCCGCGCATCGCCGTCAACGGCTGCATGGCGGCCGCGCTCATTCGTGCCCGTAGTGTGCGCGCAGATACGCGGCGACCGCGTTGCGCTGCTCGACAGTGAGATGCAATCCGCACTTGGTGCGCCGCCACAGCACATCGTCGGCGCTGCGCGCCCACTCGTGCGCTACCAGGTAGTCGATCTCGGCGGCATGAAGCGTGTGGCCGAAAAACATTCCCAGATCCCCGGCCGTCTTCGCCTCGCCGAGGATCCGCGGCGTACGCGTCCCATGGCGACGGACCAGCGCGGCGCGCAAGTCCGCGGGCAACGCCGGATACCGCCCGGCGAGATCGCGCTCGAAGGCGACCAGGCCACCGCGCGGCATGTCTCCGCCCGGCAGCGGCTCTGCACGCGTCCAGTCCCCTTTCATTTGCGGGAAAAACGGCTTGAGCTCGGAGAGTGCCGACTCCGCGAGCCGGCGGTAGGTCGTGATCTTGCCGCCGAAGACCGACAAAAGCGGCGCCTGCGAATCTTCACCGGTGTCGAGCTTAAGGACATAGTCGCGCGTGACCGCAGAAGGATCCGCTGTTCCATCGTCGTACAGCGGCCGCACGCCGCTATACGTCCACACGACGTCCTTCGCGCTGATCGGCCGCGCGAGATACGCGTTGGCAATCTCGCACAGGTAGTCGATTTCCTCGCGCGAGATCGCGGGCGCTTCAAAATCGCCAACTGGGATGTCCGTCGTGCCGATCAGCGAGAAATCGCTCTCGTACGGGATGACGAATACGATGCGGTTATCCGAGTTCTGCAGGATATAGGCATGATCCTCGGCATGCACTCGCGGGACGACGATGTGGCTGCCCTTCACGTGCCGCACGGCGGCCCTGGTCGGCGCAGCGCTCACTTCGTCCAGCACCTGCTTGACCCACGGACCGGCGGCATTGACGAGAGCCCGTACGCGAACCTCCACGGTCGCGCCCGCGGTGTGGGCCAGTGTGAGGCGCCAGAGCCCGTTTTCCCGGCGCGCGCCGATGAGCCGTGTACGCGTGCGGATTTCCGCGCCCCGCTCCATTGCGGCCAGCGCGTTGACCACGACCAACCGCGCATCGTCGACTTTTGCATCCGAGTAGACGAAACCCCTGTCGAACTTGGCCTTGAGGCCGGCACCCCACTTGCTGCGGCCCAGGTGAACGCCGATCGACGAAGGCAGCGTCTTGCGTCCTCCGAGACGATCGTAAAGGAAGAGCCCGGCACGGATCATCCATGCCGGTCGCAGATGCGGCTCATGCGGCAGGACGAATTGCAGCGGCGCAATGATGTGCGGCGCAGCGCGCAACAGGATCTCGCGCTCGGCGAGCGCTTCGGCGACCAGCCGGAATTCGTAGTATTCGAGGTAGCGCAGTCCGCCGTGAATGAGCTTGGTGCTCCCCGACGAGGTGTGCGAGGCGAGGTCGTCCTTCTCGACGAGCAGCACCTTGAGCCCGCGTCCCGCGGCGTCGCGCGCGATACCCGTTCCGTTGATTCCACCGCCGGCAATGGCGATGTCATAAAGGGAGACTTCGGGGGCGGGCATGCGGGGCGGGTGGCGCGCAGCAGCGCCGATTCTACCGCAGCCTAGCGCGCCGGTTCCGCGCTACCATCACGTCTCAAGAGCAATCCGCGCCTTGATGAAACCCTAATCGATCGCCGGATGAACATACTGCCCGAGATCGCCGCGCTCGTTCCCGAGATGAACGAGTGGCGCCATCACATCCACGCCCATCCCGAGACCGCGTTCGAGGAGACGGAGACCGCAGCCTTTGTCGCCGACAAACTCGCTTCGTTCGGACTCGAGGTGCACACCGGGCTCGCGAAGACCGGTGTCGTCGGCGTGCTCCGCGGCGGCGACGGCGCGAACTCGGCGCCGAACGCTATCGGGCTTCGCGCCGACCTCGATGCGTTGCACGTGCACGAGCGCTCCGGCGTCGCCTACGCTTCGCGCAATGCGGGCAGGATGCACGCCTGCGGCCACGACGGCCACACCACGATGCTGCTCGGCGCCGCCAAGGCAATGGCGCAGCGAAAGTGTTTGGACGGCACGCTGTATTTCATCTTTCAGCCGGCAGAGGAGAACGAAGGCGGGGGCAGAGTGATGGTCGAGGAAGGATTGTTTGAGCGCTTTCCGATGCGCGCGGTCTACGGCATGCACAACTGGCCGCGCCTGCCGGCCGGTACATTCGCGATGCGCCCGGGGCCGTTGATGGGCGCGTACGATATTTTCGAAATCATCGTCACCGGCAAGGGAGCGCACGCGGCGATGGCCTACACGGGCAAGGACCCGATGCTTTTCGCGGCGCAGGCGATCAATGCGCTGCAGACGATCGTCGCGCGTAACCTTCACCCGCAGGACGCGGGAGTCGTCAGCGTGACGCAGGTGCATGGCGGCGACACGTGGAACGTCATCCCGCAGGAGGTCGTGCTGCGGGGCACAGTGCGCGCCTTCAAGCGCGAGGTCCAGGACTTGATCGAACAGCGCATTCGCGGCATCGTCGCCGGCGTCGCGGCGACGTTCGATATGAGCGCGACCGTTCGTTATGAGCGCCGCTACCCGGCGCTGGTCAACAGCGAGGCGGAAACGCAGCATGCGATCGTGGCGGCTACTGCGGTCGTTGGGGCGACAAACATCGAGGTCAATCCGACGCCAGAGTTGGGCAGCGAGGACTTTGCGTTCATGCTGCAGGCGAAGCCGGGCTGCTACGTCTGGCTCGGTGCCGGACGCGGCGCGGACACGCCGAACATCCATAGTCCGCAATACGATTTCAACGACGACGTGCTGCCGATCGGTGCGAGCTACTGGGTGACGCTTGCGGAACAGCAGTTGGCGGAGCGGCGTAGCCCGGGCTGAGCGCAAAGCGCGAAGCCCGGGGCGCTTCGATCACGGCCAGCTCCGCGATTCGTCGTCTATTCCAGGCTACGGTTGCTCCCGGGCATCGCTTCGCTCAGCCCGGGCTACACGGGGCTCACGCTAGGCGCGGCCGCGGCGCAGCCGGCGGATCGCGGCGAGCTGCGCCAGCGCACCGGCGAGCTCACCTTCGGCTTTGGCGATTTCTTCCTTCGATGTCTTGTTCTGCATCGCTTCCTCGGCGCGCTGCTTCGCCTCCAGCGCCTTTGCTTCGTCGAGATCGCGCGCGCGAATCGCCGTGTCGGACAGCACCGTTACGACGTCGGGCTGCACCTCGAGGAAGCCGCCCTGCACAAAGACGATCTGCTCTTCATCCTGCCCCGGCAGCTTGATGCGCACTTCGCCCGGCTTGATCTGCGTGATCAGCGGCGCGTGCTTTGGATAGATGCCGAGCTCGCCCATGACGCCGGGCAGAACGACGAACTCCGCCTCGCCGGAGTAGATCGACTCCGCAACACTGACGACGTCGACGTGGATCGTATTGGCCATTACTGCAGCGTCTTCGCCTTCTCGACGGCCTCTTCGATCGCGCCGATCATGTAGAACGCCTGCTCGGGAAGGTGATCGTACTCGCCGTCGACGATGGCCTTGAAGCCGCGGATCGTGTCCTTGAGCGAAACGTACTTGCCCGGCGTCCCGGTAAAGGTTTCGGCGACATGAAAAGGTTGCGAC
>DASWDF010000282.1:0-16427 GCA_036395475.1 Casimicrobiaceae bacterium
GAGCCGCTGCGCGGGCTTAGCAGGCTGATGCGGAACCCCTCATGAGCCGCGTTTCGGACGAGATGGCCCCGGATGCAAGGCGCGAGCCGCGTCGAATAGCTTTCGCATATTCGCAAGGCGAGCAACGCCGCAGCCGGGGCCTTCATTTGTCAAATGAGCGTCGAAACCCGGTCGGCAGCGGCTTTGCGGGCGGCCTGCTTTGCCGCGGCTCGCTCGTGTGCGATTTGGCACACGTCGCTCGCCGCCTTAGTTGGCAAATTCGGCATCCCATCCCGCCAAGCCGCTGCGCGGCCACGACGGGTTCTGCATCAGCCTGCTAGTGAACCGGATCGACAAAACGTTCGCAACGCTGCGCGCGGCCGGGCGCGTCGCATTGATTCCGTACGTCACGGCGGGCGATCCGACGCCGGCGGTAACGGTGCCGTTGCTGCATGCACTCGTCGCCGCCGGTGCCGACGTCGTCGAGCTGGGGGTACCGTTCTCCGACCCGATGGCCGACGGTCCCGTGATCCAGCGTGCTTCCGAGCGTGCCCTGGCGCGAGGCGTGTCCTTGAGCGACGTGCTCGACATGGTTGCCGCGTTTCGGAGCAAGGATGCGGCGACGCCGGTCGTGCTCATGGGTTATGCCAATCCGATCGAAGCGATGGGCGCCGCGATGTTTGCAGCGCGCGCAAACGAGGCCGGCGTCGACGGGGTGATCGTCGTCGACTATCCGCCCGAGGAAGCAGGCGAGTTCGCGGCGCTGCTCGACGCGCTCGGACTCGCGCCGATCTTTCTTCTTTCGCCGACGACACCGGAGGCGCGCATCGTGGCAGTCGGCCGCATGGCGCGCGGCTACGTCTATTACGTCTCGCTCAAGGGCGTCACCGGCGCGGGGCATCTCGACACGGGCGAGGTCATCGCCAAGCTCGCCGAGATCCGCAAGCATGTCGCATTGCCCATCGGCGTCGGCTTCGGTATCCGCGACGCGGCCAGCGCGCAGGCGATCGCTGCGCATGCCGACGCGGTCGTCATCGGCAGTCGCATCATTCAGGAAATCGAAGCGGGCCCGGCGAGCGAAGCGGGAGAGCGCGCCGCATCCTGGCTCGCGACCATACGCATTGCGGTCGACAAGGTCGCCAAGAGAGCGGCTTGACTTTAGTTCACTAGCCTTTAGGGGAAACGCATGAGCTGGTTGCAAAAGCTCCTGCCGCCGCGGATCAAGGCGACGCCGGGCGTCACCAAGAAATCGATGCCCGAAGGGCTTTGGGTCAAGTGTCCTTCGTGCGAAGCGGTGCTCTATCGCACCGATCTGGAGAAGAACCTCAATGTCTGCCCGAAATGCGGCCACCACGGCCGCATCAATGCGCGCGAGCGCATCGAGCAGTTGCTCGACGCGGAGGCCCGCTACGAGATCGGCTCCGAGGTGGTGCCGGTCGACAGCCTGAAGTTCAAGGACACCAAGAAATATCCGGAACGTCTCGTGGCCGCACTCGAGGAAACGGGCGAAACCGACGCGCTCGTCGTCATGCAGGGAAGCATCAAATCGGTGCCGCTGGTGCTCGCGGTGTTCGAGTTCGATTTCATGGGCGGCTCGATGGGGTCGGTCGTCGGCGAGCGCTTCGTACGCGGCGTGCGCGTCGCGTACGAGAACCAGGTGGCCTTTGTCTGCATTACCGCGAGCGGCGGCGCGCGCATGCAAGAGGGGGTGAGCTCCCTGTTCCAGATGGCCAAGACGACCGCGGTGCTGCAGGAGTTGACCAAGGCGCAGCTGCCTTTCGTATCGCTGCTGACCGATCCGACCATGGGCGGCGTATCAGCGAGCTTTGCCATGATCGGCGATATCGTGATCGCCGAGCCCGGCGCGTTGATCGGATTCGCCGGACCGCGCGTGATCGAGCAGACCGTGCGCGAGAAATTGCCCGACGGTTTTCAGCGCGCCGAATTCCTGCTCGAAAAGGGCGCCATCGACATGATCGTCGATCGCCGGCAGCTCCGCGACGAGCTGCCGCGCCTGCTCGCCCTTTTGCAGCGGCAGCCGCTGCCGACGAGTTGACGCGACCCTCGAGGGCGCTGCGGTCGGAGGCGGCGCTGGCGCACGCGCCATGAGTCACCCGACTTCGCTTGCCGCGTGGCTCGCCTACCTCGAGACACTCCACCCGAAGGCGATCTCGCTCGGCCTCGAGCGCGTACGCGCGGTTCACGACCGGCTTGCGCTCGCGGCCGCATGTCCCGTAGTTACGGTGACGGGCACCAACGGCAAGGGCTCGACGTCCGCCTTTCTCGAACGCATGCTTTCCACAGGCGGGTATCGCGTCGGACTGTATACCTCGCCGCATCTGCTGCGCTACAACGAGCGCGTGCGCATTGCCGGCGTGGAGGCGACAGATGCCGAGCTCATCGCAGCGTTCACTGCGGTCGAAGCGGTGCGGCAGGACATACCCCTCACGTATTTCGAATTTGGAACGCTTGCAGCGCTGTGGCTGTTCGCGCGCGTGCAAACGGACGCGCTGGTGCTCGAAGTCGGTCTCGGCGGGCGCCTGGATGCGGTCAATATCGTCGACGCCGACGTGGCGGTCGTCACGACCGTCGCGATCGATCATACCGGCTACCTGGGGTTCACGCGCGAGGACATCGGCCGCGAGAAAGCGGGGATTTTCCGCGCCGGCCGCGTCGCCGTCTGCGCCGATCCGGATCCGCCCGCTGCGCTCGTCGACCACGCGCGTGCGATCGGCGCCGTCCTGCTTCGAATTGGCTTCGATTTCGGTTTCGTCGCAGAGCAGAGGCAATGGCGCTACTTCGGTCCCGGTGGGGCACGCCATGGCCTGCCGTATCCCGCCCTGCGCGGTGTCTACCAGCTCGCCAATGCCGCGGCCGCGCTGACCGCGCTCGACGCATTGCGCACGCGCCTTCCGGTCGACATGGGCGCCGTGCGCGATGCGCTGGTCAGCATCGAATTGCCGGGCCGCTTCCAGGTATTGCCCGGACGACCGGTAACGGTGCTCGACGTCGCCCATAATGCGCAGGCGGCGCGCGTGCTCGCCGACACGGTCGCGGCAATGGGTTTTCATCCACAAACGCTGGCCGTCTTCGGCATCATGGCCGACAAGGACATCGACGCCGTGATCGCGGCGCTCAAGCCGCGCGTCGACCGGTGGCTGGTCGCGACGCTGCCGCCGCCGCGGGGTGCGACGGCCGTGCTGTTGCGCCGGCGCCTCGAGCAGGCCGGCGTCGCTCCGCACGCAATCCGTACGTTCGACGACGCCGGTGCAGCATATCGCGCTGCGCAGGATATCGCTGCCGAAGCTGATAGAATTATTGTTTTTGGCTCATTTCTCACCGTCGCGGCGGCGCTCGCTTAAGGCGCCACGGCGCTCAGAGTTTCCTTGATGGCAACTCGCTCCGACGCTCCCGATCTCGCAGTCGATGAACTGAAGCGCCGCGCGCGCCGCCGGCTGATCGGTGCGATCATCCTCGCGCTCGCAGCGGCGGTGCTGCTGCCGCTGCTGTTGGAAAACGAGCCCAAGCCGCTGGGCGACGACGTGTCGATCCAGATACCCCCGATCGACAGCGGGAAATTCATCAATCCGCTTTCCTCGGGTAAGGCACAGGACCCGAAAGCGAAGGGGAGCATTGCCGTGGGCAAGAACGGTACGTCCGCTGTCGCGCCGCCGCCCGCCGATGCGCCAACGATGGTGCCACCTGCTACGAATCCCAAGAGCTCTGAGGCCGAGCAACCGACTTCGGGGACTTCCATCGCGCCGCAGACATCGGCGGTTGCGCCCGAAACCAAAGCGGCTGGCGCGACGGTGGGCGCGACCGACGTCAAGTCCACGCCCGCCGCGGCCGCGCCCAAGTCCGAATCCACGCTCGACGACGCCAAGGCCACCGCGACGGCGAAGACCGATGCCGCAAGAAACGGCCCTGCGTTCGTCGTCCAGGTCGCCGCATTTTCCGATCGTTATGGTGCGCGCTCGCTTGTCGCCAAGCTCAAGCGCGACGGTTTTCCCGGCTACACCGAGGTGGTGACGACAGACAAGGGGACGCTGCATCGCGTTCGCGTCGGCCCTTATGCATCGCGCGAGGCCGCGGCGACGGCGCTGGCGAAGCTCAAGGCTGCGGGCTTCAACGGCATGGTTGCGCACGTCGGATGACGGCGTTCGATCTGATGGTCATCGGCGTCGTCGGGCTGTCGACCTTATTCGCCTTCTGGCGCGGATTTGTGCGCGTGATCGCCTCGCTTGCTGCGTGGGTGATCGCCGTGCTGGCCGCGCTCCGCTTCTCCGACTCGGTCGGTACCCTCCTGCCCGATCTGGGCGAGACGGAGGGCACCCGCTACGTCCTGGCCTTTGCGCTCATCCTGGTTGGCGTGCTCATCGTCGGTGCGCTCGTCGGTTATCTGCTGTCGCGGCTCGTGTCCGCCGTCGGCCTGCGATTTCTCGATCGCCTCCTCGGCGCCGTGCTGGGCTTCGCGCGCGGCATACTCATCGCAGTGGTCGTGGTATTGTTCGCCGGGCTTACGACGCTGCCGAAGAAGGATTGGTGGCAGAACGCGCTGACCAGCCCGGCACTGACTGCGGCGGCGCTGAGCCTGCGGCCGTGGCTGCCCAAGGCCTGGGCGGATCGTCTCGACTACGGCCCCGGGGAACGCCGGCCCGCGAGACCGGTCGTAAAGGCAGCGGCTTAGAGGAAAGGCGGAGAGAGCATGTGCGGCATCATCGGTGCGGTTACACATACGCCGGTCAACCAACTGCTGTACGACGGCTTGCTGCTGTTGCAGCACCGAGGCCAGGACGCGGCCGGCATCGTCACGAGCGAGGGCCCGATCTTCCACATGTACAAGGGTGCGGGCTACGTGCGCGACGTATTCCGCACGCGCAACATGCGCGAGCTCTCCGGCAACGCCGGAATCGGGCACTGCCGCTATCCGACCGCGGGCTCGGCCTGGTCCGATCTGGAATCGCAACCCTTTTACGTGAATTCGCCGTTCGGGATCACTCTGGCACACAACGGCAACCTGACCAACAGCGAGGCGTTGAAGCGCGAGCTTTTCCAGCTCGATTTCCGGCACGTCAACACCAACTCGGATTCGGAAGTTCTGCTCAACGTGCTGGCGCTCGAGCTCGAGCGCTCCGCGCATCACGCCCGGCTTGACGCCAACGCGATCTTCACCGCGGTCGCCGGCGTGCATCGACGCTGCCGCGGCGCATACGCGATCGTAGCGATGATCGCCGGCTACGGCCTGCTCGCGTTTCGCGACCCGTTCGGCATCCGCCCGCTCATCGTCGGCGTGAACGAGGCGATGGGCGGCACGGAGTATGTCGTCGCCAGCGAGTCGGTCGCGCTGGAAGCGCTGGGTTTCTCGGTGCTGCGCGACGTCGCGCCCGGCGAAGCGATCTACGTTGATCAGACCGGCCGCTTCCATGCCCGACAATGTGCCGACGAGCCGCGGCTTTCGCCCTGCATCTTCGAGTTCGTGTATCTGGCGCGTCCCGACTCGGTCATGGACGGCGCGTCGGTGTACGAGGCGCGCCTGCGCATGGGCGGCGAGCTGGCCAAGAAGATCGCCGGCATTCCCGCGGCGCAGGACATCGACGTCGTGATCCCGATACCCGATTCGAGCCGGCCGTACGCGCTGGAGCTCGCCAACAACCTGGGCCTGAAGTATCGCGAGGGCTTCGTCAAGAACCGCTACATCGGACGCACCTTCATCATGCCGGGGCAGGCGATCCGCAAGAAGAGCGTGCGGCAGAAACTGAACCCCATGGGCGTCGAGTTCAAGGACAAGGTCGTGCTGCTCGTCGACGATTCGATCGTACGCGGCACGACCAGCCGCGAGATCGTGTCGATGGCGCGCGAGGCCGGCGCGCGCAAGGTGTATTTCGCGTCGGCGAGCCCGCCGGTGCGCTACCCGAACGTCTACGGCATCGACATGCCGAATCAGCGCGAGCTGATCGCTACCGGGCGCAGCGAAGCGGAGATCGCGCACGAGATCGGTGCGGATCTGCTGATCTACCAGGACCTTGCGGCGCTCAAGTCGGCGGTTCGCGCCGCGAACCCTCGGATCAGGGATTTCGAGGCGTCATGCTTCGACGGCTATTACGTCACCGGCGACATCACCGCCGATTACCTCTCGCATCTCGCCGCGGAGCGTGACGAGGCGCGGGGAGAAGACGATGGCGATTTCGCGCTCGAGTCGCGTGCCGTTGCCGGATGATGCGAGAGGAGGCTTTGACCGCGTTGGCGAAATGAGGTAGAGTCTCACCTGCGCCGATTTGAGCTTCAGCTTGCGGGCGCGTAACAAATGCCGCTAAAGCGAGGTCCGCTCCAGCCTGGGGATACCAGGCGGGGCACACAAAACCCGTTTGGCGGCGAGCCCGACGGGTTTTTTGTCGGCGGCGCACGGGAAAAAACATGAGCGATTTGCACCGGAAGCGCGGCTTTACGACCGCGATCCTGCATTCCGATCGCGACGCCGCGGTCGAGCATGGCGCGCTGCATAAGCCGCTGCATCTTTCGGTCGCGTACGGCTACCGCGATGCGCGCGAACTCGCGGCGGTGTTCCAGGGACGTGCTCAGGGCTACGCCTACGGCCGGCAGGGCAATCCGACGACGGCGGCGCTGGAAGAGAAGATCAACCGGATGGAAGACGGCGTCGCCACCGCCTGCTTCGGCACCGGAATGGCCGCGATCGGCGCGATCATGCTCGCGCTGCTGCGAGCCGGCGATCACATCGTCTCCAGCGCGTTCCTTTTCGGCAATACCAACAGCATGTTCGCCACCCTAGCGACGCAGGGCTTGGGTGTGGCGTTCGTCGATGCAACCGACGCGCGCGCGGTGGAGGCGGCGTTGACGCCGGCAACGCGGTTGGTCTTTGTCGAGACCATCGCGAATCCGCGGACGCAGATCGCCGACCTCGAGCGCATCGGCGAACTCTGCGTCGCGCGCGGGCTGATCTATGTCGTCGATAACACGATGACCTCGCCGTACCTGTTTCGTCCGAAGGCGGTGGGGGCGAGCCTCGTCGTCAACGCGCTGACCAAGTACATCGGAGGCCACGGCAACGCGCTGGGCGGCTCCGTCACCGACACGGGACACTTCGACTGGACGCGCTTTTCCAATATCTACGATAGCTACAAGACGCCGAAGCCAGCGCTGTGGGGAATCACGCAGATGCGCAAGAAAGGGCTGCGCGACTGGGGCGGCACGCTGGCTGCGGAGCAGGCGCATCATCTCGCGGCCGGCGCGGAGACCCTGGCGCTGCGTATGGAGCGGGCATGCGCGAACGCGACCGCGCTCGCCGAATTCCTCGCCGTGCAGCCGAAGGTGCGCGCGGTGTATTACCCGGGATTGCCTTCGCATCCGCAGCATGCGCTGGCGCGCGCTCTATTCTCCGGCTTCGGCGCACTGTTGTCTTTCGAGCTCGATCCTAAGCTCGATTGCTTCGAATTCCTGAACCGGCTCTCCAATGTCGTGCTGTCGTCGAACCTGGGCGACAACCGTACGCTGGCGATTCCGGTCGCGCAGACGATCTATTGGGAAATGGGCCCGGAGCGGCGCGCGAGCATGGGCATCGCCGAGTCGCTCATCCGGATATCGGTGGGGATCGAGGATCGCGACGACTTGATAGCCGATTTCGCTCAAGCGCTGGCTGATTGACGCGCGATCGCTATGCGTAGCCCGGGCTGAGCGTAGCGATGCCCGGGGCATCCGAGCGCCGCGCCGCCCCGGGCTTCGCGTTTCGCGCTCAGCCCAGGCTACGACGTGATCAGTCAAGCGCGATCGACCGGCAACCCTCTGCGTCGACGCGCAGGTAGCTCCCGGCATCGTACCAATCCGCGAGCACATACCGCTCACAGGATCGGCTGTCGACGACGTGTTCGTGCCGCGCTGGTCGGTGCGTATGGCCGTGGATCAGGCGCGTGACGCGGTGCTCGCGCAACGCCGCCGCTACGGCGCTGGCGTTGACATCCATGATCGGCTCGGATTTGGCCGCAGTGGCGCGCCGGCTGCCGGCGCGGATCAGCGCCGCGATGCCGCGGCGGGCCATGTGGGGCAGCGCCAGAAACCACCGGCGGTGGACCGGATCCTGCCAGTACGCACGGAAGCGCTGATAGGCGAGGTCGTCGGTACAGAGCTGGTCGCCGTGCATGATCAGCGTGGGCGTGCCGTGGAGGTCGTGGACAACTTCGTCCGGGAGCAGGGTCGCGCCGCAAGCCTTCGCAAAGCGCTCGCCGAGCAGGAAGTCGCGATTGCCGCGCTGCAGGTAGACCGGCGTGCCCGCGGCTGCCACCTCGGCGAACGCCGCGGCGACACCCGCGGCCAGCGGCTCCTTTAGCTGATCGTCGCCCAACCAGACGTCGAAGAGATCGCCGATCGCGTACAGCGCAGCAGCGCCGCGCGCCGGTCCGCGCATGAACGCGTGGAACGCCGCGACGAGCCCGGGCCGCTCCGGCGCGAGATGCAGGTCGGAGATGAACAGCGTCGGCGCCATCGCAGGAAGGCGTTGGTTCGCGCCGGACTACTGCGTTTCCTCGGCGCGCTCGATCAGGACATCCTGCTTCGGCACGTTCTGATGCATGCTGCGGTTGCCGGTGGGCACGTCCTTGATGCGATCGACCACGTCGGTGCCCGCGACGACGCGGCCGAAAACACAGTAGCCCCAGCCGTTGGCGTCGCGCGAGCGGTGATTGAGAAAGTCATTATCGGCGACATTGATGAAGAACTGCGCCGTTGCCGAGTGCGGATCGTTGGTCCGCGCCATCGCGACGGTATAACGCTCGTTCTTGAGCCCGTTTCCGGCTTCGTTCTCGATCGCTGGCCCGGTCGGTTTTGCCCGGAAGTCCGGCGTAAAGCCGCCGCCCTGGATCATGAAGCCGTCGATCACGCGGTGGAACAGCGTATTGCTGAAGTGGCCCGCGCGCACGTAGTCGAGGAAATTGGCCACGGTCTTGGGCGCGCGCTCTTGATCGAGCTTGAGCGTGATCTTGCCGTAGTTGGTGTAGAGAATGACCATGCGCTTCCTCTTCAGGGCGTCGCGACGACCGTCGCCGACTTGATGAACACGCGCTCGGTCGGCACATCCTTGGGGAATGGCCCGCCGGCGGAGGTCGGCGCCTTGGCGATCTTTTCGACGACGTCCATGCCGCCGACCACCTTGCCGAATACCGTGTAGCCGTAACCCTGCGGCGTGGGCTCGCGGAAGTTCAGGAACTTGTTGTCCGCGACGTTGATGAAGAACTGCGCCGTCGCCGAATGCGGATCGCCCGTGCGCGCCATCGCGACCGTTCCCGCAGCGTTGAGCAATCCCGCCTTGCTGCTCTGCTCGGCCTCGTTCCGAACTGGGCCCTTGGTCGGCTTCTCCTTGAAGTCGCCGGCATAGCCGCCTCCCTGGATCATGAATCCCGGGATCACGCGATGAAACTGCGTGCCGTCGTAGTGCTTCGCTTGCACGTAGGCGAGGAAGTTCTCGACCGTCTTCGGCGCGGCGTCGGGATAGAGCTCGATTCTGATCTTGCCGGCGCTGGTATCGAGGTCGACCTGGGGATTGGCGGCGTGGGCCGTGGCGGCGACAGATAAGGCGATGGCGGCAAGCATGAACAGATGGCGGCGGAACATCGATAACTCCTTTGCAAGGACTGAAATCGGACGTGACGGTCGCGGTCGCGGACGGCGCGGGGGTTACTTCTTGGCTTTCGGCGCCGGAGCCGGTTTCGGCACGGGCGGCTTGGGCGCCGTGCTCGATGGCGCGACCGCAAAGAGCTCCCGGACCAGCGCGAGCTTGGTCTGCGCGCTCTTGTTCGTCTTGTCGAGCGCGACGGCCCGGTCGTACTCAGCGTTCGCCAGCCGCGCATAGATGTCGCCCAGGTTTTCGTGCGCGATCGCGTAGTCGGGCCGCGTCGCGAGCGCCAGCTCGAGCGCCCTGCGCGCCTTGTCGTACTCGCCCCGCTGCGCCCAGATCACCACGAGGTTGTTGTAGGGCTCGGGCAGCTCCGGATAGTCTTCGGTAAGCGCCTGGAAGGTGGCAATCGCCGCCTCAGTCTCGGCTTCGTCGGTCTGTACGACGCCCTTCAGGAATCGCGCCTGCGGATTCTTCGCATCGGTCGCGAGCACCGAGTCGATCTTCGCCCGTGCCGGTGCGTATTGTCCTTCGCGGATGAGGCGCGCGACCTCAGCAAGCTCGGGCGTGAGCCCGGGAGTGCGTTGCGGGACCACGGTTGCGGACGTCGGCGGCGGCGGCGGCGCCTGCTGCGCGAAGGCCGGCTGCAACAGCGTCGCGAACAGCGCCGCTGCGGCATACCGGGCGATGCGTGCGGTCATCTGGGATCTGCGGAACGTAGACAGAATCGGCGCTACGAGTGCCGGCCATATTCTAGCAGCCTCGCCGAACCTGCCCGCTGCGGACGTCTCCGGCTTGAGCGCGAACGGCGACCTGGCGCCCTATCGCGATGACGCGGCGAGGCGGGCGACCGTCGCGTCGATGAGATGCCGCGAGATGCTGACCAGGCTCGGCAGCTGCGGCAGCGCGTCGATCGGGAACCAGGCGGCCTCGACGATCTCCTCGTCGCAAGGGCGCATGTCCCCGCCGGCGTATTCGGCCGTGTACGCGATCATCAGCGAATGCGGGAACGGCCAGGACTGGCTGGCGACGTATTGCAGACGATCGACCTCGACGCCGACTTCCTCGCGTACTTCGCGATGGATGCAATCCTCGATCGACTCGCCCGGCTCGACGAAGCCGGCGAGCGCGCTGTACATCGCTTGCGGGAAGCGGTTGGCGCGGGCGAGCAGCAGTTCCCTGCCGCGCGTCACCAGGACCATCATCGCCGGCGATACGCGCGGGTAGACGACGAGCCCGCAGGCAGGACACTCCTTCGCCCGCTCGCGAGCCTTGTCGCGCAACCGCGCCCCGCAGCGGCCGCAGAATTGATGGCTGCGATCCCATTCGACAATCTGGAAGGCGCGACCGGCAAGCGCGAGCAGCGGGTCCGGAACCTGGAGGAAGAGCGTGCGCAAGCCGCGCCATTGCCAGCCTGCGGGTTCGGGCGTGTCCGCCGCGACGCGGATCGCGATGCAATCGCTGCCCTCGAGGCGTCCGAGATAATGCCTTGCGCCGTCGATGGACAGGTGCATGAAGTCGGCGAAAACCGGAAGTGTCGGAGGCTCCCCGGCGCGGACGAGAATCTTGTCGTCGCGCCAGACGAAGCACACCGCGTCGGCGGCAAGCTCCGGCGGCGCGGCGAAGGCCGGCTCGAAGCCGGCCGGCGTGTTCATCCGCACGTGCGAGGCACCTTGTTAGCGCAAAGAAGAGCCATGATTTCTCCGGAGCAGAATCTCTATACCGGCGGTAAGCGCCGCGCCGCTTATCATAGGAGATTACCGAAGGTGTGCAAACGCGCCCCGCCGCTAGCGCCGCTGCCGCGCAGCAACGACGCAGCCGCAGAGTATAATGTCTGGCAATCAGAATGGATCCTAATGGACATGGAAGCGGAACAAGTCAATCAGATCGCCAACTCCCTCTCCGGGCTGCAGCAACGCGCTGCCGATCTGCGGAGGTATCTTTGACTTCGACGTCAAGGCGGAACGGCTCGCCGCGGTCGCCAAGGCACTCGAAGACCCCGGAATCTGGAACGATCCCAAGCGTGCACAGGAGCTCGGCAGGGAAAGAAAGCAGCTCGAAGATGTCGTCGGCACGCTGACCGGGCTCGCAACGCGGCTGAAGGACAGCGCCGAGCTGTTCGATCTCGCCCGCGGCGAACGCGACGACGCGACGCTTTCCGCAGTGGCGACCGACGTCGCGGAACTCGAGCGCGCGGTCGGCGATATGGAATTTCGTCGGATGTTCCACAATCCGATGGATCCCAACCCGTGCTTCATCGACATTCAGGCGGGCAGCGGCGGCACGGAGGCACAGGACTGGGCGGCGATGCTGCTGCGGATGTACCTGCGCTATTGCGAGCGCAAGGGCTACCGGACCGAGATCCTCGAGGAGTCCGAAGGTGAAGTCGCCGGCATCAAGAGCACCAGCGTCAAGGTGACCGGGGATTACGCGTACGGCTACCTGCGCACGGAGACAGGGGTACACCGCCTGGTGCGCAAGAGTCCGTTCGACTCCAACGCGCGGCGGCATACGTCGTTTGCGAGCGTATTCGTGTATCCCGAGGTCGACGAGACGATCGACGTCGAGATCAATCCGGCCGAGCTGCGCATCGATACCTTCCGCGCCTCGGGCGCGGGCGGCCAGCACATCAACAAGACCGACTCGGCCGTGCGCATTACGCATCTTCCGACGGGAATCGTCGTGCAGTGCCAGAACGACCGCTCGCAGCATCGCAACCGTGCCGAAGCGATGGCGATGCTGAAGTCGAAGCTCTACGAGCTCGAGCTGCGCAAGCGCCAGGCCGAACAGCAGAAGCTCGAGGACGCCAAGACCGACATCGGTTGGGGCCACCAGATCCGTTCCTACGTGCTCGACCAGTCGCGGATCAAGGACCTGCGGACGAACGTCGAAGTCGGCAACACGCAGGCTGTGCTCGACGGCGATCTCGACGACTTCATCGCGGCCAGCCTGAAGCAGGGAGTCTAGCGGTCGTGAGCGGCGGCGACCGCGCAAACCCTTGCTGCACTCGCGTATACACCCTATAATACACCTTGGAGGTGTATGATGCGTACCAATATCGTTCTCGATGACGGACTGGTGAAGGAAGCCTTTCGCTATGCGCCGGTAAAGACCAAGCGTGAACTCGTCGATTTGGCCTTGCGTGAATATGTCGCCTCGCGGAAGCGCAAGGATTTGCGCCAGCTGTTTGGACGCGGCGGGATCCGCAACGACTACGATTACAAAGCATTGCGCACTGGCAAGTAACCGGCCGTGATCCTGGTCGACACGTCGGTGTGGATCGATTTCGTTCGAGGACGCGCAACCGACGCAGTTGCGCGACTGCGCGAAGTGCTGGACCGCGGCATAGGAGCATGTCTCACTTCGATGATTTACCAGGAGATCCTCCAGGGTGCGGACTCTGAAAGAGCGTTCCGCGATTTCTGCGTGTTCTTTTCGGGCCAGCGTTTTCTTCATCCGCTCGACCCAGTGACGAGCCACGAGAACGCGGCGCGGCTGTACTGCGAATGCCGGCGCAAGGGGCTCACGATTCGCTCCACCAACGATTGCCTCATTGCGCAGATCGCGATCGAGCAAGGCGTTCCCTTGCTGCACGACGATCGCGATTTCGAAAGCATCGCCAAAGTCGCCCCCGCGCTGAAGCTCTCCTGAGTCCATGAGCGACGACGCGGCGCGAGAGAACGAGAACCAGATCATCGCGGAGCGCCGTGCAAAGCTGCGCCTGATGCGGGAGCGCGGCCCGGCGTATCCGAACGACTTCCGTCGTGACGCGCTTGCCGGCGCGCTGCACGAGGCCCACGACGCAAAGACCAACGACGCTCTCGAGGCGGCGCCGGTCGCTGTTGCCGTCGCCGGCCGCATGATGCTCAAGCGCGTCATGGGCAAGGCAAGCTTCGCCACGCTGCAGGACATGACCGGCCGCATCCAGCTCTATATCACCAATGATGCCGTCGGCGTCGAGACCCACGAAGCGTTCAAGCACTGGGACCTGGGCGATATCGTCGGCGCCAAAGGCACGCTTTTCAAGACACGCACTGGCGAGCTGTCGATCCGCGTCAAGGAATTGCGGCTCCTCGCCAAGGCGCTGCGTCCTCTGCCGGAGAAGTTCCACGGCCTCACCGATCAGGAGCAGAAGTACCGGCAGCGCTACGTCGATCTGATCACCAGCGCCGAATCGCGGCGCGTGTTCATTGCCCGCTCGCAGATTGTGCAGGCGATGCGCGAGTTCTTCGTTTCCCGCGGCTATCTCGAGGTCGAGACGCCGATGATGCATCCGATTCCCGGCGGCGCCGCGGCGCGGCCGTTCGTGACGCACCACAACGCGCTCGATACGGAACTGTATCTGCGGATCGCGCCCGAGCTCTATCTCAAGCGACTGGTCGTTGGCGGCCTGGAAAAGGTCTTCGAGATCAACCGCAGCTTCCGCAACGAGGGCATCTCCACGCGGCACAACCCCGAGTTCACGATGCTCGAGTTCTACGAGGCGTATCGGGATTACCGCTACCTGATGGACCTTACCGAGGAGTTGCTGCGCGAGGTGGCGATGAAGGTCCTTGGCAAGACGACCATCGAATATCAGGATGTGTCGATCGATTTCGGCGCTCGCTTCGACCGGCTCACCATGGCCGAGGCAGTCGCAAAGCACAACCCATGCTATCCGCTGCACGAGCTGTCGAAGCGTGAATACTTGAAGGTCGCGCTGGCGCCGTTCGACGTCGAGGTCTTCCCGACGGACGGAATCGGCGTGCTCCTGCTCAAGCTCTTCGAGGCGACGACCGAGGAAAAACTCGTCCAGCCGACGTATATCGTCGCATTTCCGACCGACGTATCGCCACTGGCGCGCGCGAGCGACGCCGACCCCGCGGTGACCGACCGCTTCGAGCTTTTTATCACCGGCCGCGAGATCGCCAATGGCTTCTCCGAGCTGAACGACCCCGAGGATCAGGCGGCGCGCTTCCTGGAACAGGCGCGGGCGAAGGAGGCTGGCGACGCCGAGGCGATGCATTACGACGCGGATTACATTCGCGCACTGGAGCACGGCATGCCACCGGCTGCGGGAGAGGGCATCGGCATTGATCGCCTGGTGATGCTGCTGACCGACAGCCCTTCGATCCGCGACGTGATTCTGTTCCCGCAGCTCAAGCCGGAAGCGTGAATCACGAGGCGAGGTCGCGTAGCCCGGGCTGAGCGCGAAGCGCGATGCCCGCGACCGCGGACGGATTCGACGCTTTCCCGGGCATCGCTGCGCTCAGCCCGGGCTACGGTGGCGAGGACTCGAATATGCCGCGACGCTATGCATCCTTTGCCGAGTTTTATCCGTTCTACCTCTCCGAGCACGGGAATCGCGCGTGCCGGCGCCTTCATTTCGCGGGCTCGGTGCTGGTGCTGGCAGCCATCGTCGCCGCCGTGATCACCGGCAACGCGTGGTGGCTCGTCGCTGCGCCGGTATGCGGTTACGGCTGCGCCTGGATCGGTCATTTCTTTTTCGAGCACAACCGGCCCGCCACGTTCAGCCATCCGGTCTACAGCTTCATCGGCGATTGGGCGATGTTCCGGGACATCCTCGCCGGCAAGATATCTTTCTGACGCCCGCTGCGGCGACGTCCTGACGCGGCGCTGACCAGGCCACCGGCCCTCGCAGCGCCCGAGCTACTTGCCGATAATTCGCTCGATCCACTGCGCGAACGCCTGCAGGAATTTCAGCAGGAAGTCGCGCGTCGAATCGTTGGTCAGTTTCCCGCTTTCATCGAAGAGCTTCGCCGCATTGGCGATGTAGGCTTCCGGCTGCTGCAAGGCGGGAACGTTCAGGAAGACCAGCGACTGGCGCAGGTGATGATTGGCGCCGAAGCCGCCGACCGCGCCCGGAGAGACGCTGATCACCGCGCCGGGCTTGCCGTTCCACGCGCTTTTGCCGTACGGCCGGGAGGCGATGTCGATGGCGTTCTTGAGCACACCCGGCATCGAACGGTTGTATTCGGGCGTTACGAACAGAACTGCGTCGGCCTTCTGCACGCGCTGCTTGAACGCCGCGGATGCCGCAGGCGGATTGGCATCGTCGTCCTGGTTGTAGAGCGGCAACTGCCTGATCTCGACGATCTCGAGCTTGAGCGGTGCGGGGGCCATCGCGGCCAGCGCATTGGCCATCTTGCGGTTGAACGATTCCTTGCGCAGGCTGCCAACCAGTACTGCGACATCGCGGGTCGTGCTCATGGGATTCCTTTCTTGGTTTTAGCGAGGCTCATGCCGACCGCGGGCCGTTCGAAGGGGCAATATAAAGACAGCGTCGGCGCGCGACCGTTCGCGAGCCGCGTCCGGTTTGCCCGAGCCGCGTCCGCGGTGGCATAATCTCGTTCCTCGGGGTGTAGCGCAGCCCGGTAGCGCGCTTGCTTTGGGAGCAAGATGTCGGGAGTTCAAATCTCTCCACCCCGACCAGATAAGCGGGTCGGCTTCAGGTTGCGATTTTTCGATGCACAGGGCGCCCGTAGCTCATTGGGATAGAGCACCGGCCTTCTAAGCCGGCGGTAACAGGTTCGAGTCCTGTCGGGCGCGCCACGTTACGACGCGACGCGACGCGGCAGGCGGCAACAACGGTGGCTGTAGCTCAGCTGGTAGAGTCCCGGATTGTGATTCCGGTTGTCGTGGGTTCGAATCCCATCAGCCACCCCATTTCCCTCTTATGGAAACTTCTCAGACAGATGCGCGCGAGCTCGCGGAGCTCGTAGCGGAGCTGGAACGGGCGGAGGCGTTCGAGCAGCGCCTGCGGCAGATCATTGCGGACGCGCGAGACCAGCTTGCGGCAGGCAATACGTCGGTAGCATTGTCGATGCTC
>DASWDF010000283.1:0-29508 GCA_036395475.1 Casimicrobiaceae bacterium
GCGCGCCACCGCCGCCTTCGGACGTCGCCTCGAACGCCCAGCGTCGCGGCGGATCGAGCTCGCGCGTCGTCCACGTCGCATCGCCGCCGCGTCCGGCGATTTCGTATGTCTCGATCACCGTCTCGCCTACTGCGGGCGTGCGATCGACGACACCGCGAACCGCGCGCGAGGCCGGATGCCAGCGCGGCCAGTTTGCCGGCGTGGCGACATACGCGAACACGCGATCAGGCGGCGCTGCGATGTCGACCGCGTTGACTATATGCCCGCCGACGAGCGATTCGGGCCACGGTAGCGGCAGCAGAAGCACCAAAGCGCCGGCAGCGATGATCGCGACCGCAAACAGCAGCGCGCGCATCAGAGCCCCGCGTCGGAATAACGTCCGATGCCGTAGCGGATGGCCCACCATTTCCATTTGGGCACCGCGTGAAAAGGCAATGCGAGCCCTTCGGCTCCGTGCACGGGATGGTCGTTCTTCATTTCATACGTGATGGTCATCGGCTGGTCGACGCGCACGTTGCACGTCCAGTTGCCGCGATTGGCAACCTGGCAATCGGTGTACTTGCCCGACGGCTGCTTCGAACCGACGACCCAGTACAGCACTTCCTGTCGCGACCGGCTCGCCCGGAACGTGTAGCGGTCGCTTGCGGCGAGTCTGCTCGCGCAGCGGCTGCGCTCCCAAGTCCCGTGATCGCACGTGACGGTGTACACGGTACGTTCGCCCTCGAACGTGATCTTGTCGGTCGCCCACACGAACACGCCGAACGCGAGGATGACCAATGCGGTCGCAAGGAGCTTCACGAGCAGGTCCGATGTCGGGTCGCGCAGCGCAGGTCCCGCGGTGCGGGGCGTCGGTCGCGGGCGCAAGGTTACCATTGCCGACTTGACTGGGCATATGCACAAGGAGCTCGCGCCGGCCGGGCCGGTCGGCTAGGTGAGCGCAAAAACCCTACCGGCGTGGGTGAGGACAGTGCTGCCTCGCGCGCGTATCCTCAGCGCATGCGAGCGGCGAGCGCATGGCGAAGCAGGATCGACTGGCAGGTGCCTGCCGTGCGGATGTTGCGGCCCGCGCTGGTCGCAGTCTTGTTCCCGCTACTCACGGTGTCTGCGGTCGATGCCGCCGATGTCACGGGGCCCGACGCTTTGCGCGCGCGCTATGCGAGCCGGCGCGACCAGCTCGCCGACAACGGGTTCAAGCGGCCGCTGTATCTGGAGTCGCGGCAAAGCCCCGGCGCGGTACAAGGCGACATCGACGCGCTTGTCGACTATCCCTTCGCGCAATTCGAGCAGGCAGTGCGCGGACCGGCGCAGTGGTGCGACATCCTGATCCTTCACCTGAACGTCAAGAGCTGCGACGCGTCATCGAACACGCGCGAAGGCGCTCTCGTCGCCTATATCGGTCGCAAGCGCGGCACGTCGGTAGAGGGCGCGCATCGCGTCGACTTCAAGTTCGCAATCGTCGAACGGACACCCGAGTATCTGCACATCGAATTGACGGCCGCTTCCGGTCCGTTCGGAACGCGCAACTACCGAATTGAGCTCAAGGCGGCGGGCGTCGATAGCGCCCGAACGTTCGTGAACCTGTCCTATTCCTACGCGTACGGCGCCGTGGCTGCCATGGCGTTGCGCACGTACATGACCACGCTTGGCGCGGAGAAGGTCGGATTTACGGTCGTCGACCGGCGTCCGGATGGAACGCCGGTGCACGTCGGCGACGTGCGCGGAGCGCTCGAGCGCAATGCGATGCGCTATTTCCTGGCTGTCGATGCGTGCGTCAGCACGGCTTCGCTCGCGTCGGAACAAAGATTCACGCAACGGCTCGAGCATTGGTTCGATTCGACCGAGCGCTATGCGTTGCAGCTGCACGAGGTCGAGCGCAGCGAGTATCTCGACATGAAGCTGAACGGGTCGCGGAAACAACCGGCGTCGCAGTGAGCTATGCTTGAGGGCGAGCCCGAGCGACGGCCGGAGTCATCGACCAGCTCGGCACGTGTGCCGGCGAGGGAATGAGCAATCCATCCCCAGGGTCAAGGGAGCGCTCGTTGCATCGTAGTTCAGCGGTATGGATCGTCGCGATAGCGCTGGGCGTTTCCGGTACGCCCTCGGAGGGGCTCGCGCGGCCCGCCGCCAAGGTGCACCGCGTCGGGTGCCTCGGTTACGGGAGCGCTCCCTCGACGGCCCATCTTGACGATGGCGATTTTCAGCAGGCTCTGCGCGAAGCGGGTTACGTCGTAGGCAAGAATGTCACCATCAAGTACCAATACCGGCAGAGCAGACGAACTAGCAGCGAAGGCGGCGGACTTAGTGCGCTCGCCCGTCGACGTTATTGTCACGTCGGGGGAGCCGGCGGCGTTCGCGGCCAAGCAGGCGACGAAGGCGATTCCGATCGTTGCAATAGAGTTCGCCGTGGATCCGGTGAAAGGCGGGCTCGTGACGAGTCTCGGACGACCGGAAGGCAACCTGACCGGGATTGCCATTGACGGCGCGGAGCTGTGGCAGAAGCGACTGTCGGTCCTGCGCGTGATCGCGCCGAAGATTGTTCGCATGGCGGTGTTGTGGAATCGGGCCAATTCGGGCAACGAGTCATGCGTGGAGGAGATCAAGGCGGCGGCTCTGGCGATGGGATTGCAGGTGAACGCCTTCGATGTGAGCGACGCGAAAACGTTGGACAGCGCATTAACCAAGATCGCGAAAGAGCCGCCCGACGCGCTCGCGTTGTGCTGGGACAGCGTGACGCTCACGCACACCAAGGCGATCACCGATTTCGCGTTGAAGCTACGGTTGCCGACAGTAGCGGCGGTGAGGGAGTACGTGCAGGGGGGGGTCTGCTGTCGATCGGGACGAGCCTTCCAGCGCAGCGGCGGCGCACCGCTCACTATGTCAACAGGATCCTCAAAGGCGCAAAGCCGGCGGACCTTCCGATCGAGCAGATGGGCAACCCTGATCTCGTGATCAACGTCGGCACCGCTAAGACGCTGGGTTTGGCGCGGGCACTCCTGATGTGATGGTCACGCGACGACGGCTCGTTCTCCTGACGGCGGCGACACTAGCCGCCAGGCCGCTCGCGAGTTTTGCGCAGGGCGCGTCATCGATTCCGCATATCGGGTATCTCTCGGTGGGGAAGCCGGAAACGAACGCCGCGTTTCTCGGTGCGCTCAAGGATGCATTGCGCGAGTACGGCTACGTCGACGGCAAGAACATCACGATCGACGTGCGCTGGGCTGGAAGCGCGGCCTACGAGTTCCCGAAGCTCGCCGCAACGCTCGTCAAAGAAAACCCGGCGGCGATCGTCACGACCTGCATTCCGTCGACGCGTGCCGCCAAGCAGGCGACGCGCGCCATTCCGGTGGTGATGTCCGTCGACGGCGATCCGGTTTCCGCCGGACTCGTCGCGAGCCTCGCGCGGCCCGGCGCGAACGTCACCGGCACGTCGACGCTGTTCGAAGAGCTGATTCCGAAATGGTTGGAGTTGATCCGTCTGGCGGTTCCCCAGTCGCGGAATATTGCCGTTCTGCGCAACACCGAGGACGTCGCCGATCCGTACTTCTGGGTCAAGTTCAAGCAAGCGTCGGAAACGACCGGCGTCAACGTCATGTCGTTCGGCGCGAAGGTGGCCGAAGACCTCGATGGAGCGCTCGCCGCCATGCGAAAGCAGAGCGCGGATGCACTGATCGTGAGGACCGACGCATTCCTCGCGGGCCAGGCGGCGCGCCTGGTGCCGCTCGCGCAGCTCAACCGGTTGCCGGCGATCTACGGCTTCAGCGAATTCCCGGATGCCGGCGGGCTGATGAGCTACGGCTTCAGCTTTCGCGAATACTACAAGGGCGTGGCGAAATACGTCGATGCGGTGCTCAAGGGAACGCCGCCCGCCGACTTGCCCGTCCAGCAACCGACCAAGATCGAGCTGGTGATCAATCTCGAAAGCGCGCGCAAAGTGGGCATCGTGATGCCGCCGCAGCTGCTCGCCCGCGCGGACCGGGTCATTGGATGAAGGCTCGACGACCGCGCAGACTTGTCGCGTGGAGAACAGAGGCCGACTTGGAAACGCGCGGGGCTCACATAGAGCTCGGTATCCCGCAGTCGTTGATGCTGCGCGCGGACGAGCGCATCGAGTAATGCACCGGCGCAGGTTCGTCGTCGCCGTTGCGCTCGGCATCACGATCCCGCAGTCGCTGCTGTTGCGTGCGGACGAGGTGATCCCGTGATGGCGCGCCGTCGCTTCGTCGTCGCGTGCGCCGGCGTCCTGCTCGTATGGCCGCTGCCTGCGCTGTCGCAAGGCGCCCAAAAGATGTATCGACTCGGATACCTTGGCCAAGGATCGGAATCCGCCGAGCGGACGGGTTACCTGGGGACACTGCTTGAAAATCTGCGATCCCTGGGATATGCCGAGGGCCGTAATCTGATCGTCGAATCTCGTTTTGCTGATGGAAATCCGCAGCGGCTTACCGCGCTCGCCGAGGAACTGGTCCGCTTGCGCCCCGACGTGATCGCCGTTGGCAGCGCGGGCCTGGCGGAAGTGCTTCTTGAAAAGACCACGAGGATTCCCATAGTCGCTCTCGCGGCCGGACAACTCGAAGCCGAAAAGTCGGTGCAGAACCTTGCGAGACCGGGAGGCAATCTGACCGGTATGCAGCTCTATTCGCCGGAAACCATGGGCAAGCGTCTGCAGTTGCTGCAGGAGGTCGTTCCCGATCTTCGCCGGGTCGCCGTGCTGCGCGGTGTCCCGTTCGAGGGTCCCGGATACGAGCTTTACCGCGGCGCTACCGATCGCGCCGCGACGACACTGGGCATTCGCGTTCGTTACGTGCAGTTCAGGACCGACGAAGATCTCGACCGGCTTTTCGAGGGGATGGCGAAAGAGGGTGAGCAGGGATTACTCGTCTGGGGTAATCCGCATCTCAATCTGCATCGCGACAAGATCGCCGAATTGACGGTTCGTTATCGCTTGCCGGCTGTCCACGATGTTCGCGGCAACGGGCAGGAGCTGCTGACGTACTCGGCGGATTTGGACGAAGTGCGGCGCGAAGGCGCCAACTACGTGGATCGGATTTTCAAGGGCGCAAGCCCCGCAGAGCTGCCGATTGGCCAACCGAAGACATTCCTGCTGATCGTCAATCTGAAGACCGCGAAGGCGATCGGTCTCACGATCCCGCAGTCGTTGTTGCTGCGCGCCGATCGGGTGATTCAGTGATCGAGCGGCGGAGATTCATGCGCGCCGTCGGAGGCTGCTTGCTGACGGCGTCATTCGCCAGCCGCGCGCAAAAGCCGCCCAAGGTCTGGCGTATCGGATTTCTGTCGGGCGGCGCGCGCCCACCGGATGGCGCTCCACCCGCCGCGCTACGACAGGCGCTTCAGCAGCTTGGCTACGTAGTCGACAAGAACGTGACTTACACGGGCCGGTGGGCTGAAGCAAAGCTCGAGCGCCTGCCTGCGTTTGCCGCTGAGCTTGCGCGCCTCGAAGTCGATCTGCTTCTGACGATGGGCGGGCCGTCCGCCGAGGCTGCCAAGGGAGCGACTTCGACCATCCCGATCGTGGTCGTCGCGCCGGGCGATGCGCTGGGCATCGGCTTGGTCACGAGCCTCGCCCGGCCGGGGGGAAACATCACCGGAATCACGGATCCGGCCACTGAGTTGAGTGCCAAACGGCTCGGGATACTGAAGGAGGCGGTGCCGAGTGCGGCGCGTATCGCCGTACTCTGGAACGCCAATGATCACGCGATGACGCTACGCTACGGAGAGATCGAGAAAGCCGCGCGCGTCTTGCGTGTAACGGTCCAGGCGTTAGGCGTGCGCGAACCCGATGATATTGACGAGGCCCTTTCCGCGATGACTCGGGAACGCCCCGACGCGTTTTTTCTGGTGTCGGACGCGCTCACCAACCTCAATCGCAAGCGGATCCTCGAGTTTGCTACGACACATCGCATGCCCGCCATGTATGAGAGCGGCGTGTTGGTCCGGGACGGAGGGTTGATGGCATACGGCCCGACGTTCGACGACATGTTCAGTCGGGCGGCGATCTACGTCGACAGAATCCTCAAAGGGGCGAAGCCCGGTGATCTACCGGTGGAGCAGCCGACAAGGTACTACCTCGTTGTCAACCTCAAGACCGCGAAGGGGCTCGGGCTCGCGATCCCGCAATCGCTCTTGCTGCGCGCGGACGAGGTCATTCAATGATCGCCGGCGCTTCCCGCATCGTCATCCTGTTCGCGATGGCCGTATCGCCATTCGTCGCCGCTCAGCGTGCGTCACTGTCGCAGGTCGTCATGGTCAGCAGCGGCAGCGAGGAGGGCACGCGCCCGTTCAGGGAGAGCTTCCTCGATGGGATGCGCCAGGCGGGTCAGGTCGAAGGCACGACGTTTCGTTTCGGCGCTCGGTATGCCGACGGAGACGCAGCCCGTTTGGCGCAGCTGACGCGCGAAAGCGTCACCGAGCGTCCAAGCGTGCTTGTCGTCGCGGGTCTTACCGGCGCGCGCCTTGCGCACAACGCCACGTCCAGCATCCCGATCGTCGTCGCGACCTCGAGCGATCTCGTGGATGCCGGCATCGTGAAGAGCCTGGCGCATCCGGGCGGCAACGTAACCGGGGTGTCGGATCTCGCCGACGAAACGGCCAGCAAGCGCCTGGAGTTGATCAAGGCGGCGTTGCCCAACGTCTCGCGCGTTGCATTGCTCGTCAACCCTCAGTTCCCCGCAACCGCCAAGATCGAAGCGCGTGTGAGGTCGACGGCTGCTCCGCTCGGGATTACGATTACGCGCGTCCAGGCCACCGACCGAGCCTCGCTCGCGCTCGCCATCGATGCACTCGCCAAATCGCCGCCCGACGCGCTGCTCGTCGGCGGCGATACGGTTCTGACGGCGATGGCCGACGAGATCATTGAACGAGCGTCGGCGCTGCGAATCGCGGTCGTCCACTATTGGCCCGGAACGGCAGAGCAAGGTGCGATCCTGAGTTACCAAACGGATATCGTGGACAACTTCCGCCGCGCCGCCGGCTATGTCGACCGGATCCTGAAGGGCGCGAAACCGGGCGAGCTGCCGATCTATCAGCCCACGCGCTACGAGCTCGTGGTCAATGCCAAGGCGGCGCGCGCGTTCGGCCTGACGCTAGCTCCTGAGTTTCTCGTCCGCGCCGACCGGGTGATTCAATGATTCCATCGAGCGTACCGGCATAGGCCAATGGACGCGCGCGCCCCGCAGGTGCTTCCCGTCACAGCAGAGCCAACGCCCGCTGTCGACGAGACACGCGCATGGTCGCTGCACGATGCGCACCGCGGCCGGCTCTTCCGCAAGTACCTGCTGCTGATTCTGTCGCTCGTGACACTGTCGTTGCTCGCATCGGGCGCGATCAGCGTGTACTTCTCGTATCAGGAAAACAAGGCGGCGCTTGCGAGCGTGCAGCACGAGAAGGCGATCGGGGCCGCTTCGCGCATCGAGCAGTACATCCGGCAGATCTCGCAACAGCTCGCATACGCGGCGCTGCCGCAACTCGACGCGAGTGCCACGGAGCTGCGGCGCCTCGAATTCCTCAAGCTGCTGCGGCAGGCGCCCGAAGTGACGGACATCGCGCAACTGGACGCTTCGGGTCACGAGCTGATCGCTGTATCGCGGCTCGGCATGGACGTGATCGGCTCGGGAAAGGACCGCTCGGGCGAGCCGGCGTTTCGCAACGCTCGCCGCGGCCAACCGTGGTACGGGCCGGTCTATTTCCGCAAGGAGACCGAGCCGTACATGACGATCTCGCTGCGCTCGGGCGGCGATGCCGGTCCGGTCACCGTGGCCGACGTGAACCTGAAGTTCATCTGGGACGTCGTGTCGCGCATCAAGATCGGCGACAAAGGCAAGGCGTACGTGGTCGACAGCAAGGGCTTTCTCGTCGCCGATCCTGACATCGGTCTCGTGCTGCGCAAGACCAACCTGTCCGATCTCGCACACGTGAAGACGGCTCTTGCCACCCCCGTTTCCTCCGAGCCGGCCATGCTGTCGAGCAATCTCGGCGGAACGGAGGTGTTGACGTCGGTCGCCGCGATCGAGCCGCTCGATTGGAAAGTGTTCGTCGAGCAGCCGGTGGCCGAAGTGTACGAACGGCTGAACGCATCGATCGTCAGGACGGGATTGCTGTTGCTCGCGGGCCTCGTCATTTCGGCGCTGGCCGCGCTCGCGCTTGCACGCGGCATGGTACGCCCGATACGAATCCTTTCCGAAGGCGCGCAGCGCATCGGCGCCGGCGAGCTGGAGCAGAAGATTGTCGTTCGTACCGGCGACGAGCTCGAGGCCCTTGCCGACCACTTCAACCGCATGTCGGGTCAGCTGCGCGAATCGTACGCGGGCCTCGAGCGCAAGGTCGAGGAGCGCACGCGCGAGCTCAAGAATTCGCTCGAGCAGCAGACGGCGATCAGCGAAATACTGCGCGTGATCTCAAGCTCACCTACGGATGTTCAGCCGGTGATGGATGCGGTCGCCGAACGTGCGGCACACCTGTGCGATGCGCCATTCGCGCGCATCCTGCTCGTCGATCGCGACATGCTCGGTGCGGTCGCGCAGTATTCGGCCGAACATATACGAATGGAGACTGTGCCGGTGCCGTTGAAACGGTCGTCCATTACCGGTCGTGCCGTGCTCGATCGCGAGACCGTCCACTACGCGGACATCGTGCCCGTGGTCGATGGCGAGTTCCCGGATGCGCGCGAGAACGCGGAGAGAATGGGCATCCGAGCTGCGCTCGCCGTGCCGCTCATGCGCGAGGGCGGCGCGTACGGCGCGATCTTCCTCTTCCGGCAGGAACCCGGCCTGTTCTCGCCGGATCAGGTCGCGCTGTTGCAGACGTTCGCCCGCCAAGCCGCAATCGCGATCGACAACGTGCGGCTGTTCAACGAGACCAGGGAGGCGCTCGAGCAGCAAACGGCGATCAGCGAGATCCTGCGTGTCATCTCGAGCTCGCCGGGCGACGTTCGGCCGATGTTGAATGCCGTCGCCGAGCGTGCATTGAACCTGTGCGGCGCCGCGGAGTCCGGGATCTTTCTGGCCGAGGGGGACACCCTTCGGTACGCAGCCGGATTCGGCGACATGTCGGCGATGCAGGAGGGTGAGCTCGTGCCGCTCACGCGCGGCTCGGCCAGCGGTCGCGCGGTCGTCGATCGCACGGTGATTCACGTGGAGGACCTCGCAGCGGCGCCGGAGGACGAGTTCCCGCTCGGGCGCGAACTGCAGAAGCGCACCGGCTCGCACGCAATCCTCTCGGTGCCGCTGATGCGCGAGGATCATGCGATCGGCGCAATCACGCTCTGGCGCATGGAAGCGCGCGCGTTCACCGCCAAGCAGATCGCGCTGGTCAAAACCTTCGCTGACCAGGCGGCGATCGCAATCGAGAACGTCCGCCTGTTCAACGAAACGAAGGAAGCACTCGACCGTCAGACTGCAACCGGCGAAATCCTCCGTGTGATTTCCGGCTCACCCACCGACACGCAGCCGGTCTTCGATTCCATCGCCGAGCGGGCGGCGGTCCTTTGCAACGCCAAGATCGGCATCGTGACCAAGTTCGATGGAGAGTCGATTCATCTGGTGGCAGTCCATGGCGTGTCTCCTGAGGGCGTCGAGGCGATACGCGCGTCGTATCCGCTCGCCCCGGACGCCGCCGCACTTTCGGCCCACGTCATTCGCGGTCGAACGCCGTTGCAGCTACCTGACGTATTTGCGGACGCCGCGTACGGGCGCAAGCATCTTGCACAAAAAGTAGGCTTCCGCAGCATCATGGGCGTGCCGATGCTACGCAAGGGAGAAATCATCGGCTCAATCACCGTCGCGCGCGAGGCGGCGGGAAACTTTCCCGAGAAACAGGTCGACCTGCTCAAGACCTTTGCCGACCAGGCGGTGATCGCCATCGACAATGTCCGGCTCTTCAACGAGACCAAGGAGGCGCTGGAGCAGCAGACGGCCATCAGCGAGGTGCTGCGCGTGATCTCGGGCTCGCCCGGCGACGTACGGCCAATGCTCCAAGCAGTCGCCGAGCGCGCATTGAAGCTTTGCGATGCGGCCGAGTCGACCATCGTGTTGGTCGAACATGACGCCCTTCGATGCGCGGCAAGCTTCGGCAGCACGCCGAGCCTGGAGGAAGGTGAATTCATGCCATTGACGCGCGGCTCGGCCACCGGCCGTGCGGTGATCGATCGCGAATCGATTCACATGGCGGACCTGGCGCAGGCGCCGGAGGAGGAGTTCCCGGTTGCGCGCGAACTGCAAAAGCGCATCGGTCACCACGCGATCCTTTCGGTGCCGCTGATGCGCGAGGACCGCGCAATCGGCGCCATAGCGTTGTGGCGGATGGAAGCGCGCGCGTTCACCGACAAGCAGATCGCGCTGGTGAAGACTTTCGCCGACCAGGCGGCGATCGCGATCGAAAACGTGCGCCTGTTCAACGCGACCAAGGAAGCGCTCGAGCAGCAGACCGCGATCGCGGAGATCTTGCGCGTGATCTCGGGGTCGCCGACCGATGTTCAACCGGTGCTCGACGCGATCGCCGAGCGCGCCGCGCGGCTGTGTGACGCCTCGGCCGCATCGATGTACCTCACCGACGGCGACATGCTGCGCCATCTTGCATCGAAGGGCCCGTCGCCCGATCCTGTGAGCTCCATCGACGCCTTGCCGATCAACCGCGAATCGGTGTCGGGCCGCGCACTGCTTGAACGGCGGACGATCGAGGTACGCGACATGCTGGACGAACGTGCCGAATATCCGCTTAGCTACGAGATTGCGCAGCGTGTCGGGCATCGTACGGTGATCGTTACGCCACTGTTCCGCGAGGGGAAACCCTTCGGCACGATCCTGCTGCGAAGGCGCGAAGTGAGGTCGTTCACTGAGCGGGAAGTCGCGTTATTGCAGACCTTCGGCGATCAAGCGGCGATCGCCCTGGAGAACATCCGACTGTTCAACGAGACCAAGGAGGCGCTCGACCAGCAGCGCGCGTCAGGGGAGATCCTGTCGGCAATCAGCAGCTCGATCGCCGACACCAAGCCGGTGTTCGACAAGATCGTGCAAAGCTGCGAGCGGCTATTTGCGGGAAAGCATGTCGGAATCAATCTCGTCGGAGACGACGGTACGCTGCATCTGGGCGCGTATCACGGCCCGAAGCGGGACGCATTCGAGCAACTCATGTCGACTGTGCGCGCGGACGACACGACCGCGACGGGTAGGGCGATCCAGACACGCACCGTGCAGCACTTTCCGGATATCGAACAGCCGGACGTGCCGGAGGGCGCGCGCTTGGGCGGTAGGGCGACGGGGATGAAGGCCGCGATCTACGCTCCGATGCTGTGGGAGGGGAAGGGCCTTGGCGTGATCTGGGTCGCGCGCGATTACGTGGGCCCCTTCTCCGAGAAGGAAATCGCGCTGCTGAAAACCTTCGCCGACCAGGCGGTCATCGCGATCCAGAATTCGCGACTGTTCAACGAGACCAAGGAGGCGCTCGACCAACAGCGCGCTTCGGGCGAAGTCCTTGCGACCATCAGCAACTCGATTGCCGACACGGCGCCGGTCTTCGACAAGATCCTGGAAAGCTGTGAGCGACTGTTCGCTGGTCGAACGATCGGCATCAACCTCGTCGGCGAAGACGGGCTGATTCGCCTCGGCGCATATCACGGCCCGGGGCGGGACGAGCTCGAAAAGATCTGGCCAGCGCCCATTGATGAGCTAACGGGCAGCGGTGCCGCCATCCTCCACCGCAGCATCGTGCACTTCCCCGATGTCGAGCATGGCGAAGGCGTGTCCGAAAGGACGCGCCGCGCGTGCAAGGCTATCGGTGTCAAAGGCGTCATCTTTGCGCCGATGCTTGGGGAGGGCAAGAGCATTGGCGCCATCTTCGTCGGCCGCGATTACGTCGGCCCGTTCTCCGACAAGGACATCGCGCTGCTGAAGACCTTCGCCGACCAGGCGGTAATCGCGATCCAGAATGCGCGCTTGTTCAACGAGACCAACGAAGCGCTCAGCCAACAGACTGCGACTGCCGAGGTGCTAAAAACGATCAGCCGCACGACGTTCGAATTGACACCGGTGCTCGAAACGCTGATCGAGAATGCGACGCGGCTCTGCAAGGCCGAGAAGGGCATCGTCTATCTTCGCGAGGGCGATAGTTACCACATCGCCGTGCACCACGGGGCGCTACCCGACCAGCTCGAATTCATGCGCGCTCACCCGGTGCAGGCAGGGCCCGGCACGGTCGTCGGCCGGACGGCAATGACCGGGCAGATCGTGCATCTGGCCGATGCCCAGACCGATCCGTCATACACGTGGAAGGAAGCACAGAATTTGTTCGGCTTTCGCAGCATTTTCGGCGTTCCGATGTTGCGGCAAGGCGAACCCATCGGTGTGGTCGTGATGTGGCGCAAGGAAGTGCGACCGTTCTCCGACCGCGACATTCGGCTTGTCGCGACATTCGCCGACCAGGCGGTGATCGCGATCGAGAACGTGAGGCTGTTCCGGGAGATCCAGGAAAAGAGCCAGCAGCTCGAGATCGCGAACAAGCACAAGTCCGATTTCCTCGCCAACATGTCGCACGAGCTGCGCACGCCGCTCAATGCGATCATCGGATTCTCCGAAGTCCTGATCGAGCGGCTGTTCGGAGACTTGAACGACAAGCAGGACGACTACCTCAAAGATATCCATTCGTCGGGAACGCACCTGCTCGCGCTGATCAACGACATTCTCGATCTGTCCAAGGTCGAGGCCGGTCGCATGGAGCTCGACCTGTCACAGTTCGACCTTCCGTCGGTGATAACCACCGCAATGACGCTCGTTCGCGAGCGCGCGCTGCAACACGGCATCACGCTCGGGCTCGAGATCGACCCGATCCTCGGTCTGTGGACCGGTGACGAGCGCAAGGTCAAGCAGATACTCCTCAATCTGCTGTCGAACGCGGTCAAGTTCACACCTGACGGCGGGCGCGTCGATGTGAGCGCGAAGCTCGACGGAACCGACGCTGTCGTCGCCGTGCGCGACACCGGAATCGGAATCGCGCCCGAAGATCAGGCCGCCGTGTTCGAGGAATTCCGCCAGGTCGGCGATGACTACACGCGCAAGCAGGAGGGCACGGGCCTGGGCCTCGCGCTTACACGCAAGTTCATCGAGCTTCACGGCGGACGAATCTGGGTCGAAAGCGCGCTTGGCGCGGGATCCGTGTTTACGTTCACGTTACCGAGCCGGACATGACGACGATCCTGATCATCGAGGACAACGAGAAGAACCTGAAGCTCGTGCGCGACGTGTTGCAGGTCAAGGGTTACGCGACGCTGGAAGCGGGAACGGCAGAGGCCGGCATCGCGCTCGCGCGCGAACGTGTGCCCGATCTGGTCCTGATGGACATTCAGCTACCCGGAATCAGCGGCATCGAGGCAATTGCGCGGCTGCGCGCGGATGCGACGACGGCGGACATTCCGGTAATCGCCGTGACGGCATCTGTGATGCAGCACGACCTCAAGCAGATCACCGACGCCGGATTCGACGGCTACGTCGCGAAGCCGATCAATTTGCGAGGCTTTCTCGACACCGTTCGAAGCGTGCTCGAAAGGACGCGCGAATGACGGCCAAAGTACTCGTCGTCGATGATACGCCGCATAACGTCAAGCTGATCGGCGATCTGCTCGCGGCGAAGGGCTTCGCCGTGGCAACTGCGAGCAACGGCGAGGAAGGTCTCGTCAAAGTGGCGTCCGAGCAGCCGGATCTGGTGCTCCTCGACGTCATGATGCCAGGAATGTCGGGATACGACGTATGCCGCGCGATCCGATCCGCGCCGGCGACGGCGCTGCTGCCCGTTGTGCTGGTGACGTCGCTCGATCCGCAAAACGAGCGCGTTCACGGCATCGAGGCCGGCGCCGACGATTTCCTGTCCAAGCCGATCAACCAGGCCGAGCTCTTCGCGCGCGTGCGATCGCTGCTGCGCATCAAGGCGCTGCAGGACGAAGTCGCGCGCCAGGCGTCGTCGCTGCGCGAGCTGAATGCCGAGCTCGAGCAGCGCGTGCAGACCCAGGTCGCGCAACTGCAGCGGCTCGGTGAGCTCAAGCGCTTCTTCTCGCCCGCGGTCGTGGATGCGATTGTGTCCAGCGGCGAGCACTCGATCCTGGCGCCGCATCGCAGGGAGATTTCGTACGTGTTCGCGGACTTGCGGGGATTCACGGCCTTCACCGACTCGGCCGAGCCGGAAGAGGTGCAAGCCGTGTTGCACGACTATCACTCAGCGATGGGCGCCGTCGTCACCGAACATCAAGCGACGATCGATCGTTTCGCGGGCGACGGCATCCTGATCTTCCTCAACGACCCGTTTCCCATTGCGGAGCCGGGATTGCGCGCCGCGAGAATGGCGCTCGCGATGCAGGAGAGTCTGCAGCGGATCAAGCCGCGCTGGTCGAAGCTCGGCTACGACCTCGACCTCGGAATCGGCATCGCGCAGGGCTTCGCGACGCTGGGCGCATTCGGCTTCGAAGGACGATGGGATTACACGGCGGTCGGTGGTGTCGTGAACCTTGCCGCACGGCTTTGCAGCGAAGCGCACAACGGCCAGATCCTGATCGACCGCCGCGCGTGGGCGGCGCTCGACGAGCGGGCCGAGGCGGAATCGATCGGCCCGTTGACGCTCAAGGGCTACTCCAAGCCCGTGACCGCTTACCTGCTCAAGCGCATGCTGGACTGAGTCGGCTTCGTCGTCGCGATCCGCTGAAACCCGTGCGGCGTCGCTTGGTGAATAGGGAATCGATCGGCGCCGGCAGGAAGGAACATACATGCGGCCAATACCGACCGGGGTGCGCGGTTCTTACAGTCTCGTCGTCGCGCCCGACCAGCTCGCGAACCGTTTCAAGGATGCATTGCTGCCGCCTGTTCTCGCGACGCCGGTCATGATCATGGCGATGGAGAACGCCGCGCTTAATGCACTCAAACCCTATCTCGACCCCGGCGAAAGCGCGCTCGGCACGCGCGTCGACGTCGCACATCTGGCGGCGACGGCGGTGGGGCGACACGTCACGGCCGAGGCCGAGGTGACGAAGGTCGATGGACGACGCATCGAGTTCAAGATACGAGCGACCGAAGGCACGACGGAAATCGGCGTCGGCACCCACGAACGGATGGTGATCGACGTCGCGCGATTTTCCGAACGACTGAAAACGGCGTCGGGCTAGAATCCGGCCGCTTGGCCGTCGCGACGCGGATCGGACGCGGCGACGTAGCCGTCGTCGGCGCGCAGCACGATCTGCCCCGCGCCGAAGTCCATGTACGAGTCCTCGAGCGCGGTCACGTCGTGGCCGAGCGAGGCGAGCCCCGCGCGCAATTCGGGAGATGCCGAGGGCTCGAGGTCGATCGCGATGCCGGTGCCGATCTTCCAGCGCGGAGCGTCCAGTGCAGCTTGCGGATTCATGTCGTAATCGATCATCCGCACGAGCGTTTGCACGTGCCCGGGCGGCTGGATCGGGCCGCCCATCACACCGAACGCGCCGAGCGGCGCGCCGTCTCGCATGAGAAAGCCCGGAATGATCGTGTGGAACGGCCGCTTGCCGCCGGCGATGACGTTCGGATGATCGCGGGCTAGCGAGAAGCCCGCGCCGCGATTCTGCAGGCTGATACCGGTGCCGGGCACGACGACGCCCGATCCGAATCCCATGTAGTTCGACTGGATCAGCGACACGATCATGCCGCGCGAATCGGCTGCGCAGATATAGACGGTGCCGCCGCGCGGCGGCTCGCCCGGTCCGAAGTGCTGCGCGCGCTTGCGATCGATGAGCCGAGCGCGCTGCGCGAGGTAATGGCGATCGAGCAGCCGCTCGGCCGGAAACTCCATCGTCTGCGAGTCGCTCACGTAACGGTAGACATCCGCGAACGCGAGCTTAATCGCCTCGATCTGCACGTGCTGGCTGTCCACCGAGTCCGGCGCGAGCGACGCGAGATCGAAGTGCTGCAGAATGCCGAGCGCGATCAGCGCGGCGATGCCTTGCCCGTTCGGCGGGATCTCATGCACGCCGAAGCCGCGATAGTCGAGCGCGAGCGTATCGACCCAATCGATCGTGTGCTCGGCGAAGTCGGAAAGCGCATGAACCGCGCCATGTGCGTTTGCGTGCGCGACCATGGCGCTCGCGAGCTCGCCTCGATAGAAGGCATGGCCATGCGTCTGCGCGATCGTCTCGAGCGTTGCAGCGAGCTTCGGGTTGGCGAAACGCTCGCCGATGCGCGGCGCACGTCCCGCGGGCATGAAGTGCTCGGCGAAGCCGAGATCGTGCGGCAGCACGTCGACGGCGAGCGCCCATTTCTGCGCGATCACCGGCGTCACCGCGAATCCGTCGCGCGCGTAGCGGATCGCCGGCGCGAACAGATCGGCGAACGGCAGCGCGCCGAAACGCTGCGACAACGCAACCCATCCCGAAACGGCGCCGGGAATCGTGACGCTCTCCCAGCCGCGTTGCGGGATTGCGGCGAGCCCCGCGTAGCGGTCCGCCGATGCGGCCACGGGTGCGCGGCCGCTCGCGTTCAGACCGACCAGCGATTTCGTGTCCCAGACGATGGCGAAGAGATCGCTGCCCACGCCATTGCTGCACGGCTCGACGACGGTGAGCGTAATGGCAGTGGCGAGTGCTGCGTCGATGGCGTTGCCGCCCCGCTGCAGCATCGCGATCCCCGCCTGTGTCGCGAGCGGCTGCGACGTGGCAACGGCGTTGCGTGCGAAAATCGGTTGGCGGCGCGACGGGTACGGATTGCTCCAGTCGAACACGATTACGCAATCTCCTCGTGGAATGCTTCCTCGCGCTTCTTGCGGAAGTTCGGGATGACGATCAGCAGCAGCAGGCACGCGGCCGCCCCGAGCATAGCCGCCGAAAGCGGGCGCGTGACGAAGACGGTCGGATCGCCGCGCGACAGCAGCAGCGCGCGGCGCAGGTTCTCTTCCATGAGCGGCCCAAGCACGAAGCCGAGCAGCAGCGGAGCGGGCTCGCATTCGAGCTTCGCGAACACGACGCCGAGCAGACCGAAGAACGCGGTCATCTGCACGTCGAAGCTCGTGTTGTTGACGCTGTAGACGCCGATCGCGCAGAACAGCAGGATCGCCGGGTAGAGCAGCCGGTACGGCACCTGCAAGAGCTTCACCCACATGCCGATCAGCGGCAGGTTCAGCACGACCAGCATCAGGTTGCCCACCCACATCGACGCAATGAGTCCCCAGAACAGGCCGGGGTTGCTCGTCATCACCTGCGGGCCGGGCTGGATGTTGTGGATCGTCATCGCGCCGACCATCAGCGCCATCACCGCATTCTCCGGAATGCCGAGTGTGAGCAGCGGGATGAACGACGTCTGCGCACCGGCGTTGTTTGCCGATTCCGGCCCGGCGACGCCCTGGATCGCGCCTTTGCCAAACTGGCTCGGATCCTTCGCGATCTTCTTCTCGAGGGTGTAGGAGGCGAACGACGACAGCATCGCGCCCCCGCCGGGCAGCACACCAAGGACCGAGCCGAGCCCCGTCCCGCGCAACACCGCAGGCCACGCCTGCCTGAACTGTTCCTTCGTGAGCCACAGGCCCTTCACCTTGGTCGCGACGATCTCGCGCTTTTCGGTCGACTCGAGATTGGTGATGATCTCGGCGAACCCGAACAGCCCCATCGCGACGACGACGACGCCGATGCCGTCGGTGAGCTCCGGAATGCCGAACGCAAAGCGGGCGGCGCCCGAGTTGACGTCGGTGCCGACGATGCCGAGCAGCAGGCCGAGGATGATCATCGCGATTGCCTTCACCAGCGATCCGTGCGCCAGCACAACGGCGCCGAGCAGGCCGAGCACCATCAGCGAGAAGTACTCCGCGGGCCCGAACTTCAGCGCGAGCTCCGACAGTGGAACCGAAACCGCGGCGACGAGCACCGTCGCCACGGTACCCGCAAAGAACGAGCCGAGCGCCGCGACGGCGAGCGCCGCGCCGGCCTGGCCCTTGCGCGCCATCTGGTGGCCGTCGAGGCACGTGACCACCGATGACGATTCGCCGGGCATATTGATCAGGATCGACGTCGTCGATCCGCCGTACTGCGCGCCGTAATAGATGCCCGCGAGCATGATCAGCGCCGACACCGGTTGCAGCGCGTACGTCGTCGGCAGCAGCATCGCGATCGTCGCGACGGGACCGATGCCCGGCAGCACGCCGATCAGCGTGCCGAGCAGCACGCCGACCAACGCGTACAGTGCGTTGACCGGCGTGAGCGCGACGGAGAATCCGAGCGCGAGGTGCGAGAAAAGCTCCATCGCTCGGTCGTCAGCTCGACCACGGCCAGATCGGCAGCTGCAGCTTGAGTCCGATCACGAACACGCCGACGGCGAGAGCTGCGAGCAGGACACCCGCGATCAGCGACTCCTTCGGCCGGAACTCGTGGCTTGCCGCGCTCGCCGTGATGATCAGCACGACGGTCGAAATCGCAACGCCGACCGCATTGACGATCGCGCCGAACAACACGACGCTCGCGAGCACGACGACCGTCGGCCGCCACGGCCAGCGTGGCAGCGGCGAGCCCTGCAGCCGCAGCGCGCGCAGCGCGAGAACCGCGCCGAGCGCTATTAACAGGATACCGAGAATGCGGGGAAAGTAGCCGGGACCCATCCGTGCGGCGCTCCCGAGCGGATAGTTCGACGCGATGGCGATCGCCGCGACGCCGATTGCGATGAACAGCAGGCCGGCGAAGAAATCTTTCGGATGGCGGATAAACGCCATGGATCCTCCTCGTCCAACGGTGGGCAGTGCGCCGCTGATGGGCGCTTGCCTTGTCGTGCCGCGTCGGCCCGCCGCGCGGCGTGAAGCATAGCATCGAACGCGTGCGCCGCCGATGTCGCGCGCGGGCGACGCAGGCGGCCCAAACGAAAAGGGCAGGCGCTGCCGCCTGCCCGATTCGTGCGCCGCTTATCGCGCCGACGCGATCAGAGTCCCGCCTTGTTGCGCAGATCCTTGAAGTAGTTGTCGAGCACCTGACCCTGCATCCGCTGCGCGAGCTGCGGCTTGACTTCGTCGAAGCTCGGCACCTTGGCGTCGCGCACGTCGTCGAGCCTGATCACGTGCCAGCCGAATTGCGTCTGCACCGGCTGCGACGTGAACTTGCCTTTTTCGAGCTTCACCATCGCGTCCGAGAACGGCTTGACGAAGTTCGCCGGTGCGTTCCAGTCAAGATCGCCGCCATTCACCTTCGAGCCCGGGTCCTTCGAGCGCTCCGCGAGCTTTTCGAACTTCTCGCCCTTCTGCAACGACGCGATGATCTCCTTCGCCTCGTCTTCCTTTTCGACCAGGATGTGGCGGACCTTGTATTCCCGATCGCCGATCTGGTTCTTGATGGAGTCGTATTCCTTGCGCAACGTCGCGTCGGGAACCGGATTCGCCTTCATCCAATCGGAGACGTACGCACGCACGAGCGTGGTCTGCGCGGTCAGGTCCATCTGCGCCTTGACGTCCGGATCCTTGTCCATGCCCTTCTTCTTCGCTTCGCGGACGAGGAGCTCGCGCGTGTTGAGCTCGTCGCGGATCGCGTTGCGCACTTCGGGAGTGTCGGGCTGACCTTGCGAGAGGCGCTCTTTCAGAAGCAGGTCGAAGTACGCCTTCGGATACAGATCTTTGCCGGTCGCTGCTGCTGCCGCCTTGGCCGGCGCGGCCGCCTTTGCAGGCGCCTTGTCTTTCGCGGGTGCCTCCTGGGCGAACGCTGCGGACGCCGGCAAAACGGCGAGCGCAGCAGCAGCCAGAGCGATCAGGGTGCGTTGAAGCATCGTGGTGAGTCCTTTACGGTTGGGTTAAGGATGGGAATTCTTCCGGAGTCAGCGCTCGGATCGACAGCGCGTGTATCGGGTGCGGCACGAGATCGGCGACTTCGCGCAGGACCCGTTGGTGCCGCGCGAGCCGCGGCAGGCCGGAAAATGCTTCGGACACGATCAACAGCGAAAAGTGTCCGCCGCCGCCGGCCGCGCCTTCGTGACCGACGTGCAGGGCGCTGTCATCGGTGATCTCGAGCACCGTGGGCGCGAGACTCGCGAGCCGCGCACGCAGCGTCTGCGGGACAGTGGAAGCAGCAACGGCGGTCATGGCGATGTCTTTTCGCGTACCGGTTCTTCGGGCAGATGGCGCGCGAGCCACACGCCTTGCAGCAGCGCGAACACGACGAAGAGCCCGATGCCGCCCCAGACCTTGAAGTTCACCCAGGTGTCGGTCGTGAAATGGAACGCGACGTACCAGTTGGCCGCCGCCATCGCCGCGAAGAATGCGATCCACGCCCACGTGAGCCGCGCCCAAACAGCGTCGGGCAACTCGATGCCGTGCAGCAGGTGCGAAAGCAGGTTGCGGCCGAACGCGAGGCGCCCGCCGGCGAGGATCACGCCGAACATCGCGTAAAGCACCGTCGGCTTCCATTTGATGAACGTCTCGTCCTGCAGCAGCAGTGTCGCACCGCCGAACACCGCGATGATCGCGAACGACAGCCAGTGGACCACCGCGACTTTGCCGCGTTTCCAGTGGAACCAGGCGATCTGCGCCACCGACGCGGCGATCGCGACGGCCGTTGCGACGTAGATCCCCTGCAGCTTGAAGGCGACGAAGAAGAGGACGAGCGGAAAGTAGTCGGCGAAAAACTGCATTACGGACCGGTTGGGCTAAACCAATGATTATACCCTGCCGACCGCTGCCTGCCCGGGTCACCCTACGGCAGGCAATTTCGAGCGACGAGCGGCTGCGAGGCCGCTCAGGCGTTTGCGACTCGAAGACCCGGCCCCGTCAGCTTGGCGAGGCGGCCCCAGTCGAAAGCATGTCCGGGGTCCGTCTTGCGGCCGGGCGCGATGTCGCTGTGACCCGCGACGTCGACGATCGGATACCGCGGGACGAGCGCTTTCGCGAGCTGCGCGAGCTTCGCGTACTGAGCGGGCTCGTACGGCGTGTCGTCGGTCCCCTCGAGCTCGATGCCGATCGAGAAGTCGTTGCAACGCTCGCGCCCGCGCCACGACGACACGCCGGCGTGCCAGGCGCGCTCATCGCAGCCGACGAACTGCACGAGCTCACCGTCGCGGCGGATCAGGAAATGCGACGACACGCGCAACGTCGCGATCGTCGCGAAATACGGATGCGCAGTCGGGTCGAGACGATTCGTGAACAGCCGCTCGATGGAGTCGCCGCCGAACTCGCCGGGCGGAAGCGAAATGCCGTGCACGACGAGCAGCGTGACGTCGGCGCCCGGCGGCCGTGCGTCGCAATTGGGGGAGGGCACCCAGCGCGCCGGATTGACACGACCGGCGCCGTCGATCGACAACGATGCCGGACGACGTCGCGCCGTCCCTCGCGCGGTCACTTGCGGTAATGCGGCTGGTAAAGCTGGACCTTGAAGCCGCCCGGAACATTGAAATACGTCACGAGCCCGTAACCGTGGTCTTCCGGCTCTTGCGTGAACTCGACGCCGCGGGCACGAAGCTCGCGGACCGTCTGCGCGATGTCGTCGCAGTAGAACGAGATGTCGGCCGTTCCGGAAGGCAGGTCGGACTCCTCGGTCGGATGCACGCCGATATCGGCTTCGGGTGCGTCGAAGATCAGCCAGCCGCCGCCGACGTCGGTCGATTTCAATCCGAGCTTGTCGCGCAAGAACGCGCGCAGCTCGGTTGCCTGCGACGAGTAGAACATTGCATGAAGGCCTCGGATCATGGTTTCCCTCGCTCAGTTGGCAATCGCTGGCACAGACTATCGTGTCTTCACCGTGTATCGGTCATTATCAAGTAGCTATGCGGCAAAGCCCGCCTCGCGCCGGCTTGTTGCATAATGAGCGGCCGCTGCGATGCCATCATTCATGCGTCGAAGTGATCGGCGATGGGCTCGGCGGACGCTCAGACCGAATATTGCCTTAGGATTCGCAACCGCGTGTCATCTCAGCGGACTCTCGCCATCGCCAGTGCGTTGATCGGTTTGTTGGCCGCCTGCAAGGCGCAGGATCCCGCCACCCTGGAAGTGCATGCAGGCTCGGCTGGGAAAGCAACGCAGGCCGATGTCCTCGCGCCACGTTATCAAGCAACGCTTGCCGAGGGGATGGTGCTGTCGCGCCGCGGGTCGCCCATGTGGCTCGCTGCGGTATACGGTCTTTCCCAGCAGGAAAGCTGGGGACGCTGGACCGACGGCGATGTGGTAGTGCTGCGATTTGTTCGCCCGCTCCCGCGTAATGTATCGGTCGAGCTTTCCGGTGGCGCGTATGGCGGCAACATCGGGCGGCCGGTCAGACTGTCGATTGGCGGCGTCATCCGCGAGGTCGTGTTCCAACGAGGCCCGTTCGAAGGCGCAACGACGGTGCGCGCAAGCTTTCCGAACGATGGCGACTCGGACACGCTTGTCGTGCTCATTCCCGATGCACGTCCCGCTAGCGCTACCGACCCCCGCCGCCTCGGACTCGCCCTGACATCGATTCGAATTATCGGCGGTGGGTGATCCGCGTGAGCTCCGCGTCGCGCATGCGCGTGCTCCGGGCGGCAATCGTTCTTTGGGCATGCTTTGTCGGCGTCGGAGCTGTCGCCTTCTTTCTCCCGGCGCCGAAACCGCAGCCGCTGGTCGCGATCGATGGATGGGAGGTCAGGGGCGCGTTCGTTCAGAATTCTCGTCCGAGCAGACATGAAGTCGCCCCCGAGATAGCCAAGTCGGGCGAGGCGGTATTCTTCCGTTCGTGGCGGCCGGAAACAGGAGCCGGGCCAGGTTACGTGGCCTCGCCAGCCTTTACGCCAGTGGGCCCGTTCTGGGTACCGCTGGTCGGCTATCCGACAGCGCCAGGAATAGATGTCTCGGTCGTATGCATGGACAACGGCGAGCGCAGGTCGCTCGTATCCGGCGATTCGCATGAAGATTGGATACAACGACTCGTCGTATTGCCCGCCGGCTGGTGCGCCGGCGCGATTCGCGTCGTGGCAAGAAGCGAATCCTCGACGTCGTACGTCGGTATCGGAACGCCGCATTCCGCTTCGACCGTCGACGACTGGTTAAGGCGCGCACCCGCACACGCGTTCCACCATTTCGTCGCTTTTGCGCCGCTCGCCGTGTTGTTCGTCGCCTTGCGATTGGTTGCGGATCGGCTCGGCGCGCACCTGGACCAGCGCACGCCAATGGCGCTGATCGGCGTTGCGACCGTCGGCTACCTCGCGTTCTTCGTTGCGTCGATCGGTGGGCGCAGCTTCGGACTCTACGCAGTGTTCGGCAGTCTCGTGCTCGCGCTGGGCCTGTTGAGCGCAAAGGCTCGCATTCCGCGGCCGACATTGCAGTGTCTCGGCAGTTGGTATGCGCTTTCCTTGGCGTTGTACTTGTTCCTGGTCGCCGCAGATATCGGCGTCGAGCAGTGGGATCCGGCGTATCGGTTCCGGCCTGCAGAGTGGTCATCCGATCACTTGCTTCCGGCGATGGTCGCCGAGGGGATCTATCGTCACAAGGCCGTCAACTCGATCCTCGGCGGCGGCTGGAACGTCGCCGATCGTCCGCCCCTGCAGGCGGGGCTTCTTCTCGTGCTCCGTCCGTTCTGGGAGACTGTCGTTCCGGGATATCGTGCACCGTCGACGCTCGCGCGCTTGTACACGGCGGCCGCCATCATCATTCAGTCATCGGCACTCGTGCTCGCCTACGTCTTCGCGCAACGGGCGTTCCGAGCTGCGTCGAGCCGACGCGAGTTTGCGATCGCGGCTCTGCTGGTTCTTAGCGCGCCGCTGTTCTTGTTCAATACGATTTATGCGTGGCCGAAGCTACTTTCCGCGGGACTTGCTCTGGCGGGGGCTTCACTCATTTTGTGGCTTCCCGCGGACCGAGGAATCGGGCAGCGCGCTTGGTCGTGCGGTCTCGCCGGGCTCCTGATGGGTTATGCGCTGCTTGCCCACGCCAGCGTGGCGTTCGGTCTGCTCGCGCTTCCCGTGCTCTATTACGTTGCGACGGGACGATGGCGAATACCCGAGCTCGCGGCGTGCGCCGTCGTAGCGCTGTTGATCTGGTTGCCATGGTCGGCGTGGCAGGCAGCCGCCGGGCAGCCCGGGAATGCGTTGACTAAGTTCGCGCTTGCCGGGACGTTCGACTTCGATTTCCCGACGCGATCCCTGCGCGACGCCGTTGCCGCACGGTATGCGGGTCTGACGCTATCGCAGTGGGCCGCGACGCGGATGTTCGCGCTGTTGACGTTAGCAGGGTTCGCAATGCCTCAACCGGCTGCGTTCATGACAAGCCGACCGTCGGACGCTCTTGGCGCGCTGCGTATCAGCGACTTCCTGTTCGTTTTTCCGGCGCTTCGATTGTGGCTGTTGGCGTTTGTGCTCGCCGCGTTGCTCGCGATCGCGCGTCGCCATCGCGAAAGCGCTGATGTCGTCCGAACGACGGTTGCGCTCGCGCTTGCTGGTATCGCTGGCATCCTGATCAATGCGCTTGTCACCTGGAGCGTCCACCTGCAGCTCACGCAGAGCCACCTCGCGCTGCTGCTGCTCTATTGCGCGGCTGCTGGTGCACTGCTGTTATTGCCGCCGTGGATCAGGTACGCGCTGATCGCGCTTCAGACTGCCTATGTCGGTGTTGTCTGGATCGTGGGCCCGCTGTTGGGTCGGATACCCGATCCCGGGAGTCTGATCGCCGGCGGCGCAGCGCTCGGCGCGGCGATCGCGATCGCCTTGGGCGCCCTCGCGCAGCCATCCACGGGCGAGCTTCGCACGCCTGGCCAAGATGCCTAAGAACATCGTTATCCCGGGCGCGGCCCGGCTCGTCGTAGGCGCTGGATCTCATGTGATGCTGCGCGAGCGCGACGGCCTCGATCGAATCAGCGTGCAGGTCGCCGGATGGAATCGACTGCCGCCGGTTCGGCCACCGATTCCTGCGGCGGCTCTAGCAGGTTCATGCTGGTGGCACACCATGCGGATCCGAACGAAGCGCTTCCCTTGATGGTCAACCGATCGAAATCGTAGAGCCGATGGATGGGGAGAACACCGCCCTGGCGATCGAAGCAGGCCACTTCGACTGCGACAAAGCACTGCTGCGGTGGCACGGCAAGTTCCGAAACGATTCGGAAAACGTGCGATCCCGCATCGAGGCGACCGAGCGGGGAGCCCGCCTGCGTGGTGTTCGTTCCGAATAGCACTGCGCCGTCTGTGGCGCGCAACGCATAGCCGATGACCGGACGGTCGACGGGCTCGTCGAGTTCGAACTCGACGTCGATTCGTACCGTATCACCGCACTGGAATGTGTCGCACGGCGCTCCTTGCGCATCGACAATTGCGACGCGCACTATGCGCCCCAATGGCGATGCCGCAGCGCTCACGACCAGACGCTCCAGGTACTGCGCATAAGCGGCCTGTACCGGGTCGATGAGACCCCACGGCAGCTCGAACTCGCTTTGAGCCTGGCCGAGAAACCACTCGACGAAGTCCGAACGATTCGCCGCGGCAGGATCCGGGAAGGCGATTTGTACATCCGGCCGCATCTTGTAAACGGCCATCATCGCATTCGTCAGAGTGCCGGGCGGAAAATCGGCGTTCATGCTGGCGACTGCAGCGGGCGCCGACAGCCAGTTCCAAAAGCTGTCGCCGTGCGTGCGAGTCGGATCGGGCCAACGTTCCGCGCCATCCGCCGCGTCGTACAGGTAGATCCTTGGAAGAGACGGCCCGATCGGCTCGCCGTTGTCGAACGCGAGCTTGCCGCCGAATGGGTCGATATGTTCGTAATCGAAGGCTGCGGGTTCGGTCGCTGACGCAGACCAGTCGTATGCGTATGTCTTGCACGCCGCAGCATACGGCTGCATTTGACACATTGCCGTCACGATTTCATGTGGCAACTCGCGCGCCCAAGCGCGGCTCGACATCGTGCGCAGATGACGCGAGTCGACGAGACCGGGGCGCGTCAGTTGCTCCGGCTTGCACAGCAGTGACGCCGCGCGGACCTTGTGCTCGTCGATCGGGGCGATCTTGCGTGTCAAATCGCGCAACGTCGACACCGGGTTCGCCAAAAGATCCTCGTATTTCACGACATGCGAGCCGAGTCGCGCCCAAGAGAGAGATATCGCGTACACCTGCGTGAAGGAATACTGGACGTAACGCAGCGAATGCTTTCCGGGCCGATCGCCGTCGCGTTTGAGCGGTGCGATGCTCGGGTCGCTGCCGTCGTCGTTCCACTTCACGTAATGGAAAAGCGAGACAAAGGTATCGCCGGGATGGCGTACCGTCGTAAGCACGACGACCTGATTCTCCACCAACCACCGCACGAGCGGCTTCGTCGGCGGCAGGTGCTGGTGCGTCACGAAGGAGGACGGCAGCGTGGTGGCGCAATCGTCATTCCATACGCGCGGCAATTCGACGAAAGGCAGCGAGTACGCGTAATGAAGGAGCCAGCGTAGCCACGTATTGCCTGTCTTGGGCGCAGACAAGATGACGATCCGTAGGTTGGCCGGATCTGCGCGGACCTTGTTGAGCATGGTGCAGGAAGTGTGATGTTTATGAAGAGTCGACGCGAACCCTGCATGCGCACGGTCTACCAGCACCGTGACGCGACGGCAATTTTACCTCGCTGCCGGGATCGCGCGGCGTCGACGTCCTTATCCGCAGTCGAGGCGCTGTGGATAGCACGCATAGCATGTTCGCTGGCGCAGCAGCTTGGACGTTCGTCATCCTGGCTCTCTGGTATCATCTTTCGCTCCCGGGGAGCCCCATCGAGTGAGCGAAAACGCCGTCCATATATTGACTCCGATAACGATGTTGTCGGATAACGGGCGGCTCGTAACGCAGCTCGCAAAACGCGAAATCGCCGCTCGGTACCGTGGATCGATGCTGGGCATCCTGTGGTCGCTGTTGAATCCGCTCGTTCTTCTGGCCACGTACACATTCGTTTTTGGCACGGTGCTGAAGCTGCGGTGGACGTCCGGAACCGAAACGACGCCCGAATTCGCGGCGATCGTCTTCTGCGGTATGATCGTCCACGGATTTTTTGCCGAGTGCGTTGCGCGCGCGCCGGGACTCGTGCTGAGCAACGCCAACTATGTCAAGAGAGTCGTGTTTCCGCTGGCGACGCTTGTATGGCCGACGGTCATCGCGGCTTTGTTCCAGATGGCGGTCAGCTTCGCCGTCCTGGTCGCGTTTCTCGCGTTCGGCGCGGCTCAACTCCACGCGACGCTGTTGCTCGCTCCGATCGTCATCGCACCGCTGGTTCTCGTGACGCTTGGCGTTTGCTGGTTCGTGTCGGCGATCGGCGTCTATCTGCGCGATATCGGTCAGACAGTGGGCTTGATCATCACATTGCTGATGTTTGTGAGTCCGATCTTCTATCCGCTGAGCGCAGTGCCTGAAGCCTACCGAGGCCTAGTCAAGGCGAATTTTCTCACGTTCATCATCGAGCAGTTTCGTGCCGTCGTGATCGCGGGCGCGTTGCCAGATTGGGGCGGCCTCGCGATCTATGCGGTGGCGAGCGTCGTCGTTGCGTGGGCGGGTCTCTATTGGTTCGATCGGTCGCGCAAGGGATTCGCAGATGTCATGTAAGGCCGCCCGCGTGCGTGTCGAGGGCCTCAGCAAGAGCTACCAGGTCTATCAGAAGCCGCAGCACAGACTGCTGCAATCGCTGCTACGCGGGCGCAAGCAGTTCTATACCGAGTTCTGGGCATTGCGTGACGTGTCGGTCACTGTTGCGGCGGGCGAGACGCTGGGTATCCTTGGGCGCAACGGGTCGGGCAAGTCGACGTTGCTTCAGATTGTGGCGGGAACGGTGCGGCCGACACGTGGCCGTGTCGAGCTCGACGGCCGCGTCGCCGCCATACTCGAGCTGGGAGCGGGTTTCAATCCGGAATTTACGGGCCGTGAAAACGTGGAGCTCGCCACGTCCGTGTACGGAATGAAGGCATCCGAAGTCGCCGCTCGCATGGATGACATCCTGCGCTTTGCCGATATCGGCGAATTCATCGACCGTCCGGTGAAGACATATTCGAGCGGCATGTACGCGCGGCTCGCTTTTTCGGTGGCGATCCACGTCGATCCCGATGTGCTGATCGTCGATGAGGCGCTGGCTGTGGGCGATGCGAAATTCCAGGCGCAGTGCTTTCGCAAGTTCGACGAATTCAGGAAGCGCGGCGTCACAATACTTTTCGTCACGCATTCAGTAGATCAGATCTTGCGCCATTGCTCGAGAGCGATGCTGCTCGAGCACGGCCGCAACGTGATGACAGGCGAGCCGAAGGCCGTCGTCGCACAGTATCTCGAGCTGCTGTTCGGCACGCCTGGCGGCGCGGCCGTAACTATGCAGACCGAAGCTCCACGTCCTGCACCTTTGGTTGCCAAAGGCGCCTTTGCGGATGATGGCGCACCGAACGAGGATAGGTTCGCAGGCCGCACCGGCTACAACCGTCTCGAGCACCGATGGGGCGATGGACGCGCCCGCATAGTCGATTTCGCGCTGCTCGACGAAACAGGGAAGCGGGTCACCGCGCTCACCACCGGCGATCGTGCGAGTCTGCACGTCAAGGTCCAATTCCTGGCGGACATCGCACGGCCGATCTACGGGCTCGCGATTCGCACTCCGGATGGAGTCGAGATCGCCGCGGCCAATAGCCGGGAATCGGTTCGCATTCCGTCCGACGACCCGCGCGCTCCGGGTGAGGTCGCGGTAGTCCGCTTCGATTTCAAGTGCTTGCTCAATGGAGGAGACTATCTGCTTTCGGTCGGCGTTGCGGAAGGCAGCGACGGCGCCGTGATCCCGTTGGACCGCCGCTACGATGCCATTCATATCCAGGTGGTGAACACGCGCAAGGTCTTCGGCCTGGTCGATCTCGAGATCCAGCCGGTTTCCGTCGAGGAAATCTCAGCCTGATATGGCCAGCCGTCCGAACCGCATGCCCGCTCGCGTCGACAATCCATCTCGGCAGATGACCGTCGTGCCCGCGATTGGAGACGACTACCGATTCGACCCGCAAGCGCGGATATGGCGACGGGACGGCGGCGTTTCGCTCTCGTATACCGATGGCGAGCGTTTCGAAGCGCGGCTACGCGAGCAGCTGGCCGCGACGACGGATCTCGGTACGCTGTCTGCCGAAATCGCCGCGATGATCGTCGACTGGCCGTCCGAGGCGCACCTGAGCGGCAGTCGGGCCAACCTGCTGAGGCCGTTGTCGTTTTCGCCGGGCATGCGGATTCTCGAAGTCGGCGCGGGATGCGGCGCGCTCACGCGCTACCTCGGCGAGACGGGCGCTTCTGTCCATGCGCTCGAGGGCGCGATCGCGCGCGCCGGCTGCGCGGCCGAACGATGCCGAGACCTGTCCAACGTCACGGTGATCTGCGACGAGCTAACGCGATATCGCGGCCCCGTTGATTACGACGTCGTGATGCTGGTTGGCGTGCTCGAATACGCGCGCCTGTTCGTCGAAGGCGAGGACCCGGTGCAAGCCGCCCTTGCGCATGCGCTCAAGCACCTGTCGCGCGCCGGCGTGCTGCTGCTCGCGATCGAGAATCAGCTCGGATTGAAATATTTCAACGGATGCAACGAGGATCACCTCGGCGCGCCATACGCGGGTGTGACGGATCT
>DASWDF010000284.1:0-13286 GCA_036395475.1 Casimicrobiaceae bacterium
CGATATCTACTACAAGATGATCGATCCAAAGGCGTCCACGATGCGGCGCCTGACCGTGGCCCGCGTCCTGCTGGTCGCCGTGGCCCTCGTCGCGGCGGCGGTCGCCGGCACGCGGCCCGCGGGCATCATCCAGATGGTGGCCTGGGCGTTCTCGCTGGCGGCGGCCGGCCTGTTCGCGCCGCTCGTGATGGGAATCTGGTGGAAACGCACGACTGCGGCCGGCGCGATCGCCGGCATGATCGTCGGCTTCGGCATCTGCGCGGTCTACCTCGTCGGCACGCGCTATTTCGAGATGCCCCTGTGGTTCGGCATACGCAACATCTCGAGCGCCTTGTTCGGCCTGCCGGCGGCGTTCTTGGTGACCTGGGCGGTGAGCTTGATGACGGCGGAACCGTCGAAGGAAATGCAGAATTTCGTCGATTCGATCCGCGTTCCCAAGGGCGAGCTCGCCTGGGTCAAGGGGGTGACGCACGAATAGCCGCGTCTTGAGCTTTAGACAGGAAGGCCCGTTCGATGCGGGCCTTTCATTTTCACTACAAGGATGCTTCTGTGCTCATGATTACCATTCAACGCTTTACCGTGGCGTGCACGCTTGGCCTCGCGCTTGCTCTCGCCGGTTGCGCCAAGGGCAAGGACGAGCAGCTTGCCTACGACGTGTGCCTGGCTGGCGCGAAGAAGGACCCGAAGTACGCCAAGGCGACTTTCGCCACCAAGGAGAAGTCGAACATCCAGGCTTCGACGGGGGATGCCGGCATTCGCGTCAACATTCCCTACGAGCTCGACGGCAAGAAGGGGCTCTACCAGTGCATCGCCGATAAGCAGACCGGCGGAGATTACAAGGTAACGTACTGAGCGGCGAGTAGTCGTCCGACCAGATCGGGAGCGCGCAGGCGCCGCTGCATTTCCTGGCTTACCGCGATCATGCGGAAGCGCACGGCGCCGTATACCACTTCCTCATCCAGCGCCCGCATGCTGGCATGGATCGGCAGCGTATCGAAGAGACGCTTGGCCGAGTGATCCGCGACATCCAGCGCGCGTTTCGGCTCGCCGAGGCCGATGGTCTTCATGCGCAGCGTGAAAGCAGCAATGGCGTCGCCCCAGCCATCCGGGCGATGCACCGGCGGGGGCAGCCGGGTCAGCGCCGCCGAATACATGGCGAGGAGAGCCTTCTGGAGTGGAGCACGCTGCTCGACCAAGGCATGCGCTCGAAGATATCCCTCGGCGATGATCAGCAGGTCTCCAAGGACGGCGACGAAGGTTTCCCAGCGGCAGACGTCGAGCGCCTCGAGGAACGGCTTTTCGGTGAACAGCGCGAAACTCGCCAGTCCGGTCTTCCCGCGGCAGTAGTCGATCGCGCACTTCTGGGCGATGAGCGAGGCGCGTTCCTCGAGAAAGGTCTTCAGCGCGTCGGCGGTCGTAATCGGCTCCGGCCGCAGGCGCTCGCGCAGGTCACGCCAAACGCGGGTGATTCGACGGGGACTGGTCATTGGGAGCGGTGAGTTCTCATGGTACCGTATGCGCCATGCAGGGTCAGGACATGTGGTGGTCATACTGGTACTTTCACTTTACCAATTACGCCTTCGCGGTATTGTTCTGGACCCTGATCGGACGGTTCGTGTTCGCGATATTCCTGCCGCCCGATTCGCCGAACTACATCTACCGCTGGTTCAGGCGCCTCACCGACTGGCTGATGCGGCCGGTCGCATACATCACGCCGTCGATCGTGCCGCCCCTATTGCTTCCGCCGATCGCCGCATACTGGGTGGCGATGGCGCGGATCGCGTTCTTCATGGCGCTGTATGCGGCCGGGCTGACGCCGCGCATGGCGCAGTGAGCCGCAGCATGCTCGACCGCCATACCCTCTTTATCCTGGTGCTCGGCCTGTGCATCGTGAACGGGATTTTTTCGCCCTATCTCAATCTCGCGATCCCGGTCACCGCCGTGTTGCTTCCTGAGATTTTCCCGCGCACCGTCCAGTGGGTGGTGTTCTGGAGCTCGGTGCTGCTTGCCACCGCCACACTGCTGGTCAGCGGCGTGCCTGCGGCGCTCTACGAGCGTCTGGTCGAGCGCGATCCCAATGCGGCGGCATCGACGTGGATCTGGCTCGGTGGCGCAACGACATTGTGCCTGCCCGCACTCCTTAGCATGCTGTAGCGGCGGTTCCCGTGAAATCGCGGCTGATCGGAGCCCGAACGTGAGCAGGAAAATCCTGATCGCCGACGACGAACCGAATGTCGTCGCGGCAGTCGAGTTCCTCCTGCAGCGCAATGGATACGAAGTGCACGTTGCGCGCAATGGCGACGAGGCGCTCAAGCTCGTCGAGGCAACCCATCCCGACCTCGTGCTGCTCGACGTGATGATGCCGCAGAAGAGCGGCTACGACGTGTGCAAGCGCATACGCGAGCGCGCCGACTGGCGGGACATCAAGATCATCATGCTGTCCGCGAAGGGACGCGACGCGGAAGTGAACAAGGGCCTGTCGACGGGCGCCGACGTCTACGTCACCAAGCCGTTCTCGACCCGCGAGCTGATGGACAAGATCAAGGGCTTGCTCGATCAGAACACGGAGCCGACGTGAAAGCGACCTGCCAAACCGGCTTTTTGGTAATCGGAATTCATCCTGCCTATTGGACCACAATATCCGGGGTGGCGAAAAAGTCCGCGGGCGTAAGGTTCACGTAAGCTGGGCTACGATACTATTGGCTCGCGGAGGGTTGGGAAGACGCGCTCGTGTGCGCGGCGGCTGCGGGACTTGGAGCTTTGCCACTGCCGCATTCATTAGACGCACCCATTGGGTATCGAACTGAGGGAGGCAACGATGTCAGTCAAGGGCCAGGGATTTTTTGTTGACGAAGAATCGATCAAGAGCATCGGCACGGAAGAGAGGAAGGTCATCTTCGCTTCCTCGCTGGGCACGGTATTCGAGTGGTACGACTTCTATCTCTATGCGACTCTGGCGCCGTTCTTCGCGGCGCTGTTCTTCCCTCCGGGGAACGAGACCGCGGCGCTGCTTTCGGCGTTTGCGACCTATGCCGCCGGCTTCCTGGTGCGGCCGTTTGGTGCCATCGTGTTCGGCCGGATCGGCGATCTCGTGGGACGCAAATACACGTTTCTGGTCACGATCCTGTTCATGGGCGGCGCCACGTTCCTGGTCGGCCTGCTGCCCACATTCCAGACCATCGGCTGGGCGGCGCCCGTACTGCTGGTGACGCTGCGGCTGGTGCAGGGCCTGGCCCTCGGCGGCGAATACGGCGGGGCGGCGACCTATGTCGCCGAGCACGCGCCGCAGGGAAAGCGCGGCTATGACACGAGCTGGATCCAGACCACCGCGACGCTGGGTTTCTTCCTCGCGCTGGCGGTGATCGGCGGTGCGCGCCTGTGGATGGACGCCAAGGATTTCGCGGAATGGGGCTGGCGGATCCCGTTCTGGCTGTCGCTGATCCTGCTCATATTCTCCGTGTATATCCGGCTCAAGCTGCACGAGTCGCCGATATTCCAGAAGATGAAATCCGAGGGCAAGGGCTCCAAATCGCCCCTCACCGACAGCTTCTTCAAGTATCCGAACAACAAGTTCGTGCTGCTCGCGCTGCTCGGCGCCACCGCCGGTCAGGGCGTCGTGTGGTACACGGGGCAGTTTTACGCCCTGTTCTTCCTCACCATCACGCTGAAGCTGGATTACGTGTCGGCTTACACGCTGATCGGGGTCTCACTGCTGATAGGAACGCCGTTCTTTGTCGTCTTCGGCTGGCTCTCCGACAAGATCGGGCGGCTGAAGATCATTCTGACGGGCTGCCTGATCGCGGCGGTCACGTATTTCCCGCTGTTCCAGGGGCTCACGCATTACGTGAACCCGTCGCTAGAGGAATACTCGGCGAAGACACCGATCACCGTCGCGGCCACCGACTGCCAGTTCCACATTTTCGTCGGACCGTGGAGCAAGTTCTCCGACTGCGACCGCGTCAAAGACTTCCTGACCAAGCAAGGCTTGTCGTTCAAGTCGGTACCGGCGGAGCCCGGCAAGGCGGTGGTCACCACGATCGGCACGAGCCGGATCGAAGGCTGGGACCAGAAGAAGCTCGAAGCCACGCTCAAGGACACCGGGTACAAGAGCGGCGCCGACAAGACCCAGGTCAACTGGTTCATGGCCGAGCTGATCCTGGTCATCATGGTGCTCTACGTGACGATGGTGTACGGACCGATCGCGGCGTTCCTGGTCGAGCTGTTCCCGACCGCGATCCGCTATACGTCGATGTCGCTGCCGTACCACATCGGCAACGGCTGGTTCGGCGGCATGCTGCCGCTGACCGCGACGGCGATGGTCGCGGCGACCGGCGATATCTACTACGGCCTGTGGTATCCGATCGTCGTTGCGATCATGACGGTGGTCATCGGTGCGATCTTCCTCACCGAGACCAAGAACCGGGACATCCGCACCTACGACCACAGCATGTTGCCCTGAGCCTCAAGAACGGGCGCGTCGCCCGCGCTTTCCGGCAAAAACAGGCCCGCGTCTCACGCGGGCCTGTTTTCATGTGCGCGGCGCAGGCCTAGTCAGCTACGCGATCGCGGCGAGCCGGATCAGGACGCCGGCGGCACGGTCTCGGCGAACGAAGGGCGCTTCGCCAGCTTTTCGGCGAGCTTGACGAGATTCGGATACCTTGCGCGCCAGTCGATGGCTGCGTGGCGCAAGTCGAGATACGCGAGCACGCATCCGGTGGCGATGTCGGCGAGCGAGTACGCTTCGCCGTTGCACCACGCCCTTTCGCCAAGCTCGTCGCCGAGCTCCTTCAGCCCGAGGTCGATCTTGCGCCGCTGCCGGTCGAGCCAATCCTTGTTTTGCTGGCGCGGCGGGCGCTTGCTCTCGAGCACGATGGCCACCGCGGCATCGCAGATGCCGTCCCCCAGCGCTTCCCAGCGCTTGACGACGATGCGTTGCCGGTTCGGCTCGGGAATGAGCCGGGACACGGGGCTTACGGTGTCGAGGTATTCGACGATGACGCGCGAGTCGAACAGCGTGGTACCGTCGTCGAGAACCAGCACGGGGACCTTGCCGAGTGGATTGTAGTTTGGAACCGTCGTGTCCGCGACCCATGGCGATTCTTCGACGAAGTCGTATTCGATCTTTTTCTCCGCCAGTGCGATGCGCACTTTGCGGGCGTAGGGACTCGTGTACGAGGCGATGAGCTTCATGAGTGGAGGAAAAAGGGAAGAGCGCGAGACGGAACCGCTGCGATGGAAATTATAGCATCGGCCCCGACGGGTCTCCGCCTGGACCTCAAGCCGCGCGACTCGCACGATGCGCCGAACCGCGCATCGGTCAGGGCGATACGCACGGCGGATTGCGCGATTCCCTTGTGCTAAACTCCACTCGCTCCGCGTGCAACTTCATGTCGAACGCCGACGCGCCTCTTTCGCTTTCCGCGCTCACAGCGCTCAGTCCGCTGGACGGGCGCTACCGCGACAAGCTGGCCCGGCTCGCGGAGCACTTCAGCGAGTACGGCCTGATCCGACATCGGGTGCGCGTCGAGCTCACCTGGCTCCAGGCGCTCGCGGACGAGCGCGGCGTCGCAGAAGTGCCGCCGTTCTCCGCGTCTGTACGCGCGCAGCTCGCCGCGGCCTGCAAGGACTTCTCCGTTGCCGACGCTGAGCGCGTCAAGGCGATCGAGCAGAAGACCAATCACGACGTCAAGGCGATCGAGTACTGGCTAAAGGAGCGCTTCGCGGCGGTGCCGGAGATCGCGCGCGCGGCCGAGTTCATCCATTTCGCGTGTACTTCCGAGGACGTCAACAACCTCGCGTACGGGCTCATGCTGATCGAGTCGCGGCGCACGGTGTTGTCCCCGGCGATCACCGCGCTGACCGCAGATCTGCGCGCGCTCGCCCGCGCGCACGCAGGCTTGCCGATGCTCGGGCGCACGCATGGCCAGCCGGCGACGCCGACGACGCTCGGAAAGGAGATCGCCAACGTGGTCGCGCGGCTGGAAAGCGCGCTGCCGGCGTTCGCGGACGCGATGCTGCCGGGCAAGATCAACGGCGCCGTCGGCAATTACAATGCGCACCGCATCGCGTACCCCGACGTCGACTGGCAGGCGCTCGCCCGCAGTGTGGTGACCGCGCTCGGCCTCGACTTCAATGCCTATACGACGCAGATCGAGCCGCACGACGGACTCGCCGCGCTGTTCGACGCGCTGGCGCGGATCAATACGATCGTGCTCGATCTCGACCGCGATCTCTGGGGCTACGTGGCGCTCGGCTACTTCCGCCAGAAGACGAAGGACGGCGAGGTCGGCTCGAGCACGATGCCGCACAAGGTCAATCCAATCGACTTCGAGAACTCCGAGGGCAACCTGGGTCTGGCCAACGCGCTCCTGAGGCACCTCGCCGACAAGCTGCCGGTGTCACGCTGGCAACGCGACCTCAGCGACTCGACCGTTCTCCGAAACGTCGGTGTCGCGCTGGGATACTCGCTGCTGGGCTACCTCTCGTGCCGGCAGGGGCTCTCCAGGCTCGCGGCCGATCCCGTGCGGCTTGCGGCCGATCTCGAAGCGAACTGGGAAGTTCTCGGCGAAGCGATCCAGACGGTGATGCGGCGCTTCGGCGTGCCGGAACCCTACGAGCAACTCAAGGCGTTGACTCGCGGCAAAAGTGGCATCAGCCGGGAGTCGCTGCACGCGTTCATCGATGCGCTCGCGATACCCGCGGATGCAAAAGCGCGGCTCAAGGCGCTGACGCCCGCAACCTATATCGGCGACGCGGCCGACCTCGCGCAGCGAATCTAGAGCAATCGATCGTCGGCGGTCGCGCGGGCGTAGCGCTCCTTGATGAACTGCACGGCCATCGGCAGCAACGAAACGATCACGATCGCGAGGACGATCCAGGCGAGATTGTCCTTGACCCAGGGAATATTGCCGAACAGGTAGCCGGCATAGGCGAGCGAGCCGACCCAGGCAGCCGCGCCGATCACGTTGTAAGCCAGGAATTTCCGGTAAGTCATGGCCCCAACGCCGGCCAGGAAAGGCGCGAAGGTGCGCACGATCGGCACGAAACGGCCGATGATAATTGTAAAGCCGCCGTATTTTTCGTAGAAGCGGTGCGTGCGGTCGAGGTATTCGGGCTTGAGCCAGCGGCCGAGCCAGGTGTCCTGCGGGCGGTGAAAAGCCTTGGGGCCGATAAAGTGCCCGATTGCGTAATTGGCCGAGTCGCCGAGCACCGCCGCTACGAACAGCGTCACCACCAGGAGGTGAATGTTGATATCCGTTGCGGCGACCACGGTGCCGGAAACGAACAGCAGCGAGTCTCCGGGCAGCAGCGGAAAGATTACGAGCCCGGTCTCGGCGAAGATGACGATGAATAGCGCCCCGAGCATTAGAGCGAAGTGCTGTGCGGCCAGGTTGGCCAGCGTCTGGTCCAGCGCGAACAGCGAGTAGATCAGCGTCGTCAGCATGGGTGGGATGGGGTCAGAGACGACTTTTGATGGCGCCGGCGCCGTTCGAGCGTCGATCGGAAAGTCGTCTCTGACCCCACTAGGGCAGGATCTTCTCAGCGCCCGCCGCACCCGTTTTCTTTTCCGGTCTGACCATGTCTTCGCGCGACACGCCCAGCCACATCACGAGCGCCGCCATCACCAGCGCCGACGAATAGATGCCGAAACATATGCCGATCGCCAGCGCCAGCGCGAAGTAGTGCAAGGTCTCGCCGCCGAAGAACAGGATCGACAACACCATCATGAGCGTACAACCGTGGGTGATGATCGTCCGCGACAGCGTGCTCGTAATCGCGCTATTGATGATTTCGGGCACGCTCGCCTTGCGCATCTTGCGGAAGTTCTCACGGATCCGGTCGGCGATCACCACTGATTCGTTGACCGAATAGCCGAGGACTGCGAGCACCGCCGCGAGCACGGGAAGCGAAAATTCCCATTGAAACAGCGCGAAGAAGCCCAGGATGATGATGACATCGTGCAGGTTGGCAATGATCGCGGATACCGCAAACCGCCACTCGAAGCGCATGGCGAGGTAGGCCACGATGCCGATGCAGACCAGCAGCAAAGCCAACGCCCCGTTTTCATAGAGCTCCTTGCCGACCTGCGGGCCGACGAATTCGACGCGCTGTTGCGTGACGCTGGGATCGTCGGCCTTGAGCGCGGTCATCACGCGTTCGGAGAGCTGCGCGGTCGACAACCCTTCTTTGAGCGGCAGGCGAATTAGCGCGCTGTTGGCGCTACCGAAGCTTTGCACCGCGAATTCGCTGAGATTCATCTTGTCGATGACCGCACGCACGTGGCCGATATCCGCCGAGTGACCGTAGGCGATCTCGATCAGCGTCCCTCCGCGGAAATCGACGCCGAGATTGAGGCCCCGGGTGGAAAGGAAGAGCACCGCCAGCACGAACGTGACCAACGAGATCACGTTGAACACGAGCGCGTGCTTCATGAACGGGATGACGCGCGTGATTCGGAAGAATTCCATGTTTACTCTCTATGGTCGCGGCAGTTCTACCTGCTCGCCGTCATTCCCGCCAAGCCTGCCCCGGCAGGCCGTAAGCCGGGGGCGGGATCCAGCGGCGTTGGTTTGTTCCGTCGCATGAACGTCGCTGGATCCCCGCTTGCGCGGGACGACCGTTTGCGCGGCTACGCCGCCTTCACGGTCGGCTTCCACACCTGTCCGATCGATATCTTCTCGAGCTTCTTGCGTCCGCCGTAGACGATCGCGACCAGACCGCGGGATACGAACACGGCGCTGAACATCGACGTCATGATCCCCAGACAATGCACGACCGCAAAACCGCGGACCGGTCCGGTACCGAAGATCAAAAGAGCGATCCGGCGATCAGCGTGGTCACGTTCGAGTCGAGAATCGTGTTCCACGCGCGCTCGTACCCCGCCTGGATCGCTGCGTGCGGAGTATCGCCCCAGCGGAGCTCTTCGCGAATGCGCTCGTTGATCAGCACGTTGGCGTCGATTGCCATCCCGAGCGTGAGCGCTACCGCGGCGATGCCCGGGAGGGTCAGCGTCGCCTGCAGCATCGACAGAACCGCGATCAGGAGAAGAAGGTTCACGGCCAGCGAGATCACCGAAATCACGCCCATCAGCTGGTAATACGCGATGATGAAGATCGACAGCGCGACGAAGCCGTAGAGCACCGAATCGAAACCCTTTTCGATGTTCTCCTTGCCCAACGATGGACCGACCGTGCGCTCCTCGACAATCTCCATCGGCGCCGCGAGGGCGCCCGCGCGCATCAGGAGTGCGATGTCATTCGACTCGCGCGTGCTCATGCGGCCGCTGATCTGCACCCGGCCGCCGCCGATTTCCTCGCGGATGACCGGCGCCGTGATCACCTCGGCCTTGCCCTTTTCGACCAGCACGATCGCCATGCGCTTGCCGACGTTGTCACGGGTTACTTCCTTGAAGATGCGCGCGCCGGTACCGTCGAGATTCACGTGCACGGCAGGCTCGTTGCTCCGTCCGTCGAACCCGGGTTGCGCATCGTTGATGCGGTCTCCGGTAAGCACGACCTGCCGCTTGACGAGCACCGGCTGGCCCGACCGCTCGACGAGCAGATCGTCGCCAAGCGGTATCTGCCCGGAGAGCGCCTGCTGCTGTGCGGTCGAATCCTCGTCGACCATGCGGATCTCGAGCGACGCGGTGCGGCCGAGGATATCCTTGGCCCGCGCGGTATCCTGCACTCCGGGAAGCTGCACGACCACGCGATCGGCCCCCTGTTGCTGGACGATGGGCTCGGCAACGCCGAGCTCATTGACGCGGTTGCGCAGGATCGTGATGTTCTGCTGCACGGCGCCGTCCTGGATCCGCTTCTGCGCCTCGGGTTTCAGATTCGCGACCAGCCTGGATTCGCTGCCGGCGTCGATCTCCCTGACCTGCAAATCCGGAAATGCCTTGTCGATCTCCTGAAACGCCCGCGCGCGCTCACCGGCATCGCGAAAACGGACTGCGACGTTCTGACCTTCGCGTGCGATCCCAGCGTAGAGCACCTTTTTCTCCCGCAGCAGCGAACGGATGTCCGTCGTATAACGGTCGGCAGCCTTGTCGAGCGCGGCCTTCATATCGACCTGCAACAGAAAATGGACGCCACCGCGCAAATCGAGTCCGAGATACATCGGCAGCGCACCGATTATCGCGAGCCAGCGCGGAGAGCTCGACAGGAGGTTCAAGGCGACGATGTAATTCGGATTGTTCGGATCCGGATTCAGCTTGGCCTGCAACACGTCCTTGGCTTTCAACTGCGTATCGGGATCGGCGAAGCGCACCTTGACCCCGGTCGCATCGACCGTTTCTCCGCGGTAGGGAACGTTGGCCGCCTTGAGCGCTTCCTGGACGGTCTGCAGCGTCGCGGCGTCGATCTTGACGTTCGACTTGCTGGTTGATACCTGCACCGCCGGCACTTCGGGAAAGAAGTTCGGCAGCGTATAGAAAACGCCGATCAGAAGCGCGACGGCGATGAGGACATATTTCCAGAGCGGATAGCGATTCATGACATTCCGGGACGAAACGCCCCGTTACAGGCTCTTGATCGTTCCCTTCGGCAACAGCAGCGAAATCGCGCTCCTCTGCACGGTGATCTCGACGTTGGGCGCGATTTCGACGTCGGCATAGCTATCGGAGAGCTTGGCGATTCTGCCGACAATCCCACCGGCGGTCACGACCTCGTCTCCCTTCTGCAGCGACTGGAGCATCGCCTTCGTTTCCTTGGCGCGCTTTTGCTGCGGGCGGATGAGGAGGAAATAGAAGACGACGACGATGGCGATCATCGGCAGGAACGCCATGATGTCGGTGCCAAAAGGCGCGGAGCCGGTAGCCTGTGCGTAGGCGGGGCTGATGAACACGGGTGATTCCTCCTTGCGGTGGGCAGCTCGCGGTCGCCGCGGCGTGGTCCCGAACGAGATTGCGGAAAACCATTTATTCTAGCACGCGGCTTCGGTCGATCTCGAACGCTTGCACATAGGCGGGCAATGTGCCGGCGGCGATCGCTTGGCGCAGTTCCGAGAGGAGCGTGAGATAGTAGTGCAGGTTATGGATGGTATTGAGCCGCGCACCGAGAATTTCGTTGACGCGCTGCAGATGATGCAGGTACGAGCGGCTGAAGTTGCGGCAGGAGTAGCAGGAGCAGGTCGCGTCGAGCGGAGCCGGGTCGGCGCGATGGCGGGCGTTGCGGATCTTGATGTCCCCGTGGCGTGTGAACAGCCAGCCGTTGCGCGCATTGCGGGTGGGCAGCACGCAGTCGAATATGTCGATACCGTTGCCGACAGCCTCGACGATGTCCTCCGGCGTGCCGACGCCCATGAGGTAACGCGGGCGATCGGCGGGCAAGAGCGGCGCGATATGGGCCTCGATGCGCCGCATCTCCTCCTTCGGCTCGCCGACCGACAGGCCGCCGATCGCATAGCCGTCGAAGCCGATGCGGCGGAGCTCGGCCAGCGACTCCTCGCGCAGGTTTTCGAACATGCCTCCTTGGACGATCCCGAACAACGCGTTGGCGCTGCCTTCGTGCGCGGCCTTCGACCGCGCCGCCCAGCGCAACGACAGTTGCATCGACGCGGCCACCTCGTCGCGCGAGCCCGGATACAGCGTGCACTCGTCGAAGACCATCGCAATGTCGGCATCGAGGCTGCGCTGGATCTGCAGCGACAGCTCCGGCGTCAAGTGCAGGCGGTCGCCGTTGACCGGCGAGGCGAAGGTGACGCCTTCCTCGTGCACCTTGCGCAAGGGACCGAGGCTGAATACCTGAAATCCTCCCGAATCGGTGAGGATCGGGCGGGGCCAGCCCATGAATCGGTGCAGGCCGGCGTGAGCGGCGATGACTTCCAGGCCGGGACGCAGCCAAAGGTGAAAAGTGTTGCCCAGCACGATCTCGGCGCCGAGCGCCTCGAGTTCGTTGGGCGCCATCGCCTTGACCGTGCCGTGGGTGCCGACTGGCATGAAGGCCGGCGTCTCGACGGTGCCGTGGGCCAGCGTGAGCCTTCCGCGCCGCGCGGCGCCGCATCGGGCGGTAATCTGAAATTCCATCGCGGGGATTTTAGCAGCGGTCACACAGCGGCGGAATGAATTCGGCCCTCCACTCCTGCGCATTTATCCGCGCGCGGCGTGCGGCCTCCCTGGACCGACACCGGTGCTCGATCGAGCGTCGGCCGCAGCGGCGGCCTGCCACGCGAGGATCCCCACGCTCACGCGTGCGGGCGACCGGCGACGCTGCGGGCTCGCGCCGCCGGATCTTGCTCGACGAACATCGCGTCGCCGTAACTGAAGAAACGGTAGCGCTCGCGGATCGCGTGCGCGTAGGCGGCGCGAATCGGCACGTAGCCGCCAAAAGCGGACACCAGCATCAAGAGCGTCGACCGCGGCAGATGGAAGTTGGTCAGCAGGCGGTCGACGATGCGAAAGCGGAAGCCGGGGGTGACGAAGAGCTCGGTTTCCGCGGTGCCCGACTGCAATCCGTCCGGCGTCGCTGCCGATTCCAGCGCGCGCAAGCTGGTCGTCCCGACCGCGATCACGCTGTGTCCCGCTTCGCGTGCGGCGGCGACAGCGGCGACCGTCGCAGCGGGAATATCGAAGCGCTCGCTGTGCATGCGATGCAGCGCGAGATCCTCGACTTCGACCGGCTGGAAGGTGCCCGCGCCGACGTGCAGCGTAACGTATGCGAACGCGACGCCGCGCTCGCGCAGGCGCTCGAGCATGGGCTCGTCGAAATGCAGGCCGGCGGTGGGCGCCGCGACCGCGCCAGGGTGCCGCGCGTAAACGGTCTGGTAGCGCTCGCTGTCCTCGGGCTGCGGCGCGCGGGCGATATACGGCGGCAACGGAACCTCGCCGTGACGATCGAGATATGCGGCGAAAGGGATGTCGGCGGCGATCCGCAAGCGGAAGAACCGGCCTTCACGTTCGATGACCGTCGCCCTCGCGCCTCCGTCGAGCGCAACACTGCCGCCAGCCTTCGGCGGATGGCTGGCAGAGAGCTGCATCCACGCTTCATCGTCGGCGACGATGCGCTCGAGCAAGAGCTCGACCCTTCCGCCGCTGTCCTTGCGGCCGCGAAGGCGCGAGCGAATGACCCTGGTGTCGTTGAAGACGAGCAGGTCGCCGGGCGCGAGCAGCTCGGGGAGCTCCGCGAACGTCCGATCGCAGAGCTTCGCGCCGGCGACGTGCAGCAGGCGGCTCGCGCTACGTGAAACCGCCGGCGTCTGCGCGATCAGCTCGGGCGGCAGTTCGTAATCGAAATCGGAGAGGCGATAGCGCGGGCTATCGGACATCGCATACATTGGCCTGTGAAGCG
>DASWDF010000285.1:0-2311 GCA_036395475.1 Casimicrobiaceae bacterium
CGATGCTTTCGACGCCGTAGCCGGTGATGAAGACGAACGGAATTTTCCGCGCCGCCAGCACGTCGGCAACCGGATAGACGAATTCGCCCCCGAGATTGACGTCGATGATGCCGGCGTCGATGTCTTCGTGCACGGCGGCGACCATGGCCTCGTCGAGCCGGCTGAACGGCCCGATAATCGAGAAGCCGAGCTCGCTCAGGATGTCCTTCATCATCATCGCGACCAAAATCTCGTCCTCCACCAGCAGGACGCGGTTGCCGGTCTGCAGCCGAAGCGGAAGGTCACACCGATCCTCCCCGAGCCTCCAATGGGTGCTGGGCCGGTGCGCCAGCGGTTCGATCTGGTCGGGGCTTGGCAGGCGCAGCGTGCAGTGCAAGCCTTCGGGACGCCAGTGGAAGGCGGCCTCGCCCGCGAGCTGCCGCTCGACGCTCGCACTGATCAGCCGGATCCCGAAACCCGGCGCGGCCGGCGGCTGTGGGGCCGGTCCACCGCTCTCGGTCCAGCGCAGGAGAAGGCCGTGCGGCTGCAATTCCCAGTTCACCGCCACTCGGCCCGACTGCACCGATAGCGCGCCGTATTTGGCGGCATTGGTCGCGAGCTCGTGCAGCGCGAGCGCGAGCGTCTGTGCCGTGCGCGGTTCCAGCGAGACGTCCGGGCCGGCACTCGTGATCCTGTCCGGGCCGTCGGTGCGAAACGGAGCGAGCTCCTCGCCGACGAGGCGCGCGAGGTCGGCGCCCTGCCAGCGGCTCTGCGCCAGCAACGTGTGCGCGCGCGCCAGCGCTCCGATCCGGCCATCGACCGCGGCAATATACGATTTGATGTTGTCGGCGCGAGTCAAACGCACGATCGATTGCACCAACGCCAGGGCGTTGCGCGCGCGATGGTCGACCTCGCGCGCCAGCAGCACCTGGCGCTCTTCGGCCTCCTTGCGGTCGGTGATGTCGACGGTCACGCCGCTGATGCGCACGACGTTGTCGGTCGCGTCGACGCTCGCTACCGCCGTCCCAATGCACCAGCGCAGCTCCCCGTTCGGGCGGCACACGCGGAACTCGCTTTGAAAGCTGGGCGCGTTGGGCGCTGCCGGCTTGATCGCGTCCTGTAGATGTTTCCAGTCCTCGGGATGGATCAGCGCCCTGACGTTGTCCGCCGTGAGATCGAACGTGGCGGCATCGACGCCGAAAATCCGATACTGCCCGTCGTCCCAGACGAAGCGCCCGTTCACCGGATCCCACTCCCAGGACCCCATTTGACCGGCGGCCAACGCCAAGCTGCGCCGCTCTTCGCTCTGCAACAGCCGCGCCGTGGAAGCCTCCAACTCCGCGGTTCGTTCGGCGACGCGGCGCTCGAGCTCGCGGTTGAGCTGCTCGAGCTGTCGCGTCTTGCGATAGAGTTCCGCGAAAATCTTCACCTTGGCGCGGAGCACCTCGGGAATGACCGGCACCGGAACGTAATCGACGGCGCCCATCTCATAGGCGCGCAGGCGATCGACGTCGGTCAGATGGATCGCGGAAATGAAGATGATCGCTGTGCGCTGAAAGCGCGGGTGCTCGCGGATCATCGCCGCCAGCTGGAAGCCGTCGAGCTCCGGCATGCATACGTCGACGAGGATGACCGCAATCTCGTGCTTGAGCAGGTGCTCGAGCGCTTCTTTGGCGGAGGCGGCCTTGATCAGCTTCTCATCAAGCTTCGAGAGAATGGCTTCATAGCTCAAAAGCTTTGCCGGCTGGTCATCGACCAGCAGGATGTTGACCTTATCGTCCGCGGCCATCGCGCGTCTCCGCTGTTAGCGGTGCAACCACATGCGCAGCGCCGACAGCAGCTGCTCGGTATTGACGGGCTTGGCCAGATAGTCCGAGGCCCCCGCCTCCATGCATTTCTCGCGGTCCCCCTTCATGGCTTTTGCCGTCAGCGCGATGATCGGCAGCCGCCGGAAGTTCGGCTTTTGTCGGATGGCATGGATGGTCTGATATCCATCCATCTCCGGCATCATGATGTCCATCAACACGATCGCCAGATCGGGCGTCGCGTCGGCGAGTGCGATCGCCTCGCTGCCGTTCGTGGCGGTAAGCACGCGCATGCCGCGCCGCTCCAGCACGCTCGAGAGGGCGAAGATGTTGCGAGCGTCATCGTCGACCAGCAGCACGGTGCGGCCGACCAAGTCCTCGTCGGAACTGGTGAGACGCTCGAGCATGCGTTGCTTCTCGGGCGGAAGCTCCGTGACGACGCGGTGCAGGAACAAGGCGGTCTCGTCGAGCAAACGCTCGGGCGACTCGACGCCCTTGACAACGATGCTGCGCGCCATGGTGTGCAG
>DASWDF010000286.1:0-5137 GCA_036395475.1 Casimicrobiaceae bacterium
GACGGCTCGAAAGCGCGGGATACAGGTAGTCGTCGCGCGACAACAGCCGCGTCGCGGTGCCCTGGTCTGCGGTCGGCGAGGCTCTCATGCCGGATCCGCGCGGCCGCTCATCTGGCGCTGAACAGGCGCCATTCGCCCGGCACGCCTTTGAGCGTGTGCAGACCGCGATCGGCAAAGGTTACTCCGGAGCCCGATACGAGGTCCTTGACCGTACTGGACACGAGCACCTCGCCCGGCTCCGCGTTGGCGGCAACGCGTGCCCCGATGTGGACGGCGATGCCGCCGACGTGGTCGTCGCCGAGCTCGATCTCTCCGGTGTGCAAGCCGGCGCGGATCTCGACGCCGAGTCGACGCACATTGTCGCGGATGCTGGAAGCGCAACGAATGGCGCGTGCGGGGCCATCGAACGTCGCAAAAAATCCGTCACCCGTCGTCTTCTCCTCACGGCCGCGGAAACGAACAAGCTCCTTGCGCACCAGCGCGTCGTGCTGCTGGAGGAGGCTCTTCCAAGCCTGATCGCCGATGCGGGCCGCGAACTCGGTCGAGCCGACGATATCGGTGAACATGATCGTCGCAAGCACGCGGTCGACCGCACGAGGCGGCCTGACTCCGGTGAGAAACTCCTGCACCTCATCCAGAAACGCATCCTGATCGCCGATCCAGGGCAGATGATCGTCTCCCGGAAGCTCGACAAATTTGGCGCCGGGGATCCGGGCCGCGATGTAGCGCCCTTCCTCGACGTTGACGTCGAGATCGCCGGTGCGATGGAGGATGAGCGTCGGAACGCGGATCGTCGGCAGGATGCTGCGGATATCGATCTGCGTATTCATGCGCAGCAGCGCCACCGCCGCACCCGGGCTCGCGGCCCGTCGCCAGTACGTGGCAAGGCGGCGCGCAAATGTTTCGTCGCCTATCTTGCTCGGAATGTAGTGGTCGAGATCCATCAGGTTGCCCCACTCGCGCTCGACGAGCTCGTACTCCTTCTGGCGCTTTTCCGGCGTCGGCGCCCACGGGTAGTCGGGACTCCAGACACGCTTAGCATAGGTATCCGCCATCACGAGCGCCGTGGTCCGCTCTGGGAAGGTCGCCGCGAACAAGGCGCAAAGGTTGCCGCCCTCGGACACGCCGAAGAGGGCCGCGCGCTCGGAGCCAACCTTGTCCATCACCACGCGCAAGTCATCCATCCGTTCTTCGAGCGTCGGCAACTGGTCGTCGGGGACGCGGTCCGACAGACCGGTGCCACGCTTGTCGAAGGTGATCAGGCGCGAGAACGACGCGAGCCGGTCGAGGAAGCTCGCGAGCGTTGGCTCGTTCCAGGCAAGCTCGACGTGCGAGACCCAGCCCTGGACGAAGACGAGATCGAGCGGCCCCTGCCCCACGACCTGATACGCGATATGCACGTTACCGCTGCGGGCGTACTCGGTCTTCGGTTGCGTCATGGAAGTGCTGTTGCGAACGTCCGCCAACGCTGGCGCGACGAAAACAAGGTGATCTATGAAGCGCGTCGCGGCCAGGAGCCCCGACAGCCTCCCAGTTTCGTATCAGCGCCTGGCCTTGAATGCGACGACACTTTGCGTTTGCTCGCCCAGCCCGGCGATGCCGAGCGTCACCTCGTCGCCCGCTTTGAGGTACTGCGGCTCGGGCTTCATTCCCATGCCGACGCCGGGCGGCGTGCCCGTCGTGATGATATCGCCCGGCACCAGCGTCATGTATTTGGACAAGTCGACGACCAGATCGCCCACGCCGAAGATCATGGTCTTCGTGTTGCCGGTCTGCTTGCGCACGCCGTTGACGTTGAGCCACATATCGAGATTCTGCGGTTCCTTGATCTCGTCGGTCGTGACCAGCCACGGGCCGATCGGCCCGAACGTATCGCAGCCCTTGCCCTTGCTCCATTGCGTCGCGCTGCGCTTCAACTGATATTCGCGCTCGGACACGTCGTTGACGATGCAGTAACCCGCGACGTGCTTGAGCGCATCCTTCCTGTCGACGTAGCGCGCGGTCTTGCCGATCACGACGCCGAGCTCGACCTCCCAGTCGGTATGCGTCGAGTCGGGCGGCAGCATGATGCTGTCGTTCGCGCCGACGATGCAGGTTTCGGCTTTGTAAAAAACCACGGGGTGCTCGGGAATCGGATTGCCGGATTCCTTGGCGTGATCGACGTAATTCAGGCCGATCGCGATGAACTTCGGCGGCGTCGCGATGCACGGACCGAGTCGCGGCCGGCCCTTGACCAGCGGCAGCTTCTTCGGGTCGAGCTTGCGCAATTTGACGAGCTCGCCCGGCGCAAGGGTCGCCGCATCGATGTCCTTGACCTTGCGCGACAGGTCGCGCAGCTTGCCATCATCATCGATCAGCCCGGGCTTTTCCTTGCCGGGAGGGCCGTACCGAACGAGTTTCATGGAGATCTCCTGATTGCTCGGGGTTACGAAAACGGAAAGCCGGGAAGAAAGCGACGAGAACGACTGCTGGCAAGGCGCCGCCTCAGTTGCCAAATGAGTTTCGAGCGGAGTGTACACGTAAGTACATGAGCATCGAAAGCGAGCAGCAACGAGAGCCGGCGGGCGTTATCCGAAGCTTTCCACCGGCGTTCAGATGGTCATACCGCCGTCGACGGAATAGACATTGCCGGTGGCGAAGACCGACTCGTCGGAGGCGAGAAATATCACGATCGGCGCAATCTCCTCGGGCTTGGCGAGCCGCCCCATGGGCTGGCGGGCGATGAATGCCTTGCGCGCTTCGACCGGGTCGGCGAAAGCGCCGATGCGTTCCTCCAGCGATGGCGTGTCGACCGTCCCCGGCGCGATGGCGTTGCAGCGGATGCCCTTGGCGACGAAGTCGGCCGCGACCGATTTGGTGAGCCCGACGACGGCAGCCTTCGATGCGCCGTAGACGAAACGGTTGGGAAGCCCCTTGATCGAGCCGGCGACGGACGCCATGTTGATGATGCTGCCGCCGCCGTTTTCGAGCATCTTCGGCAGCGCGCACCTGATCGTCATGTACATCGCGCGCACGTTGAGGTTGAAGCTGAACTCCCAATCCTTCGGCGTGCAATCGAGCACCGTGCCGTGGTGCACGTAGCCGGTGCAATTGAACAGCGCATTGAGCGGTGGCAGCTCGTCGAGCGCGCGCTTGATCGCGGCATCGTCGAGCACGTCGAGCACGCGGGTCGAGATATTGCCGTTCCCGGCAAGGGTCTCCAGCGTCTTTGGATTGACGTCGGTCGCATGAACCCGCGCCCCCTCGGCGGCCATCGCCAGCGCCGTCGCCCTGCCGATGCCCTGCCCGGCGGCTGTGATCAGCGCAGTCTTTCCTGCCAAGCGTCCACTCACGGGCCGTTCCTCTGGGTCGTGTCGCGCGCCGCCGGCTCACGAAGCTCGCGCAGCGCCAAAAATATCCATCATAGTCTAACAATGGCGTCCGGAATTGGTAAGACCACTTGACCAAACCGCAGGATTTTGTTTAGCTACGACCCTTGCGCCGGGCGGCCAAGCCGGCCGGCGCCCAGGTTCTGGCAGCCCATGCCGATCCACAGCATAGAGCCCCGCCGGCTCTACCGTCAGATCGCCGACCAGATTCGTGCTCTGATCCGCTCCAGGGAGTTTGCCGCCGGTGCGCGGCTGCCTCCTGAACGCGATCTTGCGCGGCAACTCGGCGTGTCGAGGCCGTCGGTCCGCGAGGCGCTGATCGCGCTGGAGGTGGAGGGCCTAGTTGAGGTCAAGGTCGGATCCGGCATCTACGTCCTCGGGCCGCGGGGCAACGGCGAGTCGCGGACGCCGGTGCAGGCAGTGATGGGACCGTTCGAGCTTCTGCGCGCGCGCTGGATCGTAGAGAGCGAGTGCGCGGCGCTCGCCGCGAAGATGGCGAAGCGGCCGCAGATCGCGGCGATCGAGGAGGCGTTGCAGCAGATGGAAAGCGTCGCGAACGACGAGAAGCGGCAACCGCTCGCGGGCGACCGGCTGTTTCATTTGCGCATCGCGGAGGCGACCGGCAACGGGGCGCTGGTGGCGGTGGTGAAGATGCTATGGGAGGAACGGATGGGTCCGTTGTTCGCACAACTCGAGCATCATTACGACAGTCCAAGCCACTGGACGCGCGCGGTGGCCGAGCATCGGCTGGTCCTGGATGCGATCGCGAAGCACGACGTGTCCGGCGCCCGCGCCGCGATGCAAGGCCATCTCGACAGGGCATACAAGCGTTTGAGCAAGAGCTGGGACGCGAAGCATTGACGCGTCATCGAGGCAGTGATAAGGAGCGAGGCGACCATGTTGACTTGCCGTATTCACGCAAAGGAAGACCTGCGCATCGAGCCCGCGACCGAACCCGAGGTCGGACCGGGCCAGGTGCTGATCCGGCTCGGCGCGGGCGGCATCTGCGGCTCCGACCTGCACTATTACTTCGAGGGCAGGAACGGGAGCTTCGTCATCCGCGAGCCACTCGTTCCGGGACACGAGGCGTCGGGAGTCGTCGCGAAGGTCGGAGAGGACGTCACGCGCGTCAAGCCCGGCGACAAGATCGCGGTGAGCCCGTCGCAGGCCTGCGGGCGCTGCGACTATTGCCGCGAAGGGCGCGAGCATCTGTGCCGGAACATGCGCTTCCTCGGCAGCGCGAGCCTCTACCCCCATGTGCAGGGCATGTTCTCCGAGTATTTCGTCCTGGGCGAGCGGCAGTGCTACCCGGTGTCCGGCGACGTGAGCCTGGGAGAGCTGGCATTCGCCGAGCCGCTCGCGGTCGGCTTGCACGCGGTCAATCGCGCCGGTGAGCTGCTCGGCAAGAACGTGCTCGTCACCGGCGGCGGCACGATTGGCTCCCTCACCGTCGTCGCGGCGCGGCTCGCCGGCGCGACGAGCGTGACTGTGTCCGACATGCTCGACCGGCCGCTGGAAACGGCGCGCAAGGTCGGTGCCGCACGCACCATTCGCGCCGATCGCGACGCCGACGCGCTGGCATCGCCGCAATTCGATGTCGCCTTCGAGGCGTCCGGCAGCTTTGCCGCACTCAAGTCCTGCGTCGCCGCCGCGAAACGCGGCGGCACGGTCGTGCAGGTCGGCACGTTGCCGCACGAGCCGCTGCCCTTCGTCGTCAACGAGATCATGGTGAAGGAGCTCGACTTCAAGGGCGCGTTCCGCTGGGGCAT
>DASWDF010000287.1:0-7573 GCA_036395475.1 Casimicrobiaceae bacterium
ATGGCCAATCTGCCGGTGGTCATCTTCCAGTTTGCGATGGGCCCTTACAAAGACTGGCAGGAGCTGGCCTGGGCAGGAGCGCTGTTGATCACGCTCGCGGTGCTGGTGCTCAATGTCATGGCGCGCGTGCTCTTCCGCCAGACCGCGACCAAGTAGCCGGGACGAAAGTGCCAATGAATCTCGACATCTTCGCGATCCGGCCGGAGGTCAGGCCCAAGGCCGAAGCCCGGACACCGACCAAGCTCGCGGTGCGACATCTGGATTTCTATTACGGCCGTTTTCAAGCGCTGAAGGACATCAACCTGGAGATCGCCGAGCGCCGCGTCACCGCGTTCATCGGACCATCGGGTTGCGGCAAGTCGACGCTGCTGCGGACGCTGAACCGGATGTACTCGCTCTATCCGGGTCATCGCGCAGTCGGCGAGATCGTTTTCAACGGTGGCAACATCCTGGAAGCCGGCGTCGATCTCAACACGCTGCGCGCCAAGATCGGCATGGTCTTCCAGAAGCCGACGCCGTTCCCGATGTCGATCTACGACAACATCGCGTTCGGCATTCGCCTGTACGAGAGCTTGACCCCGCGCGAAATGGACGAACGCGTGGAATGGGCGCTCACCAAGGCCGCCATGTGGGACGAGGCCAGAACCAAGCTCAAGCAGAGCGGAATGGCACTCTCGGGCGGTCAGCAGCAACGCCTGTGCATCGCGCGCGCGGTGGCGGTCAAGCCCGAGGTGCTCCTGCTCGACGAGCCGACTTCCGCGCTCGACCCGATTTCGACCGCCAAGATCGAGGAGCTGATCAGCGAGCTCAAGTCCGAATACACGATCGCGATCGTCACCCACAACATGCAGCAGGCGGCGCGCGTTTCCGATTACACTGGGTACATGTACCTGGGCGAGCTGATCGAGTTCGGCGCGACCGACGAGCTGTTCCTGAAGCCCCGCCGCAGGGAAACCGAGGATTACATCACCGGCCGGTTCGGCTGACGCTTGTCGACGCCGGCCCGGGAGCGCAACGTGAACGAGCACACATCCAAGCAGTTCGACGCCGAGATGGAGGCCATCCGCTCCGGCGTCCTGGCGATGGGCGGGCTGGTGGAGACGCAGTTTCGGCGCGCGGTCGAAGCGCTGCGGGTCCCGGGAGACGTCGACATCGTGACGCTGGTCGCCAGCGACGAGCAGGCGATCAATCGCATGCAGATGGACATCGACCAGCAGTGCAGCCAGATCATCGCCAAGCGCCAGCCGGCCGCGATCGACCTGCGCATGATCCTGACCGTGGTCAAGATCGTCAACGAGCTCGAGCGCATCGGCGACGAAATCAAGAAGATCGCCTACAAGGCGCAGCAGATGCAGCGCCCCGAGCGCCTGACCACGGTACGCGTGCACGTCATCACCCGGGCGGCCGGGCTGGCCGAGGAAAACCTGCAGCTCGCGCTCGACGCCTTCGCGCGGCTCGATGTAAACGCCGCGGCAACCGTGGTCAGCAACGATGAGGCGATCGATGCCGCGTTCCTCGCCATCCTGCGGCAGCTGATCAGCTACATGATGGAGGATCCGCGGACGATAACGCCGGCGCTCGAGATCGTGTTCATCGCCAAGTCGATCGAACGCATCGGCGATCACGCCAAGAACATCGCCGAGGACGTCGTCCACGTCGTCAGGGGCAAAGACGTGCGACATGCCACCGCGGAGCAGATCCGCGCAGAGCTGGCCGAATGAGCGCGGAAAAGCCATGACGCCGTCGATCCTGGTCGTCGAAGACGAGCCGGCAATCCAGGAGCTGTTGCGCGTCAACCTCGAGGACGCCGGGTTCGCGGTGCGTGCGGTGGCGGACGCGGAAGCCGCGCTGGGAGAGATCCGGCGCGCTCTACCCGACCTGTTGCTGCTCGACTGGATGCTCCCGGGTCAATCGGGACTCGCGCTGGCGCGCGGCCTGCGCGGCGAAGCAAGGACGCGCGAACTGCCGATCATCATGGTCACCGCGCGCGGTGACGAGGCCGAGCGCGTCGCCGGACTCGAAGCCTGGGTCGACGATTACGTCACCAAGCCTTTCAGCCCACGCGAGCTCAAGGCGCGCATCAAATCGGTATTGCGGCGTCGTGCGCCCGAGTCGGCACAGGAAACATTGACGGTGGGACCGCTCAGGCTCGATCCTTCGACGCACAGGGTCACCGCCAACGACGAGCCAGTGCACCTCGGGCCGACCGAGTTCCGGCTGCTCAAGTTCTTCATGGCGCGGCCGGAGCGCGTGCACAGCCGGCCGCAACTGCTCGATCAGGTCTGGGGCGACCACGTCTACATCGAGGAACGCACGATCGACGTGCATATCCGGCGCCTGCGACTCGCGCTTCAGCCTTTTGGCTGCGCGCACATGATCGAGACAGTGCGCGGCGGCGGCTACCGGCTCGCCGCGCCGAGATGAGCTCGCGCGCCGACGCGCGGCCGTGAGTCCGATCTGGCGCCGTGGTCTGATTGCGCCGCTCGCTGGCGCGATACTCGCGCTGCTCGCCTGGCCGCTCGCGGGCGCGGTTGCGGCACTGGCGTTGTTCGGCGCCGGCATGCTGGGCGTCGCAGCGTGGCACCTCATTCAGCTCGATGCCCTTACGCGCTGGGCCGGGAGAGCGCTGGAAGATCCCGTGCCCGAGGGGCGTGGCACATGGGCGATCGCGTACGCCGCGCTCTATCGCCGCCTCCGTCTGCGCTCGGCACGACAGCGCGATCTGCGTCTCGCGCTCGACCGCTTCGTGAGCGGCGCCGAGGCACTGCCCGAAGGCGTGGTCCTGCTCGATGGCGCAAATCGCATCCAGTGGGCGAATCCGCGGGCGCAGGCGCACCTCGGGATCGAATTGCGCCACGACGCCGGCGCACCGATCGTGAATCTCGTCCGTCAACCGGCGTTCGTGCAGTACCTCGCCGGGGGCGATTTCAGCGAGCCGGTCGTCGTCGCATCGCAGCGCGAGGCCGAAATGACGCTGTCGATCCAGATCGTTCCGTTCGGGATGGAAGAAAAGTTGCTGATGAGCCGGGACATCACGCGGCTGGAGGCGGTCGCCCGGCTGCGCCGCGATTTCATCGCCAATGTGTCCCACGAATTGAAGACGCCGCTTACTGTCCTGACCGGATTCCTGGAAACGCTTGCCGACATGCGCCTCGAGGAGCGGCAGCGGCAGCGCTACCTCGCGCTGATGGCCGAGCAGGCGCAGAACATGCAGCGGCTGGTCGACGATCTCCTCACGCTGTCCGCGCTCGAAAGTGAGCACAGCGTGATCCAGGAAGCGGAGTTCGCGATCGTGCCGTTGCTGCTGCAGGTGTCGGCGGATGCCAAGGCGCTTTCCGCCGGCCGGCACGAGATCACGCTGAATATCCGCGACCAGGCCAAGGTGCTCGGTAGCCGCGACGAGCTCGCCAGCGCGTTTGGTAATCTCGTCAGCAACGCGGTGCGGTACACGCCCGACGGCGGCCGCATCGCGCTCGATTGGCGTGTGACCGCGGATGGCGGCGAGTTCACCGTCTCCGATACCGGCATCGGTATTGCAGCCGAGCAGATCCCGCGACTCACCGAGCGGTTCTATCGCGTCGACCGCAGCCGGTCTCGCGCCACAGGCGGGACAGGTCTCGGGCTCGCGATCGTCAAGCACGTGCTGATCCGCCACCAGGCGGAGCTCGCGATCGACAGCGCCCCCGCTCAGGGGAGTCGCTTCGCGGTGCGATTGCCGGCGCGGCGGGTGAAGGTGATCGCCGAGAGCACTGCCCCAGACGCAGCCGTCGATACTACCAATACCGCATCGCTGCGCTGAACAAGCTCCTGAGATCGTCTCGCGTAACGTCCTTGGGAGCGTTGCGAATCACGCGCCATTGCGGCTCGGCGCCGAGCGCGAGCGCATCGATGTCGCTCTCGCCGAACCCGAGATCGGACAAGCCGTTGGGAATGCCGGCAGCGCGCATCATCTCGATCACCCGCCCCGCCAACGCCTCCCCGGCTTCGCTCGCGACACCTGGTTTGACGTCACGGACCTCGGCGCCCAGGCACGTCGCGCCGTGCACGTGCCGCTCCGGGCAACATGCCGCCGTGTAGCGCCATACCGATGGATTGTTGAGAACGACCGCCATGCCATGCGGAACCAGCGTCTTGCCCGTGGGGTAGCCGGGCAGGTGGAAGTCGCGCGCAAGACCCGAGACCGGATAGGAGAGCCCATGCGGCAGATGGCAGCCCGCCGCGTTGAACGCGATTCCCGAGAGCATCGCGGCGTACATCATTTCGGTTCGCGCCTCCATATCGCTCGCATCGCTGACGGCGCGTACCAGATACTTCCCCACGCCCTTCAAGGCCTCGGTAGCCAAGCCGTCGGAGAACGGGTTGGCGCCCTGCGACACGGGCCGGCTTGCGCCGCGCGCAGGGTTGAGGCGCCGCGGCCACGGCCGGGCCGTCAGCGATTCCAGGGCGTGGCTCATGCAATCGAAGCCGCTGGCGGCGACCACGCTCCGCGGCAATGTCGCAGTCACTTCGGGATCGATCAACGCGATCGTCGGGATCAAGCGCCGCGAAATGATTCCCGTCTTGGCGTTGATCTCGGTCAGATTGAAGATCGCGATGCCGGTGGTTTCCGAGCCCGTGCCCGACGTCGTCGGACACGCGATGTGCGGCTTGAGCGCGCCCGGCACTCGTTGCCCGCCACCGATCGGCGCGTTCACATACGTCATGAACTCGGCCGGATGCGTCGCATAGAGATTGGCCGCCTTGCACGTATCCATCACCGAGCCACCGCCAACGGAGACGTAGCCGTCGAAGCTGCCCTCCGCAGCGAATCGAGCCGCAGCCTGAAACGAGGCAGTCGTCGGCTCGACGACGACCTCGTCGTAGACCGTCGCGCCGATGCCGGCTGCCTTCAGCGATGCGAGAACCGCGGCGACGTGCGCCGAGCGCCTTAACGTGGTGTCGGTGAACAGCGCGACGCGCGCAAGGCCGAGCTCGCGTGCGTGCTCACCGGCTTCCGAAAGGCAACCGGCGCCGAAGGTGAAGGTCGGCATGCCGACGGTGAAGGCCTTGTCGCTGTCCGGAGTCAGCGCGAAATCGGCGTGACAGCAAGGCATCATCGGTCTCCTTGGCGCGGAAAGTCTGATCGCGCAAACTTAAAGTGAAGCTGCTGCGTCCGCAAGGATCAGGTCGGCGGCTTTTTCGGCGATCATGATCACGGGCACGTTGGTGTTGCCCGAAACCAGCGTCGGCATGATGCTGCAGTCGACGACGCGCAATCCGTCGAGCCCGTGCACGCGCAACCGGGAGTCGACCACCGCCATGGGATCTCGCGATCGGTTCCCCATCTTGCACGTGCCGCTGGGGTGAAAAATCGTCCCGCCGCTGTTCTTCGCGAACTCGAGCAGGTCGGTGTCGCTCGTCGACGCCGGCCCGGGCCGATGCTCGCGCTTGACGTAAGGCGACAACGCCTTCGTCACCGCGAGCCGGCGCGCGAGCCTGATCCCGGCCACGAGCATCTGCCGGTCACGCGGTGTCGACAGGTAGTTCGGCTGCATCGCCGGCGCTGCGAGTGGATCGGCGGACTTGATGCAGACGAAGCCGCGCGACTCGGGTCGCAACTGGCACACCGACAACGTGAAGCCCGAGAACGAATGCGTCGGCGAGCCCGCCATGTCCGACGACAACGTAGCGACGTGAAACTGCACGTCCGGTGTTGCCGCTTTCGGTTCCACGCGGGCGAAGATGCCTCCCTGGTTGATGCCTACCGCCATGGGGCCGCCGCGCGTGAGAGCGTAGTCGAGTCCGATCTTCAGTTTCCGCCACCAGCTCTTGAGGTCGTCGTTGGTCGTGATCGGCCGGGTGCACTCGAAGATTACTCGCGCCTGAAGATGATCCTGTAGATTTTCGCCGACGCCGGCGAGCTCGTGCACGATCGGAATGCCGAATCCGGTGAGGAGCGCGGCCGGACCGACGCCGGAAAGTTGCAGCAGCTGCGGAGTTTGTAACGCCCCGGCACAAAGCAAAACCTCGCGTCCGGCCCTCACCGTCACCTCGCCTGCATGCTCGCGGTAGACGACACCGGCGGCGCGGCGACCGTCGAAGATGACCCTGATGACAGGGACCCCGGTGGCGATCCGCAGATTGTGGCGATGGCGCGCGGGTTTGAGATATGCGACTGCCGTGCTGCAGCGCCAGCCGTTCCTGGTCGTGAGGTGGTAGTACCCAACACCTTCCTGGACGGCGCCGTCGAAGTCGTCGTTGCGCGGAATGTCGAGCTCGTTGCCTGCCGCGATGACCGCTTCGATCAGCTCGTGTTTTCTGCCGATGGGCGAGCGCCACATCGGACCGTCGAAGCCGTGGTAGGCCGGGTCGCCGTCGAGCGCGTGCTCGAGCCGCTTGAAGTACGGCAAGACATCGGCGTAGCTCCAACCGTCGTTGCCCGCTTCCGCCCAGTGGTCGTAGTCCTCGCGTTGGCCGCGAATCGAGATCAGCCCGTTGATCGAGCTTGAACCGCCGAGCGTCTTGCCGCGCGGCCAGTAGATCCTGCGGCCGTTCATTCCGGGCTCGGGCTCGGTGTAGAAGCACCAGTTCACGCGGGTGTCGAACATGGTCTTCGCATACCCGATGGGGATGTGGATCCACGGATAGCTGTCGCGCGGCCCCGCCTCGAGCAACAGCACCGAATGTTGACCGTCGGCGGAGAGCCGATCGGCAAGGACGCAGCCGGCAGAGCCGGCGCCGACTATCACGTAGTCAGCCGCGAGCGCGGTCATGGTCTTGGGAGTCGACAAAAGACGTTTCCGGCGACCGGAAAACACGCGGAAAAAGGCTTTGTTTGGCGAATTCCCAGCAGGTTCGCCGCGACGATCATGATTTTCCAGTTCAACGATGGGGCGCGGTTTGACATTGCGGTACGGAAATTGCTACACTGTATGGTTTCGTCGGAGGGGTTCCCGAGCGGTCAAAGGGAGCAGACTGTAAATCTGCCGGCTCTGCCTTCGAAGGTTCGAATCCTTCCCCCTCCACCAGGTCAGGAATGAGACATCGGGCAAGAGCGGGCAGGACGGCGAACCCGGGTTTCGAGCCCTGAACTGCGGGTGTAGCTCAATGGTAGAGCAGAAGCCTTCCAAGCTTATGACGAGGGTTCGATTCCCTTCACCCGCTCCATCATAGGACATTGAATCGACGAGCAGCACCGGGAAACGAGTATTCGGGTGTCAGACGAACAACGATGCATGGTGCCCGAGGATGATGCCCTACGAGCCCATGTAGCTCAGTGGTAGAGCACTCCCTTGGTAAGGGAGAGGTCGAGCGTTCAATCCGCTCCATGGGCACCAGAGAGAAAAAGGCGGAAGCGCACCCGTACTTTCGCCCGATGTAGTCTGACTCGAATCGCGGGCAGAACCTGACGATTCGATTAAAGCAAATTCTACGAAAAAGCTGGAGAGAACAAATGGCCAAGGGCAGATTTGAGCGGACGAAGCCGCACGTGAACGTGGGGACGATTGGGCACGTGGATCATGGCAAGACGACGCTGACGGCGGCGCTGACGCTGGTGTTGAGCAAGAAGTTTGGGGGGGAGGCGCGGAGCTAC
>DASWDF010000288.1:0-50497 GCA_036395475.1 Casimicrobiaceae bacterium
CGGCGAGCTGATGGAGCGCGCCGGGATCTCGGAGCGGCTCGTGAACCTCGCCAAAGCCTTGGTCGCGCACATACAGGGCGGATTGGGGATGGTCGTGATCGTCGCCGAGTACCTCTTCTCGGGCATCTCGGGGTCCACCGCGGCCGACATATCCGCCGTCGGCTCGCTGTTGATTGCGCCCATGGAGCGTGCGGGCTACAGCAAGGGCCAGGCCGTTGCGATCGTCAGTGCCGCAACGGCCATGGGCATCCTCGTGCCGCCGTGCATCTTCATGATTGTGTTGGCCAGCATGACGAACCAGTCCATCGGGGCGATGTTCGTGGCGGGTTTCCTGCCCGCCATCGTGATCGCCGTGGGCCTGGTGGCGTACGTCTACTGGAAAGCAGGTGCCATGGGCCACTCTCGTTCTGCCGCGGATCTTCTTGCAGTAGCGGCGACGCGCGCGGATGCAGGCGCTTCAGCATTGCGACAAAAGCTGCAGCCGCGGCACCGCACGTCGGCCGCGAGCAGCGCGCCGCTTTCCCATTCGGTGATATACGAACTGTGCCGCCCAATGCCGTGTTCGTCGTGTGATCGCCTATGATCTGGCAACAGCCGCTCGATTAGGCGACCCGGACTCTCAGTTGATCTCATGCGCCGCAAACGCTGCGAAAGGCGGCGCCGCGATCAGGCAAGGCATTTCGAGTAAGCGTGCTCAATGCCCGCTCGACGTCCTTGCATCGCGAGCGGCCGCGCCCGACCGCTTCTGCCGTCGCCGCCAGTTCATGGCGCGCCACGCCCAGTAGTGCGCTTTCTCTTTCATGCCGAGATCGCTCCACTGGTCGCGAATGAACGCCTCGATATCCACCGTGAGATCCGGATCGAGCAGCTTCCAGCGAAACGCCGGATTGCGGAAATCCACGAGCAGCACGACGCGCTCCTCGTCGCCGAAATTCCATGCCTCGTGCTCTGTCGCATCGCAGAAGACGAGCGTCTTTCCCGACTTCCAGCTTCTCGTTTCCTCGCCGACGCGCAGCGCGCACTTGTCGTTCACGGCGAGTCCGAGGTGACAGCGCAGCACGTACTGCGACCACCCGTCGTAACCGCGGTGCGGCTTGATGTGCGCACCGGGCGCGAGCCGTGAGAACCCCGCCATCACCATGCCGGGGATCTGCTCGACCAGCGCGGTGGTCTTCGGGCAGCGCGCGCAATTGGCCGGACGTTTGTGGCCGAACGCATAGAGGCCGAACGTGTCCCAGCTGCCGCTGTAGTACGTCCTTTCCGGCCACGCGTGCAAGTCCTGCGCGACCGCCTGGTACTCGCGCAGTACGTCACGCCAGTCATGCTCGAGTAGCCGAGTAAACGCGAAGTCGTCGCTCTCCCGAAACATCGTTCGCCTCCGTCCGTCGCTGCTTTAGTCCGCCGCCGCTTGCATTGCGCCGCCGAATTGGGCGCCGAAACGGGCAACGACCGCATCGGGCACGAAATAGTTTTCGCACTGCAGACGCGCCGACGTTACATTGATGGCGTCGAGCTCGCGGTAATGGCTGATCAGGTCGGCACACGATGCGATGCCGAGCGTCGCGCCAAACCCGGCATACCGGCCGGTAAGTGCGCTCGACAATACGCACGCAGTGAGCTCGTACGCGTCGCGCGCGACTTGCTCGCGAAATTCGTCCGCGCCGAATGCTCGCAATGCGGCCTCTGCAGCAGCGGAAAGCACGAACGTCTGGCGGACCGGCTCGGCAAGGCGCAGCATGCCCGCGTTGGTGAAGAGTATGTCGGCTCGAGCCTCGATACGGCGAATCGCGGGCGCGAGCGGGAACGCGGGCGGGTACGAATCATCGACGATGATCGTTCCCGGTCGCAGCCGATCGACGTCGAGCACGTCGGCAACGCTGCTCGCGGCGAGAATCGTATCGGCCGCGTAGACTTCGTCGGGCACGCCGCCGGGCAGATGGACGACGCGCACGGAACCCTGGTAGGCATGCTCGGTCGCGATCGCGTGCGCGAAATCACGCAACGCGTGCTCCTTCGAGAAAAGGTCACACAAAACGAGCTCGCGCGGATGCGGCAGCACGCTCAGCATCAGTCGCACGCACGACTGGCCGATCGAGCCCACACCGACGACGGCAACGCGCTCGAGCGTCAAATCCCGGCCGGCGAGCCGCATCATGTTGTCGAGCGTGCGCACGACAGCCGCAGTTGTCGTCGCGTGTCCGGTGGTGATGGGAACGCCTTTGGTACCGTTTCGCCACCACTCGATCGCGCGGCCGTAGTCGGTCGCCGAGGGGATCAGCCCGGTGAGCGACACGCAGCGCGCGCCGTGCGCATCGGCCAGATCGAGCGCTTGCAGCAACAACGTGCGCGCCTCGGGACGGAACAACGCGCCGCTGCGCACGGGCAGCGTAATGGCAGCAATGCGGCCGAACGGCGTGTCGAAATAGTGGCTGACGAACGGGTCGCGGCCGAAAATCCCCGTCATCTGCTCGTCGGTGAGGCCGCCGATCGTATTGAGCTTGTCGGGCAGATAAACGAGTGCGGCGGCGTCGAATGAAAGCGTGTCGAGATCGCTGCTCGCGGCCTGCGAAACGATGCGCAGGAACGGCTTGACGGCATCGACGGTGCTCATGGCGACAGACGGGCGCTCGGGCGCGGGCGGCTGTGGCAACGCCGGCGCGTCGAACCGTGCGAGCAATCCGTCGGCAAGCTGTGCGAGGCACGCGTCGCTCGCGAGCCGATCGAGCGGCACCACGGCGTCCAGATCGCGGTCGAGCTTCACCTTGAACTCGAACGCCATCAGCGAATCGAGGCCGAGATTCGTGAGCGGCGTCTGCTCGTCGATCGTCGCTTCGTCGGCACGCAACACGCTGGCGAGGAGGTGGCGCAGGTGGTCGACGAGGATGCGTCGCCGCGCATCCGATGGCGCAGCCGCGAGCATCTGACGCAGCGCGCCGCCCGGCAACGCGTCGTCTTTGGCAACCATCACGTCGGCGAATCGGCCGGACGCCGACGCGCTGCCGATGGCTGCGCCAATCTTGTCCCAGTCGGCCTGCATCACGAACGCGGAAGCAACGTCGCGCCGCATCAGGAATTCGAGCCAGCCGAAAACGGTGTCACAGTGCAGCGCACCAAGACCCGCATTCTCGAGATGACGTGCGAGTTGAGGCCGCTCGGAAACCACGCCGAAATCGGCGATCGGGCCCCAGCCGATGGCGAGCGCCGGCAACCCACGTGCGCGGCGCAGCGCGGCGAGCGCCTCGACGAACCGGTTCGCGGCGACGTAGGCAGCCTGCGCCGCGGAGCCGAGCAACGTCGCACACGACGAATAGACGACGAAATGATCGAGCGGCAAATGCTCGGTTGCGCGGTGGAGATTCCAGGTGCCCTCGACCTTGGGCGCGAGCACCCGCTCGAACGCGTCGCGTGTAATGCGCGCGAGCGGCTCATCGTGCAGCACCATCGCGGAATGGAACACACCCCGCAGCGGCGGCGGTTGTCGTCCCCGCGAACGCGGGGACCCAGTGTCGTTGCGCAGAGACTCTGTCGCGGCGAGATCGTCGAACAGTGCAGTCACGGCCGCCGCATTGGTTACGTCGCAGCGTGCGATGCGTGCGTTGACGCCCGCGTCGCGCCAGCACGCGAGCGTTTGCTCGCATGCTCGTCGTAGCGCGCCGGTGCGACTGACGAGTACGAGCGACTTCGCGCCTTGGGCCACGAGCCATTCGGCGGTCGCCCAGCCGAACCCGGTCAGTCCGCCGGTGACGACGTAGGTCCCGTCGTCGCGGATCAGTCGTGTCTGTCCGACGCGTATCGCATCGGGCATTGCCGCGGCATCGAACGTGACGACGAGCTTGCCGCGATGCCGGCCCTGCGCCATGAATCGGAACGCGTCGTCGACGGCGCGACACGCAAACGGCTGCACCGGCAGCGGGCGAAGCTCGCCGGTGGAGATGCGGTGGACGAGCTGCTCGAGTCGCGCGCCGATCCACGCGGGCTGCGCCGCAATGACGCGCGCAACATCGACCGCGTGGAACGATGCGCCGCTGCGGAACGCGTGCAGGTCGAGCGACGCGTTTGCAAAGATGTCCTTCTTGCCGATCTCGACGAAACGTCCCAGAGGCTTCAGGAGTTCGAGGCTCCCCGCGAGAAGCTCGCCGGAGAGCGAATTCAGCACGACGTCGACGCCGGCGCCTCCGGTGGCCGCGTGCACGCCGTCGACGAACGAGAGGTCACGCGAATGGAACACGCGTGCGACGCCGGCCGCGCGCAGCAAATCGTGCTTTTCGGGGCTCGCCGTGCCGAGCACGGTCGCGCCGCACGCGCGCGCGATCTGCACGGCGGCGAGCCCGACACCGCCGGCGGCCGCGTGTACCAGCACTGTTTCACCGGGCTGCAACCGCGCGACGTCGTTGAGTGCGTAATCGGCGGTGATGAACGCGATCGGAATGCTCGCCGCCTGCTCGAACGAGATCGCCGCCGGCTTGCGCGCGACGAGGCACGAATGAACGCGAACGACGTTGCCGAAGCATCCGGGCGCAATGGCGAGCACCTCGTCGCCGGCGCGAAATGCTGTGACCGCCGAACCGACACGGCGAACCACGCCAGCGCATTCGTCGCCGAAAACGCGCTGCTCCTGCGGTTCGAGCGGGTAGAGGTCGAGGGCTTTCAGCACGTCGCGGAAATTCAGGCCGACCGCGCGCACGTCGATTTCGACTTCTGCGTCGCCGAAGCGCGCGGGTTCTGATTCCACCCAATGCAGATGGTCCAGATTGCCCGGTGCCGCGCTCTCGAGGCGAAAGTCGGCGCCAGCGCGACGCGACCCGACAAGCGAGCGCGGCGCAAGCTCGTCCAGCGACTGCGGCTGCACTCTCGACACGAAACGACGTCCGGCCCGGTACGCGACTTCGCTCGGCTGCATAGCCGAGCGAAGCTCGCCGACAATGCGCGTGAGCTGCTCGCGCGGCTCGGCGGCGTCGACGTCGATCAGCCGGCACGCAACACGCGGCAACTCGATGGCGATCGTGCGCAACAATGCAGCGAGCGGTGCCCGCCCGAGATCCGGCTCGACCGGTTGCGCCGGGAGCTGCCCCCATGTCGCGCCGGAGGTGACAAGAACGAGGCGCACCGGTTTCGCTTCGGCGCACAGCGATTGCGCGAGCTGCGCGAATCGCCACGTCGCTACGAGCACCTCATCGGTCGGCTGCGCCCGCGATGGCGAACTCCCCGCCCAAACAACGATCGCGTCGGAGCCCCCTGGCGTGTCGGCGTCGCTGCAACGATGCACGTAGAAGCCGGCCTGCACCATCGCGTGGGCGAGCGCGTCGGCGTCCCCCGTCAAGTCCACGATCAGCCACCGAAGCGGCGCGATCGGCGCGTTCGACTCGTCGGCGAGCTCGCTCTCGATCCACGCTTCGCGGTACAGCCGCGCCGGCCCGGCAGCGAGCCGATAGCCGCGCACCTTCTTCATGCAGCAGCACTGCAACAGCGTCGCGATCGGCTCCCCGGAGGGCGTGAACAACGCGATATCAGCATAACTGCGGACGTCCTGGTGGTGCACGCCGCTCACGCGGCACACGACTTCGGCGTCGGCAGGCCGCAGCCAGCGAATACGTTCGGCGTGTACCGGCAAGTACAGCGCGTCGCGCTCGTCGTCGATCGGCATCGATGCAAGCGTCAATTGCAGCGCGCCGTCGAGTAACGCGGGATGCAGCAACCACCGCGCCGCTTCCGGCGCGAGCGTCGAATCGAGCGCGATGCGGCCCCACAACGCGCCGCCGGTGCGGCCGGCCCAGCGCAGCGTGCGAAACAGCGGCCCGTAACGGTGGCCTGCGCGCTCGAAGCGTTCGTACAGTGCGTCGACGTCGACAGACGTTGCATCGTCGGGAATCGCGACGGCATTCGACGCGCCCCTCGGGTGGTCGAGTACTGCGCCTCGGCCGCGCACGTGCTGCTGCCATTGCGCGCTGCCGTGCGCAGGCTTCGCGTTGATGATTATCCTGCCGCGCTCGTCGACTGCAGTTTGCACGAGGTGTGGTTCGTCGAGCCACAGCACACGCTCGAAGTGGACGTCGCGCAGCTCGACCGTCGAGTCGGGCTTGCCTTCGCGCATGGCAGCCAGCATCAACTCGATATAGCCCGCAGCGGGAAATACCGTTTTGCCGTCGAGGCCGTGGTCGACAAGGTAGGGATGAGTGTGCACGTCGATATCGGACTGCCACGCGAGCGCCGGTCCGCGCTCGCGTATGCCGAGCAACGGATGCAACGGACCGGCGATTCGAAGTGCGCGAGCGTCGTCCGATTCCGCCCAGAACGATTGCCGCTGCCATGGATACGTCGGAAACGGGTGATGCGGACAGGGGCCGGGTTGCACACCCTCCCAGCGCAGGCCAAAACCTCGGACGTGAAGCGCCGCGACCGTTTCGAGCATGCACCGCACGGCCGGCGCATCGCGCTTCAGGGTGCCGACCGCGGCGCCCTGCGCGTTTTCGTCGTCGAGGGCCTGCGCGATGTAGCGCACGAGCGACGGATGCGCTCCCACTTCGACGAACGTGCGGTGTCCGCAGCCGATCGCGTGCCGCATCGCGGCGGCGAAGCGCACCGGCTCGCGCAGATTGCGCCACCAGTAAGCGGCATCCAGCGCCTCGCCCGCACATTCCGCTCCCGTCACCGATGACGTATAGGGAATCGCCGCAGCGCGCGCACGCAGCGCACGCACCGATTCATCGAACGCATCGTGAACCGGATCCATCGCGCGCGTGTGAAACGCGTACGCAAGCGGAAGCACGCGCACGAACACGCCGCGCCCGGAAAGGTCGTGCGCAAGCGCGTCCACCGCCGACGCTTTGCCCGCTACAGTCACCTGCGCCGATGCATTGACGGCCGCAATCTCGATCGCGCCGTCGTACGCGTCGATGAGCTTGCGTGCGCTGTCCTCCCCCAGACCGACCGCGGCCATCGCCCATGGGCCGCGAGTTCGTGCCTGTGCGCGCGAGCGCTCGACGATGACCCGCGCGGCGTTCTCGTCGTTCAGCGCGCCGGCGACATGCGCGGCGGCAACTTCGCCCACGCTGTGACCGAGCACGCGCGCGGGCCGTATGCCCCACGCCTCGAGCAGCCGCGCGAGCGCGACCTGCAGCACGAAAAAGAGCGGCTGGCCGACGTCCGTCTCGAACACGCTGTCGTCGCGTCGACGCAGCACGTCGACGAGGCTATGTTCCCACAACGGCTGCAGGAGCGCGTCCCATCGCTCGAAGGTTTCGCGCACGAGCGGCACGTGCTCGAAGAGCTCGAGCCCCATGCCCGGCCACTGCGAGCCCTGACCCGAAAAGACGAAGACGACGTCGCCCTTGTCGTGGGCCTGCCCCACGAAAGCAGATTCGGCGGCGCCTTTTTCGGTCCACTTCGTGAGCTCTCGCGCGCAGTCGGCCGCCGTGTCGGCGACGATCGCAAGCCGATGCGCGTGATGGCTGCGGCGACGCTTCACGCTTCGAGCCAGCTCGGCGAACGGTGCGTGCGCCGAGTGCAGCCACGCCGCATCGCGACGCACAGCCTCGCGCAATGCTTCCTGCGATCGCGCGGACACGGTCCATAGCGAAGGCGAATCAGTCGCCGTCGAATCGCCGTGCGCTGCAACTTGCGCCGGTGCCGAAGCGAGCACCGCGTGCGCGTTAGTGCCGCCAAAGCCGAACGAATTGACGCCGCCATAAAGGGTCGACGCGCCCGGCGACGGTTCCCAAGGCATGGCTTCGGTGGGAACGCGTAGACCGAGCTCGTCGAACGCGATATGCGGATTCGGCATGCGGAAGTGCAGGCTCGGCGGGATCGTCCGGTGGTACAACGCGAGCGCGAGTTTCGCGAGCCCCGCCACACCGGACGCCGGTTCGAGGTGGCCGAGATTCGATTTCACCGAACCGATCCAAAGTCGCTGGTCGGCCGACCGGCCCACGCCGAGCGCGCGGCCGAGTGCGGTCGCCTCGATTGGATCGCCGACGGGCGTTCCCGTCCCGTGCGCCTCGACGTAGCCCACGTGTGCCGGCTGCACGTCAGCGCGGCGATACGCTTGCGCAAGCAGCGCGACCTGCTGATCGAGACTCGGCACCGTCATGCTGCCGGTCCTGCCGTCCTGATTGACGAACGTCGAGCGGATCACGGCGTAAATGCGATCGCCGGCCGCAAGCGCGTCGGCGAGCGGACGCAAGACGACACACGCGGCGCCCTCCGCGCGCACGTAGCCGTTGGCCGCGGCGTCGAAGGCTTTGCAGCGTCCATCCGGCGACAGCATCGATGCTTTGCTGAAGCCGATCGTCGGCTCCGGCGTGAAGAGCGCATTCACGCCCGCGACGATTGCGACCGCAACCTCGCCGTCCAACATTGCTCGGCACGCGAGGTCGAGCGCGACCAACGATGACGAGCAGGCGGTGTCGACAGCGACGCTCGGCCCGCGCCAATCGAACACGTACGAAATCCGGTTGGCCGCGATGCTCGCCGCGTTGCCGGAATTCGTGTACGCGTCGATGTCGTATCGGCTTCGCTGCTGGAGGTCGCTGTAATCGGAGCTTGAAATTCCGACGAACACGCCGACGTTCGTGCCGGCGAGCGCGGCCGGCGGACACCCTGCGTCTTCGAGCGCTTCCCACGTTATCTCGAGCAGCCACCGTTGCTGCGGATCCATGCGCAGCGCTTCACGCGGCGCGATGCCGAAGAACGGCGCATCGAATCGATCCGGGTCGCGGATGAAGCCGCCCCAGCGCGCATACATGCGGCCGGGTGCGTCGCGGTCAGGCGAATGGTAGGCGGCGGCATTCCAGCGATCCGGCGGTGTTTCGCGGATCAGATCGCGGCCGGCGAGCACGTTGCGCCAATAGGTGTCGGGCCCGTTGCAGTCGTCCGGCAGCCGGCAGCCGATCCCGGTGATCGCAATCGGTTCCACGCGCTCGCTCCCGTTTGCCAGCCGCCCACCGAGCCTGCCGTGACGAAGGCGCAATTGCGCGCCTTGCGCCGGGAAGGTCACGGCAATGTCCGCGTCACGAAGGGCGGCACTGAATACTGGGCCATCAGGCGCGCGGCATCAACTCGACTTCGAATGGGGTCTTTGGCCAAGCTGGGTTAGGTCCGGCCAGAACCCTGCGAACTGAAAGCGACATCGTTACGCAATCAACCTACGCGACGCGCGAGCTCACCGCGCCGATCGCGACCGCCTGCTGCGCTTGTCCGGTCGGAGCCGAAGAGGCTCGCTCGCGATCTTCCTGCGCTTGACGTCGACATGGTAGAGCGCCGGCTGCGCGAAGGGGTCCCCTTCGGTGCGAAGGACAGCAACCGCGCCCTTGAAGCCGCTCTGCGCGCGCGCCATTTCGACCGCGCGCGCCTCGATGTCCTCGCGCGACGAGGCTTTCGCGCCCGCGAACGTGACAACGTAGTGCCGGTGCACGATTGCGCCGCTCTTAGGATCGTAAACAACCAGCGTTTGGACCTCGTGTCCCTCGTCCAGCCCGGCCGATGTCGTGATGTCCACGTGTCCGCCCTATTGCCAGAAGAATGCCGTGCACAATCCGCGCGTGAAGCCCTTGAACGCGAGCACCTGCATGGTGATGCGCGTCATCTGGTCGTGCGCGACCGCCGCCGGCAGCGCATTGATAGGATCCGACGGGCCGGCCGGGAAGTTGTTGTCGCTGTCGCGGCCGTCGGGATTGCGGAAGCGAAAGCCGAGAATGCCCGCGCGCATTACGACGAGTCCATCGTCGGTATTCGCGGCGAAGCGCGAGATCGAAACGGTGGCGAGCGTGAACACGGGCGGGAAGTTCATGTCGACCGTGGCGGTGGAAACATTGTCGCCCGAAACGGTCAGGCCGATGGTTCGCATTCCGGTAAGCATCACGGCACCTCCTGGTGATCTGTATGCGTCGGGCGCGGCTGACTACTTCAGCGCCGGTGGCATCACACTGCATTGGTTTGGATTCGGCACGCACCTTCCATCGGGACACATCGTACCGGAGCAACAGGTGCAAAACTCGCCCGTTTGCGGGATCGACAGCATATTGAGCGGCGGCGGCACATCGTTCAAGGCCCCCCTCCAAATCACGACCACAGCTTCCGGTGCACCGAGGATTTGGGCCGTGAAGACGCGCACGTTCGGATCGGTGTTGCAAATCTGTGCACCCTCTACATGGCCTCCGTCGAGTCGAGTGCCAATCCATGGATGTGACCCGAGTACATATCGTAGAGCAGCCACAAGACCCGACACCACGCCGGGAGTCTGCTCCGCTACTCAGGGTTCGCCACTGGCGCGCACTCGCGCCGGCGCGTGATGCGCAGCCGAAGGACGACTCCAGCACGATCCCGCGACGCAGCGAAGGATCGAGCAGAACAATCGCATGAGCGGCACAATACGGCGCTGATGTTCCGGTTAGGCGATTCGACTCCACGTCCGCTCCCACGAAAGCTCTGCCTCAATGAACATCTTCTTGAGCTATGCATCCGAAGACCGGGCCGCGGCCACGGCAATCCAGCTCGCGATTCGCGAGCAGGGCCATGAGGTCTTCTTCGATCGCGACGACCTTCCGCCGGGAGACGAGTACGACACCCGGATAAGACGCGCAATCGAACGAGCAGATCTGTTCGTGTTCCTCATAAGCGCGGAATCGTTGGACTCCGGCAGCTATACGCTGACGGAACTCGAGATCGCGGAAAAAATGTGGAAGCGTCCTGCAGGAAAGATCCTGCCGGTGCTGCTGCGTCCAACGCCCCTGGATCGAATCCCTGCGTTCCTCAAGTCGGTCACGCTGCTGGAACCACAGGGCAATGTTGCGGCCTCGGTAGCGGACATCGTGTACCGCCTCGGACGGGCGAGGCGTCGGGCGTGGCTGATGAAGGTTGCTGTTCCATTGACGGTCGCGAGCTCAGTTGCGATCGGCGGCTGGTTCCTGGTCGTGCGCGCAGGGCCGGCGTACGAACGAACGGGCTCCGATGGAGCCAGGGCCGTGCTCGTTCCTGCCGGCACGTTCACGATGGGCGACGACGAGGATTCGCCGCGCCGCGATGTATACGTGGACGCCTTCTATTTAGATCAGCATGAGGTCACGACGTCGCGGTACAGGAACTTCCTCGAGGCAACGGGCTCGGTGCGTCCTCCGGACGGTTGGGAAGAGGTGGACGTCGCAAAGGTCGGAGACCTGCCGGTGATCGGCGTCGACTGGCACGATGCAAGCGCGTACTGCACATGGGCGGGCAAACGCTTGCCGACCGAGAGCGAGTGGGAGAAGGCAGCGCGCGGTACGGATGCGCGCAAGTACCCGTGGGGTAACGAGCCACCCACTCCCGCTCACGCGAATTTTCTGAACGGCGCACCGGGCGCTTATCGCGACGGGCTCAAACCGGTCGGCACGCATCCCGCCGGCAGGAGTCCATCGGGCATCGATGACCTGGCGGGCAACGCCGCTGAGTGGGTCGCCGACTGGTACGCGCAAGGCTTTGCGACCGGCGATGTGCGCAATCCGCAGGGTCCACAAAGCGGAGAGGGCAAAGTGATTCGCGGTGGCGGTTGGATGGACCCGGCGGAGCGGATTACCGCAACGAAGCGGTTTTACGCGAATCCAGCGAACCGCAGCGAGGATGTCGGGTTTCGTTGCGCGCGCGATCAACACGAAATGACGCGACAGTAGCGGCCAAGGCATTCTTGAGAAAGTGGATGCCTGAACCTGGGACATTCGTGTAGCCTTGCCGCCTTCGGCGAATGCCGGCAGCCGGTCCTCCACGGGGACCATCGCCACGAGCAAGGGGGGCGACGTGACGCAACGCAAGCGCATCGCGGTGGTGATCGGCGCAGGAAGCGTCAAGTGCGCGGCCGCGATCGGCCTGATGCACGTGCTCGCGCGGGAAGGCATCGGCATCGACCTTCTCGTGGGCTGCAGCGCAGGCAGCATCTTCACGGCGCTCGCCGCAATCGGCCATCGCAGCGAAATCGCGGCGCAGCTCGCGACGCAGCTGTGGACGCACGACCTCACTGCGACCCGCGACAATCGCGCGCTGCTGCGCATGCTGATGCCGCGCCTGTTCGGCTTCAACGAGCATTTCGGGCTGCGCAGCGATCGACGCATCATGAGCCGGCTGCAGGACGTGTTCGGCGCGGCGAGGCTCGAGGAGCTTCGCATTCCGATGCTCGTTACGGCGACGGACTTCCACAGCGGCGAGCAGGTCGTGTTCCGCGAAGGCAGCCTGATCGATGCCGTTCGCGCGAGCATCTCGATACCGTTCCTATTCTCGCCATGGGAGATCGACGGCCGCCTGTGCGTGGACGGGTTCGTGTCCGACCCGCTTCCCGTGAACGTCGCGATCCTCGAGGGCGCCGACATCGTCGTCGCGATGGGGTTCGAGAGCCCGCATCACCAGGAGGTGCGCTCGCCCGTGCGCTTCGCGTTCCAGTTGAGCTCGATCATGACCAACAACCTGATGCGCTCGCGCTACGCGCTTCACCACCTTGCCCGCTACAGCGAGGTGATCCCGGTGATGCCGCGTTTCGAGCAGCACGTCGGGTTGTTCGACGCGACGAAGATCCCGTACGTGATCGCCGAGGGCGAGCGAGCGGCGGAGGCGATGTTGCCGGCGCTGCGTCACAAGCTGGAAGCCCCGATGGAGGCGCGACCGAACTGACGCTTGCCGACGTCGTTCGATCCCATGGCGTGGCAAGCCTAGTTCGCCGCGAAATGGCACACCGCCGCATGTGCGCACTTTCGCCAACCTCTCGCGGCCCGCAGGTGGCGCTGTACCGGGATTCGTGCCGCTATGGGCCTTCGTTATCGCGCGCTCTCGAAGCCAGGTGCGCGTAAAGCTCATCGAAAGCCGTGATAAATGCAGTTTCGTATCGAAATTTGCAACAGAGACATAGCGGGACCCGCTCTCGGCTGAAGAGGACAATCATGGGTGGCCCGATGTCCGGGTCGAGCGAGAAGTCGACGAGTGCGGCCGCTGTAAATGCGGATTGAAACGCGTTCCAGCGGTTCATGATGGTCATTGGAGGCCGTGGCGGCACCACCAACACAAAGCGGTCGTCGAATCCGCGCTGCTGAATCTGTTGGTATTCCCAAAGTAATCCTGCGCCGTCGCCGAGGATGCCGACTACCCACGAGCACTCGTCCAATACGGCTCGCACGCGTTCCTGCCAGTTCGGACCATGAACGTACTCGCGCGCCGCACCGACGGGACTGATTTTCTCTTCTGGCTTGCCAATCGCGATGACCGGACCGAGCGTCCACAGGCGGTCCACCACGAACTCTTCGAACGTCAGCTCCTCGCGAAGCAAGCCGCGAAACATTCGGAACGAGCGCTCGAGCGGCAGGTTGTCGTCGGAAAACGATCTCAGAAGAAGGACCGGCGGTCGTCGGTCTGCTGCTCTTACCTCTTGCGCTCGCAGTGCGAGTGAGCGTTGGGCGCGCTTGTATAGGCGCGACCCCGCCCAAGCGAACGGCACGAAGGCCAAAGAACCCAAGAGCACGGATCCCGTTACCGCAGCAAATGCCAGCCCAACTACCGCGCCGAGCACGTAACAGGCAAGCGATACCGACAACGGCGGCGTGGCCGACAGCAGACGCCGGTCGGCGGGAAGTCGGGCCAACATGGTTCGTGTGGAGTCTGGCCAGACCATGTGCTGACCAAGTGGCCGCAGCCGAGCGCAAGCGGGTATAGCGCGTAACGCCAAGGCACCGGGAATGAGCAATAGTGCCGATCCACCGACGCCGAGCCAAAAGTCCGGATCAGACCAATGTGTCACGCTCTCCACGAGTGCCGCAATGCCGGCCGCAATGGAGGCCACAGCGAGGCAAAGTACAGCCCACAAGGACCCCCGTGCTATTAGCCAGCCGATCGTCCAAGCGCCAACCGAGGCGACAATCAACCAGATTGCAGTGCGGTCTCCCGGATTCGCCGAGTAGGCGATAACTGATACGAAGAGAAACACGAGCGCGAGAATTCGCGGGAAGAACGCAGTCGCTCGTACGGAACGGATGTCGGCCACCCTGCGGGACAGGTTGACTATCGAAGCATTCATGCGGTGATCGAGTCCACGATAACGTGGTCCCATGTGCTGGCGAGCGTACCTCCAAGTAGCGTCTTAGCCGAAACGCGCAGCCGTGCGTGGCACGAGTTCTGACGCTACTATAATGCCGCGGCCAGGAGCAGACGGTCAGATTTCGTCGAATTCAGTCAGTAAGAGTTCATCGCCGCTGTTGCTGTTGACACAGCGACCGCGCATCTCTTGCGCGCGCATGAGCCATAAGTCCCCGATCTCCCCGCTGATGCGCGTGCGCTAACTCCTGCATTCCTGGCCGCGGTTGCTAGGGTGTGTGCTGCCGTAAGAATGGGACGGGATGCGTCCTATTGCACGTCTTCTTGATAGGTGATGCTCTTGAGGATCGCAAACTTGGGCAGCGTCGTTTTGTAAACGTAGTAGTGGTTTTCATCGTGCGGCAGCTTTTTCGTGTCGATATGCACGGAGGTGGCCCTTGTCGTGTCCGGGTGTCCCTGGGAGTTGCCGTCGCTGTGTTTGCACTCGGCTCCGCCGGCCGCCACGTTGCTGCAGCTCCACACGGCGCCCTTGAAGTCGCCCATGAACTGGTCTTTATCCGACCCCTGTGGTGGCATATCGAATCCGCGCTGATAACGCACATCGACAAAATTGATGGCGCGTTGGGTGCTGTCGCGAATGATCGGGCAGGTGATGTCGACGTCCTTGTCAAAGGCCTGGATGCCGCGGGCGAAGTACTTAAGGTTTTCGCGCTCCTTCGGATCCTGCGCCTGGCACGCGGAGCCGCTGAGAATCTTCTTGTCCGTTTCAGCGTAGGCCGTTGATCCGAAGGCGGTTGGCAGGACGGCAGCGGCAAGCAGCAGCAAGCGACTGTGGCGGATCATTTCGAATCTCCATAGGTTGGTCGAGGAGAGGCCACTGTATTAAGCGCACAGTCGGCTTGTCGATAGAATGAGCGGCATGCCAAATGCGTATTTTGCCGCCCGCATCGACATCGTTCTCGATGTATGTTCCAAGACTTTACTGCGCAGCCATACAGCGCTACTTTTCGAAGTTGCTCTAGCGCGAGAAAAGCGGCCGTTATCGCTCGGTGTGAGTCGCCTTAGGGTCGTGAAGCGCCCGTCGGCTGCGATCAACATGAAGCTCCTTTCACTTACAAGGAGCCGACTGTGCAAGCTATCAGCAAGACTAACGTTGGATCGCGCCTTCAGCCGCGTCGCTGCTGGGCAGTGGTTGAGCTCTAGAACTCCAACCGGTACAGTCGGACCCAGAGGTCCGGTTCCGCCCTTCCGTCCTTCTTCACATTGAAACGGCCATCGCCGTCGGGCGTCGTCACTTCTGTTGTGCGCCATAACGAGGGTCTTTCCGCGAGCACCTGCCGGAAATCCTCCGTGGCCCATATTTGTCCGGGCAACACATGGGGCTCCACCCTGGTCGCGCACAGGATCGCGCTTCCGCCGACGACGATCGGCGGCGCATCGCCGACGCTCGGCTGCATCTGCACGTCCCCGTAATGCAACGCCATGCGCAGGCGAGGCTGACCGGTGGCCTGGTACACGTCGTCCATGATGTGCCGCGCGGTCTGCGCGAGAGTCACGGGATCGTCATGAATGATCAACACGGAATCTCCAGCCCCGGTTTCCGCGACGACTGCCCTGCGCGCCCAGCGCCTGACGGCATCTTCCAGCGCTTGCCGGACCGGGACCTCGGCGCCGTCGTGCATCAGCCGGCCAAATCCGTACACGTCACCTTTGAGCACGCAGAACGTGTGCACCGTTGTAGTGCTCGCGACACTTTGCACATCGCGCCACGGGCGCGCGTATCCCACGATGTTAACGCGATCGGTGCGCTGCAGATAGGCGGGATTCAACCGTCCGATCACGTCGGATAAGACGGGATGAAGCAGGTAGTGCGTGGCCGGTGGGAGCGTGCCCTCGGGTTCGAGGGTCGCCTCACCGGGCCGCATAAATCGCTGCGCCCACTCTCCCCGGATTCGGTCGTGATGAACGTAGCCGAGCAGACCCACCCGATAGAGTGCGCTGAAGACGTGCTTCTCCTCGCCACCCGTGGCCAGGCTATGCTCCAGGAAGAGCCGTTCCACCTCTTCACGGGTCAGCACGTTCCCCGGCAAAAGCCGCAGCAGCCCCTCGAGCTCAAGGTCGCCAATGTGCGGCGCGATCTCGGCAAGATACTCATGCGCAATCTCGGTGGCGGCCTGATGAACGACCTCCTTGAAGCGGAGCTCGCTTCGCCGCTCGTCGGGCCGCAGCGCGGCCAAACGCTCGCCGATGGTCATCAAGTCGCGCGGCCGAAGCAACGTGTGCCGGCAAATGTACTCGAAGCACGCTTCCTCCTCGCGCGTATACGTGTCGGTGACCGTGGTGCGCCCCAGGAAGGCCTCGAGCGGATCAGCGGACAGCCGCTCGGGCCTCGCCATCATGTCGCCCTTCACCAAGCGGACGTTGTTGATGAAGATCTCGCGAAGGCTCTCTGGCGAGTACGCGATATCGACGGCGCTGCCCCGATACTGCTGAGCCATGACGGTCGTCTTGGCAAGGCGCGCGTAGGCCTCCTTGCGCACCGCCGCGAATACCTTGACGTGATGGTTGATGCGGCGGAGTTGGTAAGCGACCTCCACCAGACCGAGCTGCGCGAAGTGCCACACGTTTGGCGATAATTCGCCTGTGACGCTCGGATGGCTCGTGAGGCCTTCGACGTGCTTGTTGAAGTACTCGTCGACGCCGTCGATGAACATGGCCACCGGTGATCCGACTGCGCGCAGGCGGGGCACCAGATGGCCGTCAGTGTCCGCGCCGCAGCGCTGGAGCTCGCTTGGCGTGAAATCGAGAAGGCGGACGAAATGATCGATGACGCTGCTGAGTTGCTCGTCCGCGATCAGGCTGGTCAGGCCGGGGCCAACCTTGAGGTCGCGCACCGCACCGACATGCTTGAGGGTCGCCAAAGCGATCGCCGTGAGCCAGATCTTCGACCACGGAAGGGGAGACACGACGAAGAACGCCAGCAGCTCGCGGCTGAAGATCTTGTCACCAATCGGTTTATCGAGCAGTACTCCGACGGGAAGGCAGGCCGCCCGCCCCTCGCGCTGGTAGAGGATGCGCTTGGCCTTGAGAAGAAGCGTCTTGCCGAATCCTTTGGTGCCGATGACGATGAACTTGTCGTCTCGGTCCGAACGAAGGAAGCCGTCGATTTCGGGCGTGCGATGGAGCAGCGACTCGTCGAAATCCTCTGCGACCCGGATGTCGTCAGCGTCCACGGTCCATGCGCGCATACAACCTCCCGTAATACGCTATGAGCATAGCTGACGCCGCAGGCTTAGATCAACAACAGCGACCCCGACGATGCTGACACGCTTTGGCGGGAAAGGCCGTATTGTTCGTTTATACGGCGTGATGAAGAGACCTTGCTATCAACGTGCGATTGATCGACATCGCGCTGAAACCGCGACGCTTCGGATGAATATTCGTGCTGTCACCGGGCACGGCTCGCTGTTCACGGCGAATCAACAGGACTTTCGGTGCGGCGTTGAAGAAGCGCGATCTCGTGCGCATGCTCGGGTGCGGGCGCATTTTCACGCGTTGACCGCGGCCGCAACCCGCAATCGCTGGCTCGCCGACATCATGGTGACTCTGCGCGAGAGTGCCTATGCGGTTCGTCACCCGCACTGGCAGGATGTGAGCCGCGCGGCACAGACGGTCACGGCTCACGAACAGATGATCGCGACGCTCGAAGCGCGTGACGCAAAGCGCTATCGCGACCTCGTGTTGAGCCAGAAATGGATGCCACCGACACGGCCGATCGCGGGCAGCTGGCGGCTCGGGCCGATGTCACGCGTCGACCAGCATCTCGAAACCTCCATAGATCAGCCGCTTGCCGTCGAAGGGCATCGGGTTCGTGTCCGGTTGCACTCTCGGATCGGCCATCACCTTCTTCATGCCCTCGTCGCGCACCTGACGAGACGGCCACGTGATCCACGAGAAAACGACCGTCTCGTCGTCCTTGCACTTGACGGCCATCGGAAACGACGTGAGCTTGCCCTCGGGCACGTCGTCGCCCCAGCATTCGACCAGGCGCAGCGCGCCGTGCTCCTTGAACACGACGGCGGCCGCTTCGGCGTGCTTCCTGTAGCGCTCGCGATTGGCGGTAGGTACAGCGGCAACGAATCCATCGACATACATGATTCATCTCCTTCAGTGTGGATGTTTCGGGTAGGGGCCCCTGCTCCCGACTCCGGGCCCTCAGTACCTAGTCGAACAGCGACCCCCGAAATCGACAGGTCCCGACGCGGGTTCCAATGCGCCGCTTCGACGTCAGTCCACGAGCGAACCGCAGGTGAGGTTGGCGATGGCACCCGTCATCGCGCTGGCCCGATCCGAAGCCACCAGCGCCGCATAGTTCGCAACTTCGACGAGGGTGGGAAGGCGCCCCAGCAACGTTCCCGTGCGCGCACGCTCGCTCAGCATGGCTTCGACGGTCGTGCCGAATCGCTGCGCCACACCATTGAAGACTTCGCGGGTGTGCGACGTACCCAAAGCCTCGGGGATTTCATCCGGGCGCAAGCAGATCACGCGGACGCCGCTCGGGCCGAGCTCGGCCGCCAGAATGCGGGAGAATGTTTCGATGGCTCCGCACGCCACGCCGTAGCCCAGAAATCCCGGGCGAGTCACGCGCGATCCCGGTGTCGACAGCGTGAGAATCACGCCGGAGTGCTGCTTCACCATGTGGCGCGCGACAGCCTTCGCGGTGAGAAAGTGCGTTCGCGTGTACGCCGTGATCGGATGCGCATAATCCCCGGTCGACTGCCTCTTCATCAAGCGCGTCGACTTGCGCAATCTCGGCCGTGCCTCCAGCGGCGGAAATGTCGCGCGCAATCTTCTCGAGCTTCGCGAGCATGCGCCCGGCAAGGAAGATCTTCGCGCCCTCGCGAGCGAATGCACGGGCCACCGCGCCACCGATCGCGCCGCCGCCGCCGTAGATCACGGCGTTCTTGTCTTCAACCAGCATTTGAACGTTCCTTTGTATCAACGAGTCTGCGCAGATGGGTCACGGCGCGATACGCGCGCGGGCTCGGCTGCAAGCCTTCGAGATCGGTGGAACAACGAGGAAGCGCACGTTCACACGTGCGCGACGCGGCCCAAGGCAAGTCACCGATTACGGCACATTCGAGCCGGCAGATTTCCAGCATCAGCGAGCCGGCGCTCGCGCCCCGGTCGTTCCGGCAAATGCCGTCTGCAGCATAGCGATGTCGATCTTGACCATCTTCATCATCGCGTCCGATGCCCGCTTGGCCTTGGCGCGATCCGGATCGGCCATCATCTCGCCGAGAACGGTCGGAACGATCTGCCACGACAGACCGAAACGATCTTTCAACCAGCCGCACTGCTCGGCGGAGCCGCCGTCGAGAAGCGCGTTCCAGTAGCGGTCGAGCTCGGCCTGATCGTCGCAGTTCACGACGAATGACACCGCGTGATTGAACGGGTCTAGAGGCCCGGCGCTCATGGCGACGAAGGGCTGGCCGAAGAGAACGAATTCGACGATCTTCACCGATCCGGGCGGGCCGCTGGGCGACTCGCTCGGGAGCGCCGTGACGCGGGTGGTGCGTGAGTCGGGAAAGACGGAGGCGTAGAACGCCGCCGCCTCCTCGGCCTCTTTCGAATACCAGAGAAAAGGGGTGATCTTCTGCATGGCTTCTCCTATGAACGGTGAGGACGGGACGCTGCCACCGGTCGGGCTTTAGGGATACAAGCTTTGATCCACGCGCGACCGATGGTTCCCACTCACTAGTCGATTGGCAAGGCACCGAATCGACATTGGTTTCGCGATGAATGTACTGCGCCGGTCTTAGATCTGCCGCGAATCTCGGGTGACGTTGACCGACGATGAGGGAACGGCCGGCAATGCCGAGCATCGCGTCGCAAGCGCCTGCCGCGCGGATTGCGAAACTTGGACGGCAGCCGGTGGAATGTTGCGCACGCATGGATTATTCTGGCTGTCTACTCGAGCCTTGATGCGTCGCGTTTTCGGACCTTCCGATCATGGCTGATTGCTTCATTTCCTACGCACGCGAGGATCAGCCGTTTCGTGCACCGACTGCAAGACGCGCGCGCGGGACGTGACGCGTGGGTCGATTGGGACCGCATACCGCCGACTGCCGATTGGCTCAAAGAAATCCATGCCGCGATAGATGGGGCAGACGCGTTTGTTTTCACGGTCAGTGTTTCGTCCGTCGCGTCGCGCGTGTGCCTGGTCGAGCTCGAGCGCGCGATTTCGACGCCGGCGTGCGCCTGCTGATCAAGGCGCTCGACATCGACCTCGATTGGGTTCGCGTCCATACGCGGCTCCTCGTGCTCGCACGCGAGTGGCATGGCAAGGAGCGCGGGCCAGCCTGCTGCTGCGAGGGCGTGCGCTCGAGGAAGCGGAGCGGTGGCTTGGCGAGGGCGTTGCGCATCGGGATCCCGAGCCAGTTGCCGCGCAGATGGAATTTGTCGACGAGAGCAGAAAAGTGGCCGACGTGCAACGACGCCGGAGGCTTGTGGCGGTCGCGTCGGTCACCGTGTTGGCAATCGGTCTCGTGGTTTGGGGGATTGTGGAGCGGACACTCGCCGCTGCCCAGGGGCGCGTTTCGTTGGCGCGCCAAATTGCCGCACAGTCCGAAATCGTGCGCACCGAGGAAGCGAAGAACCTACCACTCAGCGTTCTGCTCGCGGCCGAATCGCAGAAGATGGAGCCGTTTGTCGAAACGGGTCAACTCTTGCGATCGGGTGTCGAGCTGCTCGCCCAGCGCAGTACGCAGCGCTCGTTTGGACCATCAGAAACCTCGGCGCTCAGTCGAGGCGGCAAGTTCCTCTCGGTCAATGCGAAGGGCGCTGTGCGGGTCATTTCGCTCGAGCAAAATGCACCGGTCGGGGCGAATCCGATCCGTTACCGCGGAAGGATTCAGCAATTGGTGGTGAGCGACGATGGGCAGTACGTCGCCACTACGGTTGCTCGCGACGATCGAAGCAACGAGACGTTTGTTGACGTTTGGAGCACGGTCACAGGGGAACCGTTCGGCGATCTCGTCAAACAGGGCAAACGTTGCCCCGGTTCGTCGGCCGCGACATTCAGCCCCGATCGGCGAACGGTCGCATTGATTGGCGACATGGAGGTCGTGGTGCGCGATCTCGCAAGCCATTCGAATCCACCGCGTGCTCTGACCCATCCCGACTGCGTCACCGCAATGGCGTTCAGCCTCGATGGATTTCTTCTTGCCACCGTAGGCCTGAGCGGCATTCTTCGAATATGGAATCTGACGACGGGTATCGCCGATAGCGTGCGGCTTACCCACCGAGATCGTTACGAAGTGATGGACCTGGCGTTCAGCCCGGACGGCAGATATGTCGCCAGCGCCAGTCCGGACCGGACCGCGCGCGTCTGGGAGCGCGGCTCGGGCATCCAGGTCGCGCGTTTGCAGCATGGGGAAGCTGTTCGGAGGGTTGCGTTCGGCCCGGATGGCAGAACGCTCGCGACCTGGAGCTTGGATGGTACCGCCCGGTTCTGGGACATCGATAACGAAGATGAAATTGCGCGAATCGTAAGCGAGCAAAGTGTCACGGGCATCGCGTTCACGCTTGACGGCCGTTCGCTGATCACGGCTACCCGCGATGGAAACGTCGCCTTTTACGCGTTGGAGAGCAAAGCTGCGCTGGAACGTAGCCGTTTCGAGCATGGTAGTTATCATGGACCGCTGCGCATTCAACTCGATCCGGCTGGAAATCGCGCTGCGATCCTGCTGGGGACGGCGCGACTCAAGTGTGGAGCATCAGCGACGGCCGGCAGATCTACCGGAGCGAAGCTGCTTCGGCGGCATTCTCGTCGGATTCCCGGCAGCTTGTGCTGGCTTCGAAGAGCGGCACGATCCACGTGCTTGACGCCGCTAACGGGACCGCCGTCGGAAATCCGCTCTCCTACGAGGGCAGCTTAAACGTTCTCGCAGCGTCTCGCGACGGCCAGTACGTGTTCGGCGGTGGCGCGCGGGGAGGGCGGCTTTGGCGCATGACCAGCCGTGAACCGATCGAGGACACTCCGCCGGTCGTCGCCGCGTCCTTCATTGCGTCCGCTCCGCCGTCGTTGCTGACGGTGGACGACAAGGGCATCGTGCGTCGCCGAAATCCGGAAACGGGCGCCTGGGTCGATCGCCCGCTTCAACTGCCGACAGACGCGAGCGTCATTGGTGGGCGTTTCAGTGCCAACGGCCGTTTGTTGGCAACCACGAGCCGCGGCGATCCTGCCGTTCGTGTATGGAACATCGACTCCACCAAGGAAATCCGGTCATTGCCGCTGCCGCCTGCGCAATCGTCGCGTGGCGGCAGCGGCGGCCCGGCCGTGATCGCGTTCACCGAAGACGGTCGCCATGTCGCCGTCGCGCTGCCGCAAATTCGATTCCGCGAAGGAAACACCGTGCGCGTATGGGCGGTTGATACCGGGCGCGAGGTGAGTCGCGTGTCCGACCGCAGCAGCATTTTCGACGTCGTGTTCACGCCGGATGCAAAGTATCTGATAACAGTGGGCTTCGGCTCCGCATCGATGTGGGTATGGCGCGACGAAGATGTGATTGCCGAAGCCTGCAACCGTCTGCCGCGAAACCTTACGCCCGACGAGTGGCAGAGGTTTATCGGCACCGGCCAGCCGCGGAAGACCTGTCCGAACCTGCCCGGGTGAATCGCGGCTAAGATCCGCTCACGTGGGGGCGACTCGAGCTGGTAAACCGCTCGAACCGAATTCATTTCTTTCCAAATTGCGTTCACCTTCGGGCGCCGGCTCAGAATGCGACACTGCGAGCAATATCAGACGCGGCACACGTTCGCGACGCTTGCCATCACGGCCGGCGCGAATCCCGCGTGGGTCGCGCGACGGATGGGACACGCCAACGGCCAGATGCTGTTTGGGGTCTACGCGAAGTGGATCGAGCGTGCCGATCGCGGCCGCGAACGCGCCAAATTGGTCGCGGCATTTAGCAATTGGGCCACTAAAACCGGATGGAACTACTTAACGTTATGATCGGAGAGGGCGGGATTCGAACCCATTCGGCACGTCAAACAAAACAAAGACCTGCCAATAAAATCAAGTAGCTGCACCGCCAGTGTCCGCCTGGGATCCGCCGCATTTGGCAACGGATTTGGCAACAGACTGCAGACTGGCTAGCGATTGGTACAGCGGCGAATCGGCATCGGTCCTACATTAAGGCTCCCTATCTCATGCGCGCGCTGCTTTGCCTCAATAAAGGCAGCCTCTATTATCTCGCCGCCGTCGCGCACGTTGTTCATGAACGCGCGAGCCTTGTCCCGGAAACACTTGCATTCCCCCAGCGTCGCTTCTGGTAAGGCGTCATCACAGCCCGCAATTTGCACGGCCTTGCCGCGGGACAGCCACGATGGACCACGCTGAGACAAGCATCGGCGGGTAGTCAGTTGCCAAGCTATGTAGTGATGGCTATCGGGCTTCGACCATTCGATATCCCTATAACAATGCGATCCGCGCGCCGCGACTCTCAGACAGAGAGCGCCTGCAACGTTACCAAGTCGCCGGGAAAGAAATCGGGATCGAAAGAGCTCGCGCGTGCCGAAGCTGCCGCATGCACTCTTGGGCGACCTCCTCGAGATCGTATGCGTTATACATTCTCTGATAACGAAGGTCTTCGAGAAATGGACTGATCCTTCGCTTTCGGCAACCGGTGCTCGTTCCGCGCTGAGCCCGATTCGTGTCCGCCCGACGAGTGCGGAGTTACGTACGGATAATTTCAATCTGCTCCACCGGCAGCATGGGCGTTCCGCATGGTTGCTAGTCGTCACACTTTGCGGACTCATGATGACCTGCTAGTTCGTAGCCCGAAATTTGAATCAGCGCTATTGTTCGCCGCTACGCCCGTTGCAAACTGCATGACCGTGCAGCACAGTGCATAGCTGAACCCAGCAAAAGTCCGGCACCAACGGAGGCTGCCCGTAGAACTGTTTCGGCTGCGCCGCTGCTTGAGTCGAAGCGGTCCGCTCGGGCATCTAGACGCGACCCGGTTGCACGTCATCCAAAGCTTGTAGCCGAATTTGCGCAGCAATTGCTTGCGCGCCTCGATGTCGGACTCCGCTTCGATGCCTTTGCTCTTCATCCCGTCGATGACGCCGAGGATGCCCCGGCCGCCTTCCGTCTCAGCCACGATCACTTCCACCGGGTTCGCCGTGGCGCAGTAGATGCCGCACACTTCCGACACGGCTTTGAGCGTGTTCAGAATGTTCAGTTTTCACTTGGGTGCCGCACGAGGCGCTTTCAAATCCTGCACCACGTTCTCCTTGACCACCCAGTAGCTCGGTAGCCTGGCGCCGTACACGTGAACCTGCGAGTGGGCCCGTCGCGAGCCTCGCTCTTTCCCGAAACGTAGAATGGACTCGCAGTGAACTTGCTTTCTTCCAGGTAATAACGAGTGACCACTTCATCTCCGTTATACACCGAGAACCGATAGAGCTTCATGATCGAGTTATCGCCGGCGTAGAACGGAACGGGCTCGAAAAACTCGGCGGCATCGATCCGTAATCCATCGATTGTGAAGCTGTCGCGTATGAACGCATCGTACGTGGCCAGCGGAAAGATCACTCGGCGAGCCGCTTCGAGGCCATGCCGGCCGTGTACAAAGTATCGCGTTTAGCCCCGACGGAACGTTGTTGGCGAGCCGCAGCCGAGACAACACGATTCTGTTGTGGGACATTCGATGTATTTCGCGACGAGCAGAACATACTTCCCGTGGAGGACTGGCGAGTGCGTCTGGAGTCGCTGATCAGCCACGCCGATACGTTCGTGTTTTGCCTTACGCCCCATTCGCTGACATCCGAAGTCTGCCGGTGGGAGATCAATGTTGCGACCCGTCTCGGCAAGCCCATCGTTCCTGTTGTGCTGCGAGACTCTCGGGACGCGGCAATCCCGCCCGCGATCGCGAAGCTGAATTTCATCTTCCTGCGAGACGGCGATGAATTCGACGCAGGCGTCGACCGCTTGCGCTTCGCGCTGCAGGCCGACATCGCCTGGATCCGCGAGCACACCAGGATTGGTGAGCTCGCGCGACAGTGGGATCGCGACGGCCGGCGTACGGGCGACCTGCTCCGCGGCCCGGCGCTCGAGTTCGCCGAACGCTGGATTGCCATGCAACCGCCGCAGGCTCCCTCCCGCACCGGTTCATCACCGCCGGCCGTGTCGCCGCTACACGCAGACAACGGAGCTGAGTCGCCGGATCGCTGACGGTCGCCGCGTTGCCATCGGCTTGAGCATCATCGCGTGGTTGCAACGTCACGAACCCGTGGCGCGGAGGCATTAGCGTTCGCCGAACAGCGTGTCGACTCGATGCGTGAACCCGAACAGTACCCGCGCGGGGCCCGCTGAAGCAGCGCTGGGTTAACTGCCGATGTGCGGCGAGGAGGCGACACAGGCGTCTCGTGCGCAACCGCCGGCGCTTCAAGCTATGTTGCGCCGGAGCCCTGGAAGGTTCAAGCTGTAGCCAACAAAGGCAGTCGGCGCACCCACCGGCTGTCCTCTTACTAATTTTCGTGATGCAAGCTGCCGAGGACCAATTTCACAAGGACGATCCCGCGAAACGCGAACGCTTAGCGGAAATTCGCAGCTGTGACGTCCCCTAACGCGTCATTCACGCGAATCCCGCAGCGTCGGCGATATTCGCTGGGACACGGCCGCCGTTAATTCTTTAGCGCGCTCGTCGTTAGCGCGGCGCGGCTACGCCCTACGCCGGGTCGCAACCACCGCAACCAATTTATTGCGGACAAACCGAGGGACTATCGTCTGCTGCTGAATAGGCTGACGTTAAATTGTCGCCGGTCCGCGCATACGCGCGATACAGGTGGCCCGTGGCGCGACGGGTGCAGGCTCGAATCGGCTCGCTGCGCCCCGTGGTCGTGCTGCGGCAAAGACGTTATGCTAAAGCACGGCCACACGCTCTACACGGCAATGGAGTGCGAACGGGGATCGGGCGGTATGTCGGAGCAAAACGAGCTGGCCGCGCTGCGAGAACGTCTTCGCGAGACGGAGGCAAGCCTGCACGCGGTGCGAGAGCGCTACGAAGCGGCGATGGGCGCGCTCAACGAGAGCTTCTACGAATGGGACATTGCGCGCGATCGCATTTTCTATTCGGAGAATATGCAGCGCGTCCTCGGCCTGCCGCGCGAGATGCTCACGAGCGTCAAGGACTGGTCGGATCGCATCCATCCGCATGATCGGTCGCGTTACGACAGCACGCTGATCGCGCACCTCAAGCAGGCTACCGAGCGCTTCAAGTGCGAGTACCGCTTCGAAGGCTTCGACGGAACGTTGCGGTGGGCGCGCCATCACGGGGTGGCAGTGCGCGATGCAACCGGGCGTGCGGTTCGCATGATCGGTTCGATCGGCGATATCACCGAGCTCAAGCAGCGCGAATCCGAGCTCGCGCACAAGACAGCGATCCTTGAAACGACGCTCGAAAACATCGATCAGGGCATCACCATGGTCGATGCGGACTTGCGAACCATCGCCCTGAACCGACGATTCCTCGAGCTGCTGGACCTGCCCGCGGATCCGTTCACCGTCGGTTTTCATTTGGAGGATGCGTTTCGCTTCAACGCCGAACGGGGCGAATACGGGCCCGGCGACGTCGAAACGATGGTGCGCGAGCGCGTCGAGCTCGCCCGCCGCCTCGGACCGCACGCGATCGAGCGCACGCGGCCGGACGGGACCGTCATCGCGATCAAGGGAAAGCCTCTTCCCGACCGGCGCGGCCTGGTGTCCACGTACACGGACGTCACCGAGCAGCGGCGGATCGAGCAAGGACAGAGGAAGAGCGAGGAGCGGTATGCGCTCGCGACTTCGGCGGCCGTCGAAGGCATCTACGAATGGGATGTGACGGCGGGCACGCTGTTCCTGACCGACCGTGCCAAGGAATTTTTTGCGTTCTCCGGAGACGTGCTTACGCCGGCGGCGTGGAATTCGCGTGTACACGGCGCCGATTTCGAGGCGTACCGTGCAGCGTTGGTTGCTTACTTCAAGGGGCGCGAACCAATCTTCGAGCTCGAGTATCGGATCGCCGACGGCAGCGGAGGCTACAAATGGGTGCTCGATCGGGGTGTGGCAGTGAGAGAGCCCGACGGACGCGTCACCAAGCTCGTCGGTGCGCTCAGCGACATTACCGAGCGCAAGCTCGCCGAGATCGAGCTCCGTCGCGCACGTGATGCCGCCGAAGAGGCGTTGAGACAGCAAACCGCGACGGCCGCAATTCTATCGGTCATCAGCAGCTCTCCGAACGAGCTCGCGCCAATTTTCGATGCGATCCTCGAACGCGCGATCGCGTTGTGCGATGCGCAGATCGGTCTCGTGTTCCGAGACGACGGGATGCGTTTGCACCTTGCCGCGACAAGCGGCCTCGACGCGCACGAGCAGGCAAACTGGCACGACGCACTCGGTCCCTCGGATGTCGAGGCGCTGCGCTCGGCACTTCGCCGCATGCTCGTCACCAAAGAGCCCATTCATGCTCACGATCTGCGCGATGGTGACGCATGGTTTCCCTCGGAGCCGTTGCGGACGAAGACGGCCGAGCTACTGAACGTGCGCACGTTGCTGGCCGTTCCATTGGTGAAGGGCTCGGCGTTCCTCGGTTCCGTCGTGATCGGCCGCCGCGAGCTGCGGCCATTCTCCGAGAAGCAGATCACTCTGCTCGGCACCTTTGCGGCGCAGGCCGTTATCGCGATCGACAACGTGCGCCTCTTCAACGAGATCCGCGAGTCGCTCGAACAGCAGGAAGCGGCCGCCGAGGTGCTCGGCGTGATAAGCAAGTCGATCGCCGACACTGGCCCGGTGTTCGACAAGATTCTCGAAAGTTGCCAGCGGCTGTTCGCGGGGCGGATCGTCGGTTTGAACCTGATCGGCGATGACGGTCTGATCCACATCGGCGCGTTTCACGGCTCGGGACGCGCCGAGCTCGAGCGCGTCTTCCCGCTGCGCGTAGCCGAGGAGTCGGGATCGGGCCTCGCGATCGTCACTCGGCGCGTCGTTCACTACCCCGATGTCGAGGGCGGGCCAGAGGTTCCTGCGCCGACGAAGAAGGGCTGCGCCGCTATCGGCATCAAGTCGATCCTCTTCGCACCGATGTTCTGGGAAGGACGCGGCGTCGGCGTGATCTTCGTGGGCCGCGATTACGTGAGCTCGTTCTCGGAGCGCGAAATCGCGCTGCTGAAGACGTTTGGCGATCAAGCCGCGATCGCGATCGAACATGTCCGACTGTTTAATGAGATCCAGGAGAAGAGCCGCCAGCTTCAGGTCGCGAACCGTCACAAATCCGAGTTCCTCGCCAACATGTCTCACGAGCTTCGCACGCCGCTCAATGCGATCATCGGCTTCACTCGTATCGTGATGCGCCGCTCGCAGGAACGCCTGGAGCCGAAGCAGTACGAGAACCTGGAAAAGATCCTGGCGAGCGGTCAGCACCTGCTCGCGTTGATCAACGCCATACTGGACCTCGCGAAGGTCGAGGCGGGCCGCATCGAGATCAATCCACGCGAGACCGAGCTCGCGAGCGTGCTCGAACACTCCATTCGCACCATCGAGCCGCTGGTGAAGAATGACACGGTGGTGGTCAAGCAGTTCGACGACGATCTTCCGACCATGGTGGTCGACGACGAAAAGCTGCGGCAGATCGTGATCAATCTGCTGAGCAACGCGGTGAAGTTCACACCCGCGGGCAGCATCGAGGTGCGTGCCTCGGCTCGCAACGGTTGCGTGGACATCGCGGTGGCCGATACCGGAATTGGGATACCCGCCAACAAGCTCGATGCGATCTTCGAGGAATTCGAGCAAGCCGACGCGACAAGCACACGCGTCTACGGCGGCACCGGTCTCGGCCTCGCGATCTCTCGTCGACTCGCCCGGCTGATGAAGGGCGACATCCGGGTGGAAAGCACATTCGGCAAGGGTTCGACGTTCACGCTCACGCTGCCCCTGCGCTACGGTTCCTGATGCGGTGAAGACAATCCTGATCGTCGAAGACGTCGAGCTCAATCGGGACTTGCTGATCCAGCTGCTCGAGGACCGCTATCGCCTGGTCGTCGCCCAGGACGGAGAAACCGCAATCGAGCGGGCGAGCGACGAAAGTCCCGATCTGATTCTCATGGATCTGTCGCTGCCCCGGATGGACGGATGGGAAGCGACGCGCAAGCTCAAAGCCGATCGCGCGCTCAGTCGCATTCCGGTCGTCGCCCTGTCGGCGCATGCGATGCGCGCTCACGAGGAGCGCGCGCGCGAGAGCGGCTGCGACGCGTTCCTCACGAAGCCGATCGACGAGACACTGTTGTACCGCACGCTGGCCCGATATCTTGGCGACTGACAAGCCCGTCGTGCTCGTCGTCGACGACGAGCCGCTCAACGTGGACCTGCTCGAGCAGGAGCTCGAAGCGGCGGGTTACGACACGATTGCCGCGACCGAGGGCCCCGAAGCGCTCGCGATCGCCGCGAACGAGCGTCCCGATCTCATCCTGCTCGATGTGATGATGAACGGGATGGACGGCTACGAGGCGTGCCGTCGGCTGAAGTCGAACGAAGCCACGCGCGCGATTCCCGTCATCTTCCTCACGGCGCTCACCGAGACGTTCGACAAGGTGCGAGGTTTCGGTGTGGGCGCAGTGGACTACGTGTCGAAGCCGTTCGAGCCGCAGGAGCTGCTCGCACGCATCGGCACGCACATCGCGCTGCGCCGCGAGATCGAGGCGCATCGCAGGTCGAAGGCGACGCTCGTTTGCCTCGTGGACGAAATACGATCCGGCCGTTCGATGATCGGCGATTCGCCTGCGCTGCGTCGCGTTCTGGAGCAGATCGATCGAGTCGCTCCGACCGACAGCACGGTGCTGATCCGGGGCGAGACGGGCACCGGCAAGGAGCTCGTCGCGCGCGCGATTCACGATCGGAGCAACCGCCGCGAGCGCCCGCTGGTCAAGATCAACTGCGCGGCGCTGCCCCGCGAGCTCGTCGAGAGTGAGCTCTTCGGTCACGAAAAAGGTTCCTTCACCGGCGCGACGCAGCAGCGCCGCGGCCGCTTCGAAATCGCGGATGGCGGCACGCTGTTCCTCGACGAGATCGGCGAGCTTCCGCTCGAAGCGCAGGCCAAGCTCTTGCGCGTGCTTCAGGAGCGTGAGTTCGAGCGCGTGGGCGGCGCGCAAACGCTCAGAGTGGACGTCCGAATCATCGCCGCGACGAATCGCGACCTCCAGTCGCAGGTGGCCGCTTCGACATTCCGCTCAGATCTATATTTCCGGCTGAACGTCTTTCCCATCTCGGTGCCGCCGCTGCGCGAACGTCGCGAGGACATTCCTCGACTCGTGGAACGGTTGGCGGCGACGGCTGCGCGCAAGATGGGCCGGCCGTTCACTTCCGTTTCTCCGGCATTTCTCGAACGCGCGCGCTCCTACGACTGGCCCGGTAACATCCGCGAGCTCGAGAATCTGGTCGAGCGCGCACTGATCATGTCGAACGATGGGACGCTCGAGGCACAGCACTTGTCTTTCGAGCTCGATACGGGAAACGGGCGCGCTGTCCCGCCGCCGACGCGCGCAACGCTTGAAGACGTCGAACGCGCTCATATCCGGAGCATCCTCGCGCAAAGCGGCTGGCGCATCGAAGGCGAACGAGGCGCCGCCGCGCTGCTGGGTCTCAATCCGAGCACGCTACGCGGGCGTATGCGCAAGCTCGGCATCCGCAAGACGGGCTAGCGTCGCATTCGCTGCACCCGCCGTCGCATTCGACGGTTCCGCCGCATCCGACGGCGCGGCGGTTCGAGCGCCGCCGCCAACTCTCTGATCCCGCAGGGAAAACGTGTCGATCCCGGCGTGGCACGCCCGCTGCATTAGCGGATGCGTCGCGCGATCAAGCGCGACCTTGCAAAACGACACGAAAAGGTAGAGCTAATGAAAACGAATCTCTCGGCGATCGACCTGACGGGTCATCCCTTTGCGACCGTGGTCTGCCTGCACGCGTCGGGAAGCTCGTCGCGGCAATGGAATGCGCTGATCGAGCGCGTCGGTCATCAGGCTCACGTCATTGCGCTGGATTTCTACGGGCATGGCGAAGCGCCGACATGGAATCAGGCGCGCGCGCTGACGCTGCGTGACGAAGCTTCGCGGGTGATGCGCGTCTTGACCGGTTCGAGCCGACCGATTCATCTCGTCGGGCACTCGTACGGAGGCGCCGTTGCACTTCACATCGCGTTCGAGCTGCCGGAGCGCGTTGCTAGTCTCACCCTGTACGAACCGGTGCCTTTCGCGACCTTGTTCGCGTACGACGCTCGCAATCCAGCGGCGGCCGAAGTGCGCACCCTCGCCGATGGCATCGACCGTTCGCTTCGAAACGGATTCATCGAAGCCGCAGCGGAACGATTCGTCACCTATTGGTCCGGCAACGACGCGTGGCAGCGGTTGAGCGGGCTGCAGCGAACGACGATCGCCTCGCGCATGCCGGCGATAGATCGGCACTTCAAGGCGCTCGCAGCCGACACGACGACGCTCAAGGATTACCAGCAACTCCGCATGCCCGTGCTGCTCATGGCGGGCACGCGAACGAGGGCATCCACACGGCGGCTGACCGAGTTGCTGGCGTATGGGTTGCCCGCGTCGGACGTCGAGATGTTCGACGGGCTCGACCACATGGGACCGGTGACGGCGCCCGAGATCGTCAATGGCCGTATCGAGACCTTCATTGCGAGACAGGCCTCGTCGGCAATGGAATCGGACCCGTACTTGAGTAGCGCTGCTGCTTGAAGACACATATGACGCAAACAGTCTCGCATTCGAGGCCGCCGGGCGTCGCATTCGATGAGGCTTCGGAGAACCTGCATTGGCGCGCACAAGCTGAAGCGTGGGCGCTGCACGCTGCCGCATCGAACGGTTTCGGTGACGGCGTAAATCCGTCATTCACTACGAGGAGAAGCACCATGCAAGCACAGATGCAACCCGAGCTCGCCGACGCCAAGGCTTATGCGAAATGTGTCGAGGTGTCCAAGCGGATCCGATGGGAAATCGAGCGTGACGTCATCCGGGGTCGCGCGTTCGACTTCGACGAGAAGTTCATGCCGGATGGTCTGTCCCAGGTAAGCCGGCTGCCTTTCCTCTGCGCGGCCGATCGCCGGTTCTTCAGCCAGGTCCAGGGGCGTACGTACGCGAACATGTTCGGGCTCGTGGAGCGGTTCATCGGCCCAAAGATTCTCGAGGTAAGTCGCGATCACTGGTTCGGCGATCAGACCGCCTTTGAAGCGCTGGTGCGGTTCACCGACGAAGAGTTGAAGCACCAGGAGCTGTTTCGGCGCATCGAGCACATGTGCGCGGCCGGAATGCCGGACGGTTACAAGTTCTTGCCGGATGCGAACGCGGTGGCGTCGGTTGTTCTCGGGAAGTCGACCTGGTCGGTGCTCGCGCTCATCTGCCACATCGAGATCTTCGTTCTTTCCCATTACCGCGAGGCGATCGCGCCCGACGCGAATCTCTCTGCCGTCTGGAAGGACGTCTTCACGTTCCACGCGAAGGAAGAATCGCAGCATGCAATTCTCGACGAGCTCGAGTGGAAGCGCGAGGATGCGAAGGTTTCGTCCGAGGCGCGCGAGCAGGCAGTCGGCGATTTGATCGAGCTCGTCGGCGCCGTCGATGGATTGCTACAGGTGCAAGCCACGGCCGATACGGAATACTTCGTGACCCGATGTGCGGACCGGCTGTCCGCCGACGCGCAGTCGCAGGTCGGGAAGGCGTTGCTGAGCGCGTATCGCTGGCAGTACATCGTGTCGGGCGTACAGGAACCGCGATTTGCCGGGTTGCTCCAAAAGCGCGTGAGCGACGCGCAGATGGCCCGCATTGGTCAGGCCCTCGCCCCCATCCTGAACTAATTCCTTCTACCGCTACGCGGTGCGGCTGGGCAGCGGACGTCCGCGCTTGGCCGCGCCGCGAGGCGTTCCGCTTCCGCCGACCTATCATAGGGAATACAAAGAAACGAATCTCTGCGCCGGAAAATCTGCGGACAGTCGCGGACGCTAGTAGATTGGGGTAACTGGTGAGAAGGCGGGATTCGAACCTATTCGCCAGCCCAAGCAAAACAAAGACGTGCCAATAAAATCAGGCAGCTGCACCGCCAGACTCCGCCTGGAGCCGCCGCATTTGGCAACGGATTTGGCACCAGCCAGGACCGCGACTATCCGATCGCGCCTTAGCCGCGTTCGGCGCGCGCTCTCTAACTGCGCTTCGGTGCAGTAGCGTGCACGACGGCACGGTGGCCGTACGCGTCGACGACGATGTGGTAGCAGTCTGCGCGTCCGCTCAGCCCGGGCGATCTACCTTGTTGGCGACTGTTGGCGCGCACTTCTGCCAAAACGCCCGCAAATGATGCTTGTGCGGAATCGTACTCGACGCTTTTGTGCTGCTTCCCGTCTTGACGGACGTAGGTCACCTTCACTTTCATACGTTCCAACGCACGTTGTGCGACTTCATGGAGCGTCTTCGAAGGCTGATCGCTTCAAGGGGCCGTGGCGTCCCTTGGAGCAAGCATCGGTCCTGTCGAGCGCGGGCAGCTGAGCGACATAGGTCGATGTGCGGCCGGATGGTGTCACACCGCGGTGCGAGTTCGGAGCTGACTTGCTGGGCCGCGCGGTTCGCATTGACGCGTCAACCGTCGTGGTCAGCTGAATTAGCCCGAGTCGCCACAGTCGCACCTAAGGCGGCCCCCGATGCCTTCGCGAATCCATGTCAATACCGTTGTCGATGCCGGCTTCGCTCACTTCATGACCAGCCGACGACTGACCGAAATCCCCCATTCCCGCAACTTTTCGAAAGCCGGTGGGGAAAAGTCGATCTGCTCTTCGCTGGCTTCAAATACCACACTGAACGGACGCCGCACGCTTTGGCGATCGGCCGCGACGCGCACCACCACAAAGGAACTGAGTGCCTTCATCGCTGCGCCGATCTGGCGTAAAGCTTGGTCTTTGTCTAGCGAAAGACTCACGCGTCGCGCTTGCGTTTTTGGACGCGCGCACAAGACGAGCCACAGGGAAAGCTCCTTCAGCGGGTCACGGCGACTCATGTAGCTGCCCGACACCGCGACCGTCTGGACAAGGTATGGATTGCGTGTCCAATTGGCATTGATGCGCGCCGCTACTTCGGTCGCTCTGTCGATCAAGGTCTTGGCACGTTCTCGTGACAGCGGAGCTACAACGCACGCACGAGCGTATTCGCGAAAAAGCGCCGTGGGACGGTAGCGGCCCGTTCCATCAGATTCGAGCAAGCCCTCGACAACTAACGCCGTCAGCAGCCTTCCGCTTGCCGCGGAATCTAGGCGGAAATCCTCACTGAGGGCGCGAACGTCGATCCATCGCCGCTGAGGATCCTGCGCGGCGATGCGCGCAAGAACGCGTTCGGCAGCGATATGAAGGGCCAACGCATCGAGGCCGAAATACTGCTGATCCGCAATCAGTCGGATCTTCCTGGCACCAGCCGATCTGGCCGACTCGCGCGATGAGGACGCGTTCGTCGCGCACCGCACCGTCGGTTTGTGGCGATTATTAGGTTCGTCGACCGCGCTTACCTGCGACTGCCTAGTAACTGCCCTATGCGATGGATTAGAACCTGATGCGTTCACGTCGCGCCTCCCGGTAAAGCCCGAAAGACAGTGACGTATAAATGATGCCGACCACGCGTTCGCGCACCATTCATGCAGACGGCGGATTTTCCGCCGGCAACCCCGCTACCCCACGCATACTTACGGGCCGGAGGCTTTGCGTCACTGCCTTACGGCAGTTTTGCCGCGTACTTCTATACTGCGCACGCAAGAGCGTCGCGTTGCGTGCAGCACAATGGTTCATCGGATGCACGGCACCGTCAAGCCATGCTCGTCGGAAATCTGTGGGTGACCATTTTGTGCACACGATGTGTCGCCTACAAGTTGTGAACGCGTTGCGTGCGTGCGAATCGCGAGCTCGCGACAACTCGAGTCGTCTGCGTCTAATAGGCGGAAAGCGAACGCCGTTAACGAAGACGAGAGAAGCTTTTCACTTTTCATACTCCACGGGGCCGCTGTAATCGCAAAGCGAGCCGGTCCGACGCAGTTACCCTGGAGTCGACATCGCATTACGCGGGAAATGCGTCTTCACGTACATCACTGGCGTGCACGGGGCGACGCACGTGGTGGAGCGCGCATTCATGCGGCACAGGCGGCTAGCGCGAAGTCGGTGTCGTGATCGCCAGTGAGCTGCGCTCTGCCCGATTCGTGACTCTCGCGAACTGTGTCCTGGTGTGGACGGTCACAACCATTGACGCAATTCGATGGGATTGCCGTCGGGATCCCGGATCTCGGCGCGCGCATAGGCCTGGCGCTTGATTGGTCCCCACGTGGCATCGATACCCTTCGCCCTCAGAAAGGCCAGCGCATCGTCCATGTCGTTCACTTCCAACGCCATCATTCGGTAGCCGAGTCTCTCGCCGGCTTGCGGCTCTGCGACGTTCGCATCTGGGTAGCTCATCAACTCCACCGTCGTGCCGCCAAGGTCGAGATAGACAAGCTCAAGCGGGCCCACCGGCGTTGACGGCACCCGGTCGCGGCGCCGCACGGTGAAGCCGAGGATCTCGGTATAGAACTGCACCGCTCGCTCCGGATGTGCAGTGACTAGTTCGATATGGTCGATACGCTTGAACATATCAGCCGCCTCCTCGGCCAAAACGCTGGTTCACGCACTTCGGTAATGCCCCAATTGTCCGCACCATCGGCCGGCGCTGCAAGCAAGCGAGTTCCCGTAGCTGTTCAAGGCGGTTTCTTCTCTCGCAGGCGATCGAGCTGGAAAATATGGGCAGGGGCGCGCGACATGTCCATCGCGCGCGCACCCCGGAGGCACAACTATCGCGCGCGCTCGGCCGAGCTCGACCTAACGGATTCTTTCGATTGCTGCAGACGCCGTAGCTCAGCCTCTAGCGCTTCGATATGCCGGTCGCGGTCCGCGAGCGCTGCTGCAACGTCAGCGGCGTCAAAACGCTGGGGTATGTGCCGCGGACAGTTTGCGTCCCACGCCGAGCGGCTTTCCACACCGGGCCGTCATAGAACGCCTCGAGCAACTGCGAGCGCGCCGGCATGTCGGGAAAGCCGCGCAACCAGATGAAGCGGTCAGGATCGTTGGCGTCGCGGAATTCGCCGTGCAGCCGCATGCCGGCGGCTTCCTGGCCCGCGACGAGGCGATTCTCGAACAACTCGATCAGCTCATCGCGTTGACCAGGGCGCAGTGTGTATTGGCGCAGTTCGACGACAGCGCTCGGCTCGGCCGGCACGTTCTCGAAGAGTCTGTTTCCCGGCATCCGTCTCGGCTTCGTCGTCGCGCCTTCGTGGGCGCAGCGCGCGCTCGTCGCCGCCAAGCATTGCGCCGACGTTCACTGCTCGGTGACCGACCAGGACACGCTGGCGGCGTTCATTGCGGGGGGCCATATGGCGCGGCATGTGCGCAGGATGCGGCCGATCTACGCAGCTCGTCTCCAGCTGTTGCTCATGCGGCTGCACAAGGATTTCAGCCATTGGCTGGAACCGATACCGTCCGTTACGGGACTGCACATCGCGGCGTTCGCGAAGCCGTCGGTGGATATTGACGCTATCGTTGAGCGGGCGCGAGCGCGCGATGTCGGCGTCTACTCGCTGCGGCCGTACTATCTAGAGGGCACGCCGCGGCAAGGCATTGTGTTCGGTTACGGCAGCATCGGCGAACGCGAGATTGCCGAAGGTCTTTCGCGGCTGCGCCGCGTGATGGCGAGCGTGGCGTAAACGACCGCACGTCAGGTTTCCGCAACGCAATTCCTGCGACGGCCGTCAATTGCAGAACCGAAGAATCTCACCGGCAACTACGTTGACCGTTTAGCGCTGCGGGAAATGGCCCACACCATCGAGCAATGCGCGACGGTACTCGCCGACGAAGAAGCGTTCCTTGCCCGCCGAGCTGTCGATATGGTTGCACGCGTCGGCGGCACCGTGCAAAACGAGCGTCGGCACGGATAGCACGGGCGCCGGGCTCAATGCGGGTGAAGGCGCGCCTGCAGCGTCTGCCCGGATTGAGCGTGTCGACGCGCGGGCATCAGCTTCAGCTTGAGGTCGATCCCGCAGTCGCGGATGTGTCCGCGCATGGTCTCGCCGACGCGCTGCTTGCGGAAGATCCGGCGGTCGTGCTGTGGAGCCAGCTCGCCCGCGAGGCACGCTGTTGCTCACCTTGCGCAAGGCAAGCGATGAGGTGGCGGACTACGCCTGCGAGCGAATTGCGCGAGTGCTCGAATCAGGCAGAGGAGCGCAAGGGGTGCCGCCGAACATCGGCGATGCGATCGCCGACCAGCTCGAGCTCTGGCCGCTGTCGCCGGGAACAGCACGCCACCCAGCGTGGTTTTGCCTCTGATACGATGAGCTCAGCCTGTGATCCGAACGCGATCGTGCATTCGCAAGCGTCGCGATTGTGACGGGTATTCGGATCAACCTAGCTTCGCGAGGAGCTCTCGCGCGTCGCGCAGGTCCGCGCTGTCGAGACTTCGCGGCCACGACCCGACCGCCTGCGATTGCAGCACCTTCGCTTCATCATTCCGTCCGTGTAGGTGTAAGTGCGATGCAAGCGCGGTTGCGGCCCGCAATTCGTACGACTTCGCCTTCCGGCGGCGGGCGAGCTCGAGCGCCTTTCGAAGCAACGACTCCGCTTGTGTTCGCTCTGCCCCGCGAAAAAGCTGTGCGCGGATGCGGAGGAGCTCCGACTCGGCCCAGCGCTCACCGCCTTGTTCGACGGACCTGAGCCCTTCGTCGACAGCGGCGAGAGCTTCATCCGCCTGGCCTGAAGCGACGTACGCGCTCGCGAGACTGGCGAGGATTGGCGTCGAGAGCAGCGACGAACCCATCGTGCGAAGCGCCCGAATGCTCGTTTGCATCAGGTCGATGCCTTCGCGGGTGTTGCCGAGGAGAACCAGATTCGCTCCCTGAAACGCGGAGACTACGGCACGGAAATACGTGAACCCTTGCTCGGCGCAAAGTGCCAAGGCCGCCGGAAGCTCGGTGTCCGGTCCCCGCGGCTCCAGGTGGAAGACATGTACGAATCCGACGCTTGCCAATCCGCGAGCGAGCAGGAACGGTTGGGTCGCATCGCGCACGAAAGCGAGCGCTTCTTCTGCCTTCGCGAGGGCGTCTTCCGGGTGCCCAAGCACCCACAGCGCCATCGCGAGCCAGCCGAGCGCGGAGGCCTTGGCGTCCTGACCGTAGAGAAGTCGGTGCATTTCGCGCACGTCGCTGCCGTAGAGGCGGATGCAGGCTTCGAGTTCGGAACAGCCGGACACGAAATCGCCGCGCACGCAGCGCACGATGCCCATCAGGTAATGCGCCTCGATCAGCGCGTCCTCGTCATTCGCGTGTCCGGCAAGCTCGAGGCACTGTTGCGCAACTTCCAGCGCCTTGTGCTGGTCACCGCGCACGAAGTGGAATGCGCCTAAACCCCAGAGGGCGCGGAACTGACTCGGTGTGTCGCCAATCTGACGGCACAATGCGCCGGCCCGGCTGAAGGCTTGCGCAGTCTCGGCGGCGCCCCAGCCTCGCAGCGGGATCAGCGAATAGCCGAGCTCGACCTGCAACGCAAGCTCGGATTGATCGCGCCGGCGCTGATTCGGAGATGATTCCAGCGCGCGCAGGCCGTTCGAATAGTGTGCGATCGCCTCGGCGTACGAGGCGCGACGGAACGCGTGCTGTCCGGCCTTTTGCCACCAGTTGACGGCCGCATCGATGTCGCCCGCCTGCACATAGTGAAAGGCCACCACTTCGGGATGCGCCTCGGCTTCGCTTGCGAACTGATCGACGATCACGCGCGCGATCCGTTCATGGTATTGCTGTCGCCTGCTCTTGAGAAGCGACTGATACGCCGCTTCCTGGATCATTGCATGCTTGAAGATGTAGACGATTTCGGACGGTGTGCTGCGCTGGTGAAGAAACTCGGCGTGGACCAATTGGATGAGCGAACGCTGGAGCGTCGCATCGTCGAAAGCCGAGACGGCCTTCAACAGTGAATAAGAAAACTCACGACCCAGCGTCGCGCAGAGTTGAGCAAGAGGCTTCACGGCAGCGAGTCGATCCAGGCGTGCCGCCAGCGAGTCTTGCAGCGTAGTCGGAATGGCGAGCGGAGGAAGAGGACCGGTGAGTTCATACCGATCCTGTTGCGACTGAACCAATCCCGACTCGAGCAACATCTTGGTGAGCTCTTCGACGAACAAGGGCACGCCATCGGTCCTGGCGACGATCTCGTTCACGACTTCGACGGGAAGCGGCTTGTCGCCTGCGACCCGGTTCACCATCTCCTCGATTTCGCTCCGCGTGAGGCGGGTGAGCATCAACTGCGTCACGTAAGACTGGGCAGGCCACGGCGACTCGAAATCCAGGCGCGCGGTCAGTAGCAAGAACAATGGCACCGTCGCAGCCTGGTCGATGAGAAGACCGAGCAGCTGCCTGGACGTCGGGTCGATCCAATGCAGGTCTTCGATGACCATCATCAGCGGCTTCTCGGCGGCAAAACTGAGCACGATCGCCATCAGCATCTGCAAGGTTCGCTGCTTCTGGCGCTCGGGGCTCATCGACGGCGAAGGAAAGCGGTCGGAGGCGGGAAGCGAGAGCAGCGAAGCGAGCAGCGGAACCGCCTCGGCAGGTGGCAGGTGATGGCGTGTGCAGAATGCGTCGAGTTTGTCGAGTCTCGCTTCGTCCGCATCTTCCCGGCTCCAGCCGAGGACCGTCGGAAGCAAAGCGACGACGGGGTACAGCGGACTGTTGGCGTAGTACGCCGAGCAGCGGAACTCGAGGTGGGCGTGCGGCTCCTGATCCAAGGATGCAACCACGGCTTGCACCAGGCGGGACTTGCCGATCCCGGCGTCGCCCGATAGGAGAACGACACGGCCGCGACCTTCGCTCACCTGTTTCCAGCAATCTCGAAGCAGCCCCAGTTCCTGCGAACGCCCGACCAGCGGCCTCGCGCCGATATCGGGGGTTGCGGTTGGGGAGGAAGCGCGACTCGAATCATGGGCGCTGAAGCGACGCCCTGACCGCTCCTCGCCAACGACTCGCCAGACACGCACGGGCACCGCGAATCCGGCGAGTTCCAGTGCACCGAGGTCCTGGCATACGAACAGTCGGCCGACCAGGCGTCGGGTGGTGTCGGCGATGAGGATGGCGTCGGGCTCTGCGATGGCCTGCAGTCGCGCCGCGAGGTTCGGGGTTTCACCCAGCGCCGTTTGCTCGCGCGCAGCGCCGGCATTCACAAGCTCGCCTACTACCACGAGGCCGGTCGCGATACCGATGCGCACATGCAAGCGCGCGGGGAGCACACCGAGCCCGGCGACATTCGAGCTGAGAGCAAGCGCAGAGCGCACGGCGCGCTCGGCGTTGTCTTCGTAGGCATGGGGAAAGCCGAAGTAGACCAGCGCACCGTCCCCCATGTACCGGGCGACGAAGCCACCGAAGCGTTCCACGGTGTCGGCGATGCAGCGATGATAGGTGCCGATGACGTCGCGCAATTCCTCGGGATCGAGTCGCGACGACAACGCAGTGGATCCGACGAGGTCGCAAAAAAGGACGGTCAGTTGCCGCCGCTCGACCGAAGCGAGGTTGACGTCCGTGGCGAATGGACTGCTCGCGAACGGCGGTGCGGTCTGTACTTCGTTGGACCGGACCGCGGCAAGCTTCGCGCCGCATTCGGCGCAGAAGTTTGCGTAGGCGACGTTGGAGAACCCACACGCCGAACAGACGGAGGGCGCTGGCGCGCCACATTTGATGCAGAACTTGGCCGCCTCGGGAAGCGTGGCCAAGCAGCTCGAACACTGAATTCCTTTTGTTCCGCTGGGTGACCGCCGACGCATGTTCGTCGTCTCACTCGCGCGGCGCGCCAACTTCCTGGTCAAGCTGATCGAACACGAGACCGCTCGAACCTTCGCCCCGGCCGACCTCTTTTCGGAATGCGGTCCACATCCACGTCGATCCATCGATCCAGCGCGCAACGACTCGCCGGCGCGTGAGATGTTGGCCTTCTCGCGGCACTTCCTCATCGAAGAGAAGAAGGCCGGCGGACGCTGCGAGCGCATCGCTCAACGCACGGTGCACGCGCTGCGATCCGTCGGGCTGCAATACCGCACCCCGGCGAAGCCGCGAGATGACCTTGCCGTCCGCTGCTCGGGTCTGCATCGGCAACAGAGGAATCCAATGATTCGGAACGCGCGACGAGAGCTGATACCGCGGTGGTGCCTGTGCGGCCCTCGCGACGTCGGTGGATCCCGCATCACCGGCTTCCGACTCCTGCTCCACACGCGGCATCGGCTGCTCGAGCGGATTTTCGACAACGCGCTCGATCGCCCACGCGAGGTTGGCCATCTCGTCGCGCATGAAAAGCACGTCCTCGAGCGCGCCGCCCTCCGTTCGCTGTCCCGAGGTGGGCGGCAGGAAGAAGAGATTCGAAACCGGCTTCTTGATCGGTTCCTGACCCGGTCGGCGTCGAAACGACATCTGCCACATCGCCCAATTCGATTGCGGCAATGACGGATCGCCGATCGGGCGCAGGAGACTGCGTACACCGAAGCTGTCGGTGACCACCAGCGAATCGATGCGAGTCAGCGATCCGATCGGCAGCGTGAGCGGCACGACGAACCAGTCGTTGCCGTAGCTGTTCGCGTACTCGATCATCATGAGATGCGCGAGATCGGTGGGACCGACCGGCGTCAGGCCGTAGTCGATCAGAGCGTCCTCGAGCTCCCAGAAGCGCGGCGCGGGTGTACCGCGGAAAGTGAGCGGCGCCGGCACGGTCGTTTGGGTGGTCGAGACGACGGCGTCATCGGCGGCCGTACCCATGTTGACCTCGGCGTTCACGTCGAAGCTGCTCCAATCGAGCACGCCGTCGTCGAACTCGTCCGCGGACAGCGTCACTTCGTCCTCGGGCCGCGGGGATAGGTGGGCCGCGATCGAAACCGCGTACTCCATCCGCTCCGGCAGCCACGCATCCTTCGCCGCATGGTCGGGCTCGATCGCGAGGCCGTCGTACCACTCGAGCCATGCGGTCGCCGTCTGCGCGACTTCGGCGCGGTCGCCGGCATCGATGTTCAACGCCGGATTCGCCGCGAGCGCAGCGGCCGTCCCGCTGCGCAGCGCGGCCGCGAGACGTCGCGCATCGAGCGCGCGTCCCGCCATGCATTGAACGAAACGCAGCGCAGCCGCATCGGTCGTGCCCGGCGACGATGGCGACCCGATCGCCTGCAGCGCAAAGAGGTCGGTGAACTCGCGGCGGTAGCTCCGAGCCATCGGCTGCGGGTCGAGCATGCGCAGGAAATGCAAGCCTGCTTCCACCGTCAGCGCGAGCATGCGCGGATCGTTCGCGTCGGCCGGCCGCATCGGACGACGCTCGACGAGCGCATCCAGCGGCATGCCCGTTGCGTCGTAGCGCGGCGCCTGTTCCATCGTGTTCGGAGGCAGCTCGCCCAGGTGACAGCGCGAGAACATCGCACTCGACGCGCGAACGCGAGCCACTACTGGCGTTCCCGCGTCCTCGGCCTGAAACTCGCCGGTTTGCCATTGGCGCGTCAGTAGCCACAGCGGATCGAACAGCCGCGCGCTTACGCTCGAGCGCATGTCGGCCTCCCGCGAGCGCGGCTCGAGCCGCGTCCAGCTCGTGATCGACGGCGTGCCGCCGGGCTGCGGAGGTGGAGGAGGTGGCGGAGGTGGCGGAGGAGGACGCGGCGGTCGCGGAGGATGCGGCGGCTCCGGCGGCTCCGGCGGCTCGGGTGGCTCCGGCGGGTGCCGCGGCGGCAAATGCGGAGGATCGGGCGGCAAGGGCATGATGTTCGAGGCCGCTGGCTTCTTACCGCGTCAACGGCGCGAAATCGGTCGACACCGCGTCGTCCTTCGCGTTGAAAGCGAAGCACAGCGCGGGCAGGAACTGACCGCATTCGGAGAGCGCATCGCTGTCGACGGCGCGCAGCTTGGCGAGGTCGAGCGTTTCGACGAGCACGCGGTGCAGAGCGGCTACCGTCCAGTCCTCGCCCGGCACCGGCGGCACTGCGAGCAGCACCGTTTGCGGTGCACAGGCGTCCGGCGGATTGTACTGGAACGTGACGGCGGTGGTTTCCTCGCGGCTCGGCACGATCTCGGTCCATTCGTCGATCCACAGACCGCGAAGTGGCTGTGCGAAATCGACAGGCGCGACTGCATGAACGACGAGCGAGAGCTTTCCGGCCGGGATCGCTTTGTTCGCAGCGGGAGGAAGGCCTATCCACCGATCGTTGTTGTCGAACGGCAGTTGCGCGACCTCGAGCGCGAGACGCTCGCCGGCGCCGAGCACCTCCGCACCGCTGACGCACGAAGCCAACCGCGCCACCGGGTCGCGCACGCGCGCATAGCGTGCGAACCACGTGTAGACGGCGAGCTCGTCGCCGCCCTGCATCGCCTTGCTGCCGGCGAGCGCGGAACGGAGCTCGCCCGCAGTCGCTGCATCGCACGTGAAGCGAGCGAGCACGACGAACGACGAGCCGAAGACTGCGCGCATGCGCTCGCCGAGCTGCGCAAAACGCGACCGCGGATCGGTCGCAGCGGGCTCGTCGCGCAGCGCCGTGACCCGATCGATGCGCTTGCTGCATTCGGCCAGCAGACCGCTCGCCTGCCGGGACAGCGCGGCGCGCGCCGCCGGATCGTCTCCCGAACCAACGACCGGCACGGTGAAGGTGAATCCGAAATCACCGAGCTTCAGGATCGACGTGCGGAGCGCACCGGCGCTCGCACCGGCACCCGACTGCGCGAGCGCGGCAAGCGCGCCGTGCGCATCGCGAAGCGACGCCTCGGCTTGTACGACGCGCGCCTCGAGCTCCGCGAGATCGAGCGCGCTCGTCGCGGTTCGCGATGGCGGCGAGAGATCCTGCGGCGTCACGCTGCGCGCGGTCGCGAGCAAACGTCGCGCCGCACGCGCCTGCTCCAGCACGTCGAAGAGCGTGAGCTCGTCGCTCGCGAGATCAGTCGGACGGACGTGCTGGATGCGCCACTGCGCTCCAGGCGAAAAGCCCAACCGAAATCGCTGCGCGAGATCGACCACGCGCGCTTCGATGTCGCTAGCCGTCACTTCGGCCGACGACGCGCTGCCGGTTGCCGGCACGCCGTACACGACGTCGAGCGGCGCGAGCGAGAGCTCGCTCAATTTCAAGGCTCGCGACTCGAGCACCGCGCCACCCTCGCCCACGCGCTCGAACGTACAGCGCACCTTGCCGAAATCGCCCAGCAGTTTGCCTGCCCAGGCGTTAAGCGCCGGCTCGGCCCGCGCCATCGGCGACGCTGCGCTCGCATCGCCGGCGGGCGCGTTCGCGCCGCTCCACAGCGCCAGAACTCGATGCGTCACTGCCGTGCCGCTGCGCGGGATGCGCGCCACTTCGAGCTCGGGAGCGGGCGCGTCACCCTGCGCGATCGCCGCAAGCGTCGCGGCGGTTCGAGACGTATTGCCGCGCGCCATCTGGTATGCAATCTCCGCGGTGAGCGCATCGCTCAAGCCGTCGATGGCATCGGCGAGCCCGTCGAATTCGCGCCGAAGGCTGGCGAGCTCGTCAGCGGTCGGGCTCACCGGCTGCAATGCATTCGTCACCTCGGTCTGCGCATCGTGCCATTTCGCGGACAACACGAGTCCATCGACGACGTTGTTGGCGGCGATCTTCTCGACGGGCAAGTTGGTCGCTTCAAGCCGGCGCGCCGCGAGCGGCGCAAGATTGCGAAGAGGGGCGATGAAACGATCCAGCCCCAAGTCGTGCAGGCTGCGCTCGAATCGATAACCGAGGAGCGCGCCGAGCGGCTGGCCCTGGCGCGTGCCATCGATCAACCTCGCGGCTTCGCGCGCGCGGCGCGAGGAGAGCTCGATCGCGAAAGGACTGTCCGCCGAGGTGATGCCGCTCGCACCGAGGTGCGCGTTTCGCAGCAACGCTGCAGCGGCGGCGTGTGTCGCCGACGGCGCGTGAACGAACCCGGTGTCATCTGACGACGCCACGAGAGGCAGCGATTCGCCCGGCGGTGGCGTGACTGCGATTGTTGCGGACGGCGGCTTCGGACGCAGGTTCTCGACCCAGCCGTAGCCGCCTGCCCGCAGACCGATAGCGTTTTGCGCGCGCAGCGTCGCAAGCCGCTTGGACGCGAACGACGTAATCCATGCATCGAGCCGATACGAAGCGAGGTCGAGCGCGCCCTGCATAAGCAACTGCAGCGTTTCGCTGTCGCGTCGCTGCAACGTCTTGAGGCTCGCGCGAAACTCGGCAAGCGCGGCGAGCTCGGCTGCAGCCGTGGGAGCGACGACATCGCGAAGTGCGTCTTCGACGACCTCGCGGATGGTGCGATCGCCGGTGATCGCCGCGACCTTCGTGTCGAGCTGGCGCTTGAACGTCGGCGAAAGCGCGCTGCCGCTTACCAAATCGTTGAGCTCCGCATCGCGCAGCAAAGACGTCACATTCGCACCCGGCGCGTGCGCGGCGATCCGAGCCGCGGCTTCGGCAATCTCGCGCAGCAGTCCATGGCGGAGCAGCGTCTGCAGAAGGCCCACGCTCGTATGGGTCGCGTCGACCGCGGGGCGCGCAGCGATCAACGCGTCGATGCTCGACTGCGCAAGCAACGCCGCGATGTAATCGGGCTCGAGCGGCTTCCATGGCGAAACTTCGCCGCTTTGCACGAGCGCGGACTTCAGCCCGAAGCTCAACTCGGCGAACGTCGCTGCGGCCATGCGGGGGCGCCATGGGATTCCCAGGCGCTGCAGCACGCCGCCGGTGATTGCATCCTGCGCGGCGATGAATCCCATCGCCTGCAGATCCTCGCCGATGAACGCACGAAGATGCTGCAGGTAGTGGCGACCGAAGAGGCTTCGCACGCGGTAGCTCGTGGAGAATGCTTCCGTTCGCATCACGTCGGCGAGATCCGCGTCGGGATCCGGCGGATCCTGACGCTGACCGACGCGCGCGACCTGATCGAACTTCGGCCGCCAGAAGATATCGCGCAATCGGATCAGGAAATCCTTGACGAACGCGTCGCGCGAGAGGGCGACTTCCGCCCCCGTACCCGGCTTCCACAAATCGAGCGAGGTGACCGGAAGCAGCCCATACGGCTGCCGGCCGGCACGCACGCAGGCGAACGAGCCCGCTGCGCGCACGTGCGAAAGAAAATGGTCGCGCGCCCATGCGAGTCCGTCGGGCGTGAACCCCGTGCCGTCGAAGCCGATCATGTTGCCGAGGTAGTAGCCCCAACTCGCCTGCCACAGCGCGCCGTTCATGCAGCGCTGGTCGCCGTCGTGCTGTTCCGACGCGCGTCCGACGTAACCCAGCACACGCGCGATGCGCTCGCGCGGCAGGCCGAGCGCGACGCCGAGCTTCATCGCGTTCGAGTTTTCGTCGAGCGTCGCCGGATCCGACGCGACTTCGACGGCGAAACTCGCGTCGTGATCGCGACCGCCGCTTTGGTAGCCGGCACGGCGATCGGCCGTGTTGTTCGTCGGCGTGCCGACATGCAGGAACTCGAGACCGTCGGTGTAGTGATGCGCATCGATGAGGTCGGCGAGCTCGTCCGCGACGTCCCGCGGTGCCGCCGCCGTAACGCCGAGCACGAGCAGGCCGTCGAGCCCGGCGGCGAGCGTCGCGGCGGGGATTGGAATTCGAAGCGCCATGCCCTTCGCTTCCGCGACGTCGAAGTCGACCATCCATTGCATGCCCTTGTCGACGACGATCGTCTCGTCGCCTACGTCGGTCGGGGGCGCCTGCGGATCGGGACCTACCGCCACGGGCTTCTCGATGTCGCGGCCGCGCACGGCAATCACCGGTCGGCCGTCCGATTGAACGATCGCGAACCAGCTATCAGGCATGAGCCGCGCGACCGGCGCGCGCCGCCACGACGCCTGCTCGTCGTCGTCGACGACGGCGACCTGCGCAAACGCCGGCGAAACAGGCAGCGGCTGGCCCGCCGCGGTCGGCGATGTCGGCCGCTGCGCGTTGTTCGTCGGCTCGAGCGCGTGGAGGATCCAGGCGGCGCGCTCGTCGGCGAAGCGATCCGCGAGCTGCCGCCATGCCGTCTTCTGCGCTTCGACGTCGTTGCCCGCGCGCCAGATCGACTCCCACGCATGCACGCCCCATTCGCGCTCGCTGCGCGTGAGCTCGCGCTCGTGCGAGTCGAGATGAATCTTGTCCGGGTAGATCCGCACGCGAAGCTCGCTGCTTCCGTCCGGCTGCGCGAAGAACCGCGTCTCCAATCGCACCGGCAGCAACGCGAGCGGCTGATCGCTCGCGCACAGCGGCTCTTGCATCAACGCAGGCAGCGGCACATCGGCGCGCGGCAGCGTAAAGCTCGATCGGAACAGCGTTGCGGGCACGGTCGGCATGTCTTGCTCTAACGATGAACGAGCATCGATGCGTGGATCGCGACACGGAACGGGCGCCGCCGCAGCATGCCGGCGACGTGCGCCGCGTTACGGCCCCACGTCAGCGTGCTCGAAGCAAGACCTTCGGGCGGCCCGTCGGCGACGCGTAGGTGCGTTCCGCTTCCGGCGGGTGTACCGACGTCGAGCCCGAAGCGCGGCTCGGTCGGATGCTCCTGGATCACGATGTAGTAGCCCGCCGTGCCATCGGAGCCTTGCGCCGCGGCGGGTGCGATATCGAAGCCGAAGAACGACACGTCGGGCTTCATCTCACCGCGAAACGCCGGGAAGAGCTCGTGCGCAGGATCGAGATCAGGCGTTCGCGTGCCGCCGCTCGCGATCGCCGGCGCCGCGTAGATGATCGCGTTGGGATAGCGGCGCAGAAGCGCGCTGCGCATCAGCATCACGAACTGCTCGCGCACCGGAGCACCCGTGGCGTCGCCGAGCTTGCGCTCGCCCCAGCCGCTGATCGGATCGATGTCCGGCCGTGCCTCTTTCGCCGCGGCGACATCCCAGAACTGATCGAAATACGTGCTGCGCTGGTCGGTTGGAAAGCCGCGCCAGAGCAGCTCGCCGCCCATCTCGACGTTGAGTCCCACCATGTACGCCTCGATGAAACGGCGATTCGTCTTGAGCCCGAGCACGGTGTCCGGATCGACGCTCGCGAGGCCGGGCAGCAGCAGATCCTGCGAAAGGTCGCGCAGCGACTCGTACATCGGCTGCGGAAAATGCGGCGCGGCGGCGATCGTGTCGATGCCCACCGGCGCGCTCGCCGGCGTGTCGACGGGCAACGTCGCGTTCGCGCCGGTCGCGATGACGGCGCGCGTCAGCAGCGTGAAGTTCGTGCGCGGCTCGAGCGAACGCACCATCGCGACGCGAAGCTCGTCGAGGTGAACCGGCACCGGAAAGGGCGTAATAATAGTCGTGCGACCGGGATTCACGCGCTGCAGGTGCTCGCGCGCGGCGATGCGAAAGTCATGCGCGGCCGCGCTGTCGGCGGTTGGCGGCAGCCCCTGCATCGGCGGTACGGCCACCGGTTGACCCTCGGGGGCCACGACGAACAGTGGCCGCCCGCGCATGTTCGCGACGACGTCTTGCGTGACCGCGCCGAAGCTCGCGATGTTCGCATTCGCGGGCAGCCGTTGCCGCACGGCGCCAATCGTTGCAAGCATCGCCGTCGGCAGCGTCATGAAGATCGCCCCGGAACCGCCGGCCATCTTTCCGATCCACGTCGACGTGGTCGAGCGCGTCAGCCCTTGCGCATTCACCCGCCGCGTGAGGGGACCGCGCACGCGTCCGATGCGGCTCATCGCGCTGCTCGTCGCATGCACGGGCAGCGCGGTCGACGCGATTCGCGCGACGACGGTCTTCGCGACCGGGTCGGACGGCGTCGTCGTGCGCAGACGTCCGAATGCTGGCGCGGCGACGCGCATCATGGCTTCGGGGGCGAGCACCGAGAAATGTTTCGCGTGCATCGTCTTGCCGACGACGAGAGCAAGCTGCAGCCGGCGCACGCGCTGATTGGCTTCATGCAATTCGGCAGCCTGCTCCCACGCCGACGCCATCAGCGCTTCCTGCTGCTGCTGGATAACCTGCGTTCCGAACGCGGCGATTGCGCGATAACGCGGCTCGAGATTGAGCTGGTCGAGCCACGACGACGCGGCAGGCCCCACCGTCGGCTTCGCCGCGTACCAGCGACCGTAGAGCGTCGGCGCGAGTAGCGGATCGGCGTGGGGGTCAGCGATCGCGGCGAGACCCGGTGCATTGACGATCGGCGCAAGAGCGGCCTTGAATGGCGATTCGATGCCGGCAGGCCACGCGGGCAGCGCATCGGGCGCGTCCATCGGCTTCAACGCGCCTTCGAGATCGATCGTCGTGCCCTGCGCAATGCCGGACGACACCGCGAAGCCGGGATGGCTGATGTCGATCTCGCGCAGGCCGAGCCGGTCGGGTGCGGGTTGCGGATGCAACGCGCGAGCGAGCGATTCGAAATCGCCGACCGAGCCGGTGCGAAATCGCCACTGATGGTAGATCGGGAGCTCGACGTCGGTCGGCCCCGTCGGCGGCGCCGGCGGCGCGCGCGTGATCGTCCACGCAGGCGCAAGAGCGTTCGCGGCGGCAGCTTCGTCGTCCGCAACCGTCGTGCCGCGCCCCGACTTGCGGCCAAGCTCGAAGGTCGGAACGACGCATGCGACGTACGCGGTGTCGGGCTCGAGCCGCCGCGGGCAGACGAGACGCGACAGCGAAAGCTCGGTCGCGCCGCGCAGGGCAGCGTTGACCGATGTCGCGCTCGTGTCGACCGCCGCCACCTGCGAATGCGCCCACGCCGAGCATTCGGCGAGGTCCGGAAGCTCGTCGATCGGCTTTGCCGGTGATGCGATGCGCAGAACCGGAAGCGAGGTCACGCTCGCCGGCTCGACGCTCACGCCGAGCTGCTCGCGCACGACGATGAGGCACAGCCACGGCCGCAGCTGCCCGCTCGTGTTCGCGCGCGCCGGGGTGAACAGCCACGGAAAGTCGGGCCGATCGAATTCGACGCAGGCGAGGAAGTTCGGCTCGAAGTCCCGGCTGTCGGGCAGCGGCTCCATGCGCACGATCTGCCGCGCATCGACGCCGATGATATCAGCCGGTCCACGCAACCGGATCGAAAGCGACACACCCGGCGCGCTGTTGATCGCGAGCGACGCCGAAAGATCGGCGACACCGCGCTGCGGGAGCAGCGTGTCGAGCGCGGGGATCGCCGTTGCGGCGCCCTCACGCACCCACGGCAGGAAGCTCAGGTTGGCAGCCGGATCAGGCATCGATCGTCTTCACTGTTTCCAATAAGCCACACATGATCTCCGACGCGGTGCGATCAGGCAACGAGCTCATGCAACGGCACCACCTGCCAGTTGGCCGCACCGCGATTCAACTTCGCGAGTGCCGCGCGATACTCGCTCCAGCTCTTCGTGCCGGGGTCGACCGGCGCCGGCGCGCCCTCACTGAGCGGCACGATCCTGAAACGCGGCGAAACGAGCTCGGCC
>DASWDF010000289.1:0-20044 GCA_036395475.1 Casimicrobiaceae bacterium
AGCACCGTTGCGCTTGCCGTAGATAGTACTTGCTCCCCAAACACCAATCCCCTCATTCTTGTAAGGACGCAGGTCTATGGCAACAGGCACGGTCAAGTGGTTCAATGACGCGAAGGGTTACGGCTTCATCACGCCGGACGATGGCGGCGAAGACCTTTTCGCGCATTTCTCGGCCATTCAGATGAACGGTTTCAAAACGCTGAAGGAAGGCCAGAAGGTGAGCTTCGAAGTCACCCAGGGGCCCAAGGGAAAGCAGGCCTCCAACATCCAGAATGCTTGAATTCCGCCTTCCCGCCCGACACCCGGGCGGCCGAGGCAGCAAAAACCCGCCGCACGGCGGGTTTTTTGTTTGTTCCGGGCCGCGCGAGCCCACGCCGCGTTCGCTTTGCGTAGCCTGGGTTGAGCCCGCAGGGCGAAGCCCGGGGCGCCGTTTCAATGTCCCGGGCATCGTGCTTCGCGCTCAGCCCGGGCTACTTCGCTTGCTCTCGGACGGATGCGTCACATCCTCTCGATCATTGCTTGGCCGAAGCCCGAGCATGACACCTGTGTGGCACCAGGCATCAGCCGGGCGAAGTCGTAGGTCACAACTTTCTCCGCGATCGCCCTTTCCAAGCTCTTGACGATCAGCTGTGCGGCCTCCTTCCAACCCATGTGTACCAGCATCATCTCCGCGGAGAGAATTTCCGACCCCGGATTGACGTAGTCCTTGCCTGCATATTTGGGCGCGGTGCCGTGCGTCGCTTCGAACATAGCCACCGAATCGGACATGTTGGCGCCCGGCGCGATGCCGATGCCGCCGACCTGCGCGGCGAGCGCGTCCGAGATGTAATCACCGTTCAGATTCAACGTGGCGATGACGCTGTACTCCTCGGGCCGGAGCAGGATTTGCTGCAGGAAGGCATCGGCGATCGCGTCCTTGACCGTGATGTCGCGGCCGGTTTTCGGGTTCTTGAACTTGCACCAGGGACCGCCATCGATGGCCAAAGCACCGAATTCCTTCTGCGCCAGCGCATAGCCCCAGTCGCGGAACCCCCCCTCGGTGAATTTCATGATGTTGCCCTTGTGCACCAGCGTAACCGATGGGCGGTCGTTGTCGATTGCGTACTGGATCGCCTTGCGCACCAGCCGTTCGGTGCCCTGACGCGAGACCGGCTTGATGCCGATACCCGAGCTCTCCGGGAAGCGGATCTTCTTGACACCCAGGTCCTTCATCAGAAAGTTGATCACCTTCTTGGCGCCGTCCGATTCAGCGGCCCATTCGATGCCGGCATAGATGTCTTCCGAGTTCTCGCGAAAGATCACCATGTTCACCTTCTCCGGCGCCTTGACCGGGCTGGGCACGCCTTTGAAATACTGTATCGGCCGCAAGCATACATAGAGGTCGAGCTGCTGCCGCAGCGCGACGTTCAGACTGCGGATGCCTCCACCCACCGGCGTCGTCAGCGGACCCTTGATCGACACGACGTAGTCCTTAAGGATCGAGAGCGTCTCGTCCGGAAGCCACACGTCGGCGCCGTAGACCTTGGTCGACTTTTCACCTGCGTAGATTTCCATCCAGTGAATCTTGCGCTTGTCGCCATAGGCCTTCGCCACCGCCGCATCGACGACCTTGATCATGACCGGCGTGATGTCGACACCGGTGCCGTCGCCTTCGATGTACGGAACGATCGGCTGGTCGGGAACCTCGAGGCTGAAGTTCGGTTTGACCGTGATCTTCTGGCCCCCGGTAGGGGCCGTGACGTGCTGGTAGGAGGGCATGGTAACTCCTTCGAATGCGGCGGGAGCTTGCGCGGGAAACAGCAGAAACCACGAATTATCCTCGATTCCCGGCGTTCCTGCCACGAGAGAAAGCCGCCGCGAGCGCCTTGCACGGCGACGGGCGCGGGTGGCGCCGTGCTATCATTCAGGCCCGGTCCGAACCATCTCAGTCACTTTGGATCGCGTCCCCCTTGCAGCACTTCCGCGCACGCGTTTCACTCACGTCGCCTTGGTCCGGCCTCCCCTCACCCTTCTCTCCTTTGCCGCTGGGACAGGGAAGATGCTTCAGTCGCTTCGCGACTTCGTAGAACGGTGATCCGCCGCTTCCTCGCGCGCTTGATCCCCGGCAGGCCCGCGACCGAGCCGCGCATATTCGGTCCCGACGCGCATCCCGTGCGCCGCAGCCAGCTTTCGCGCGCGGCGATCGACGTGACGCGCAAGCTGCAGCAGGCGGGCTTCAAGGCCTTTATCGTCGGCGGCGCCGTGCGCGATCTTTTACTCGGGATCACGCCGAAGGACTTCGACATCGCTACCGACGCGACACCCGAAGAGATCAAGCCGCTGTTCCGCCGCGCCTTCATCATCGGCCGTCGCTTTCGGCTCGTGCACGTTCTCGCCGGGCCGGAGACGGTCGAGGTGTCGACGTTCCGCGGCAGGCAGACCGGCGACGACACCGCGGACGAGCACGGAAGGCTCCTGACCGACAACGTTTTCGGCGACCAGGCCGAAGACGCCGTGCGCCGCGACTTCACGATCAACGCCCTGTATTTCGATCCCGCGACCGAAAGCGTATGGGACTACGTCGGCGGCGTGGCCGACGTCAAGGCGAAAAAGCTGCGCCTGATCGGCGATCCGGTCACACGCTATCGCGAGGATCCCGTGCGCATGCTGCGCGCGGTCAGACTCGCGGCGAAGCTCGGCATCGACATCGAGAAAAAGACCGCGGCGCCGATCTCGAAGCTGGCGCCGCTGATCCATAACCTGCCGCCGGCGCGCGTATTCGACGAAATGGAAAAGCTCCTGCTTTCCGGCCACGCGGTCGAGTCGCTCAAGAGCCTGCGCAAGCACGGCCTGCATCACGGCGTGCTGCCGCTGCTCGACGTGATTCTCGAGCAGCCGCTGGGACCGCGTTTTATCGAGCTCGCGCTGGCGAGCACCGACGAGCGCGTGCGGACGGGCAAGCCGGTGACGTCGGCCTTTCTGTTTGCGACGCTGCTTTGGCACGAAGTGCTGGTGAGCTGGAACGCGGCGAAGGCGAAAGGCGAGCGGCCGATGCCCGCGCTGTTCGCGGTAATGGACCGCGTGCTGGCGCAGCAAGCGGAGCGACTCGCGATTCCCCGTCGTTTCGAAGCGACGATCAAGGAAACCTGGGCGCTGCAGCCGCGGTTCGAGCAGCGCGCCGGCCAACGGCCATTCCGGTTGCTCGAGCATCCGCGTTTCCGCGCCGGATACGATTTTCTCTGGCTGCGCGGCCACAGCGGCGAGATTCCTGTTGAGCTCGCCGACTGGTGGGAACGCTTCCAGCGCGCGGACAGCGACGAGCGCGAACGCATGCTCCGCCCCGACGAGGCGCCAAAGAAGCACCGGCGCTCGCGCGGTCGCGGACGCAAGCGCAAGGCGGCGCCCGCTGACATACCGGGCTCGCCCTCGCCGTCCGAGCACTGAGGAGCGCAATGGCAAGCGTCGCGTACATCGGGCTCGGCAGCAATCTCGGCCATCCGCGCCGGCGGTTGGCGCGCGCCTTGACCGAGCTCGCGCGCCTGCCGCGCTCGCAGCTCGTCGCGGCGTCCGGCAATTACTTGACTGCCCCGCTGGGAGCCGGCGAGCCGCAACCGGACTACGTCAACGCGGTCGCGGCGTTGCGCACCGCGCTCGCGCCCGGCGCGGTGCTGCGGCAGCTGCGCGCCATCGAGCACCGCCACGGCCGGCGGCGGCAGCGGGGCGAACGGCGCAACGCGCCGCGATTGCTCGACCTCGATCTGCTGCTTTTCGGGCGGCGCCGTCTTTCGCAGTCGCGCCTGATCGTGCCGCATCCGCGGATGCACGAGCGCGCCTTCGTGCTGCGTCCCCTGCTCGACATCGCTCCTGCGGCAACGATCCCCGGTCGCGGCGCCGCCCGAATGTGGCTGCGCAGCGTGCGCGGGCAGCGCATCGATCGCACGCGAACCGCCTTTTGGCGCTAAGGGTCACGCCGGCCACCATGGATCTCGAAAAGTGCCGCTACGTCGTCGTCGAGGGGCCGATCGGTGCCGGCAAGACGAGCCTCGCCCGCGCGCTTGCCGATTACCTCGACGCCGATGCGCTGCTCGAAGCGCCGGAAGCGAATCCGTTTCTCGCGCAGTTCTACGCGGACATGCCGCGCTTCGCGCTGCCGACCCAGCTCAATTTCCTGTTCCAGCGGGTCGACCAGATCCGCGGGCTCAACCAGCTCGATCTGTTCCGGCGCGCCACCGTCGCCGACTTCCTGCTCGACAAGGATCCACTGTTCGCGCGGTTGAACTTGAGCGACGACGAATTCGTGCTCTACGACAAGATGTACGCGCATCTCAAGCCGCAGACTCCGGCACCCGACCTCGTCGTCTATCTGCAGGCGCCGGTAGCGACGCTGATCGACAGGGTGCACAAGCGCGGCCTCGATTATGAGCGCTCGATTCCCGAGCAGTATCTGGCGCGGCTGGTCGACGCGTACAGCCGATTTTTCTATCAGTACGAAGATGCACCGCTGCTCATCGTCAACAGCGAGCGGTTGAATTTCGTCGATCACGCCGACCATTTCGAGCTGCTGCTCTCGCACATCGAGGGCATGCGCGGGCGGCGCGAGTTTTTCAATTTGGGAACGCAATGACCGCAACGACCTCGCCACGCACCGTTCCCGGTCTCGCCGCCATGGCGCGCCAGGGAGAGAAGATCGCGATGCTCACGTGCTACGACGCGAGTTTCGCCGCGCTGCTCGATCGTGCCGGCGTCGACGCGCTCCTCGTCGGCGACTCGCTGGGCATGGTCATAGGTGGGCATCCGACGACGCTGCCGGTCACGCTGGACGAGATGATCTACCACACCCGCTGCGTCGCCGCGGGCGCGCGCTCGGCGCTCGTGATCGCCGACATGTCGTTCGGAAGCTATCAGGCGGGCGCGGAGCAGGCGTACGCCAACGCGGCGCGGCTGATGGCTGCGGGCGCGCAGATGGTCAAGCTCGAGGGCGGCGCGTGGGTCGCACGCAGCGTCGAGTTTCTGGTCGCGCGCGGCATCCCGGTGTGCGGTCATCTAGGGTTGCAGCCGCAATCGGTGCATCGGCTCGGCGGCTACAAGGCGCAGGGCAAGACCGATGCCTCGGCGCGCGTGTTGCGCGAGGACGCGCACGCGCTCGCAGTCGCGGGTGCGGATCTCATCGTGCTCGAGATGGTTCCGGCCGGGTTGGCCACGGAGCTTACGGCGGACGTCGCGGTGCCGACGATCGGCATCGGCGCCGGTCCGGGATGCAGCGGTCAGGTGCTCGTTCTCTACGATATGCTCGGCATCTACCCGGGCAAGCCCGCGCGCTTCGTCCGCAATTTCATGACGGGGAGCGCGAGCATTGAGCAGGCCGTTCAAGCGTACGTCAGGGCAGTCAAGGACGGTAGCTTCCCCGGTCCCGAGCACTCCATCTAAGGGCTAGAGCAGGCTGATGGAGATCGCAACCACCGCCGCCGAGCTGCACAAGTTTCTTGCCGATGCCGGCACCGTCGCGTTCGTGCCGACGATGGGGAATTTGCATCAGGGCCACCTGCAGCTCATGCGCATCGCGCGCGAGCACGGCGACACGGTCGTCGCCAGCATCTTCGTCAACCGCCTGCAATTCGGGCCGAACGAGGACTTCGACCGTTATCCGCGCACGTTCGAAGCCGATTGCGAGGGTCTGAAGCGTGAAGGCGTCGACGTTCTGTTCGCGCCGCAGGAACAGGAGATGTATCCGACGCCGCAGGTTTATCGCGTGACGCCGCCGCCACTGGCCGAAGAACTGGAGGGCGCATCGCGGCCGGGATTCTTCCACGGCGTATGCACCGTAGTGCTGAAGCTCTTCAGCCTCGTGCGGCCGGATATCGCGGTGTTCGGCAAGAAAGACCGCCAGCAGCTCAAGATCGTGCGCGGCATGGTGCAGCAGTTCAACATGCCGATCCGCATCGTTCCCGCCGAAACGGTCCGCGCCGATGACGGTCTCGCGCTGGCATCGCGCAACAGCTATCTTTCACCAGAAGAGCGTCTCGAGGCGCCACGGCTCTACCGAACCCTCTCCTGGGTCGCCGATGAGATCCTCGGCGGCCGTCACGACTACGCCAATCTCGAAGCGGCCGCGCGCGCGGATCTTTCGCGCCATGGCTGGAAGGTCGATTACATCGCGATCCGCCACGGCCTCGCGCTGCGCATTCCGCACCCCGAAGGCTACGACCATCCCAACCTGCTGATCGTGTTGGGTGCCGCCATGCTCGGGTCCACCCGCCTCATTGACAATGTCGACGTGGTTCAGGGTGCAAGCGAAGATTGAACTTGCCACCCTGAATCGACATTGCGGCGAAGGCTAACATGAGCGAAGCGAATGTTAAGCGAGCGGCCGGAGGCACAATGTCGACGTGGTTCAGGGTGCAAGCGAAGATTGAACTTGCCACCCTGAATCGACATTGGGACGAAGGCTAACATGCGCGACACGTGTAGCCCGGGCTGAGCTCTGCGATGCCCGGGCGGCGCGGCAACGAAGCGACCGTCCGGGTCTTGCCGTCGGCGCAATTCAGGCTGAAAGATCGAGCTCGCCTCATGCACGCCTCACCATTTGCCATACGTTTCGATAACCATCTTCCCTACTGTCGCCGACGCGAAGCCGCAATTTGAAATAACGATGCACCGATCGTCGGACAATGTCTGTCAGCGCGATAGGCGATACGCCGACATGCCGGCCTCAAGGGAAAATACTCGCATCATCGAGTAAACCATCGGCTGTCTCCCAGCGTCAAAATGATGTCGGCATTGTTGCCGGCGCTTGATTTGGAGATTGCTTATGAGTACTGAGCGCAAAACACTTTTGAGTGCGTTCGTGGGCACGCTGTTGGCGGTATCGCTGCCGGTAGCGCTTGCGGGCGAGATCACGCTCTACGAGCACCGGGACCTCCGCGGCGACAGCTTGACCTTGCACCGCGCGGCGCCGAACCTGCAAATAAGCGGCCTCAACGATAGCGCATCTTCGCTCGTGGTTCGCGATGGTGTGTGGGAGGCGTGCACAGATGCTTTCTTCCGCGGCAGTTGCGCGCAGCTTCGACCGGGCGAGTATAGGCGGCTAAGCGGCGTGTTGAACGATCGCATCACATCGGTGCGCGAAATCGTCACCACCACCGAGCTTGCACCGCCGATTGTCGTTGCACCGCCGATCGTCGTTGCACCGCCGATCGTCGTCGCCAGCGCCGAGCCCCGCATCGTGTTGTTCGAGCTTCCCGGCTTCGGCGGCGGCGCGATCGAGCTGACCAAGACGCACGGTAGCCTCGACCGGATCCCGGCCTTTGGTGGGGCGGACGCCGTGATCGTCTACGGCGGCACATGGCGCTTGTGCAGTCGTGATTATTACCGCGGTGAATGCTTCGACTTCGTACCAGGTCGCTATGAGAACCTCGGCACGCTCACCGGTAGAGTGAACTCGGCAGAGCTCGTTGCGGTGACGGGCGCTCCGGTTGTTGCGGTGCCGCCGCAGGTCGGAGTCGGACGCGTCGTATTGTACGAATACCCGAACTTCCGCGGCCAGTCGTTTGCGATCAACTGGAGCGAGCTGCCCAACCTCAACAGGATGGGCTTCAGCGATCGCGCGGCTTCAATGCGGATCGAGGAAGGCTACTGGATGTTCTGTACTGACACGCAATTCCGGGGCGACTGCCGTACGCTGGGCCCGGGTGAATATGCCCGGCTGCCGGGTGAGGTCGACCGCAGGATTGCATCGGTGCGACGTGTGAACGACGTCTACGGGGCAGCGTCGAGCTCTTTCAGGCATTTGCGCTAAGGAGGCTTGCAGGACGGCCGTTCGCTCCGCTCATCGAAGCTTTCATCGAGCTAAGGCAAAAGGGGCGAACGGCCGGTAACGCTTTCCCGCACGCTTATCCGTTCACACCTTCGGCACACCGGTTCCGGGACAGTCGAAGGCGTGGGGGGATTTGTCTTGTTCAGGACCGAACGGTCGTCGGCTGCGGCATGAGAACGAGGACGTTGCCCGCGATACAGAGCGCGGCGCCGACGAGTGCCGGCAGCGTCCACTGGTAGTGCTCGAACACCGTCGAGAGCAGCAAGGCCACGACGGGAACGGCGACCCCGACATAACCAGCGCGCGCGGCGCCGATCTTGCCTAGCAGCGTGAGATACGCCGCGAATGCGATCACCGATCCGAACGCCGCGAGGTAGAAGAGCGAGAGTACGTAGCCGGGACGCGGATCGAAGCTCCAGACGATATCGTTCACCGCGGCAACGACCGCGATGGTAAGCGTCCCATAAGTCATGCCCCAGGCGACTCCCGGCAGCACTGGGATGCCGCAGCGCTGGTTGCGTACCGCGAGCAGGTTGCCGCCCGATGCGAATACCGTCGCCGCGAGCCCGAACAGGATGCCGCGCAGCGCATCGGTCTGCATGGCCGCGAGCTCGCGCCAGAACAGGAGCGTGACGCCGGTGACGCCCAGCGCCGCACCGACGACAGTGCGCCGGTTGAAAGGTGTTGCGAAGAATACGCGCACTCCGACGAGGTTGAGGAACACGATCAGCGAGAACAGCACCGCGACCAGCCCTGATGCGATGTGTTGCTCGGCCCAGTACACGCAGAGGTAGTTCAAGCCGAACAGAAGCGCGCCCTGAGCGGCGAACCACACATGCTGCGCTACGGGGAACTTGAGCGAGCGGCCGGTCGCGAGGCACCACGCCGCGAGCATCATCGCGGCGAGCGCGAAGCGGTAGACGACGGAGGCCTCGGGCGCGACGTTGCCGAGCTGGAACGTGATCGCGAGCCAGGTCGAGCCCCAAATCAGCGTGGCGATCGAGAAGAGCGAAATCGGTCCCATCAACTTGTCGCGCTCGCCGACCGCGCAGGCGATTTAAGCAGCGCGCAACGCGTCGACGATCTTGAGTCGCGCGGCGCGCGCGGCGGGCAGGAACCCGCCGACAAATCCCATCGCCAGCGCGAAAAGCAGCGCCGCAGCGGCGATTCCCGGTGTCAACATGAACCGGAAAGCGATCTCGGCAAAGGTCTGGAAATTGGTCGTCGAAATCGACAGCGCCTGCATGAACGCCGCGCCGGTCAGGCCGATCACGCCGCCGAGGAGTCCGAGCAGCAGCGACTCGCCCAGGAAAGCGGTCAGGATCGATCCGCGCGAGAAGCCCAGCGCGCGCAGCGTGCCGATCTCCGCCGTGCGGCTCGCCACGCTCGCATACATGGTGATCATCGCGCCGATGATCGCGCCGATCGAGAAGATGACCGAGATCGTCGTGCCGAGGTAGTTGATGAAGGTGGCCAGCGCCTCCGACTGATCGGCGTAAAAGCGCGTCTCGCGTTTGGCTTCGAGCGTCAACCGCGGATCGGACTCGATGGTCTGCTTGACCGCGTCGAAGCGGTCGCTGTCGGTGAGCTTGAAAATCAGCGCCGAGAAGCCCACGCGCCGGAACGCCTGCATCATCTGTTCGGCGTCGCCCCAGATTTCCGAACCGAAGCCGGTGCTGGCCGCGTCGAACACGCCGACCACCGTCCAATCGCGCGATGCGAAGCGCATCGTCTCCCCCAGCGCAGCGCCGCGAAATCCCGTCGCGATCGAGGCGCCGGCGACGACCTCGGCGGTGCCGGGCCGGAACATGCGGCCCTCGATGATATGCACCTGCGGGCGCAGCGTGAGGCCACGCGGCGTCACGCCGCGGATCACCACATTCGACGGCTTCCCCGATGCGCGTTTCGGGAGGTTGATCAGGACCACCGGTTCCTTCGAGACGAGTGGCAGGCCGTCCTGGCCAACCATGATATCCGGCAGGCTCTCGACGACCCCGGCTTGGGTGCGGTCGATGCCGCTCTGTACCTCGGTCTGCGAGCCGCGGCGGATGACGAGGACGTTGTCGTCCTGTCCCGTGGCGACCAGCGTCGCCTTGAGCCCTGCCGAGAGCATGAGCACCGTTGCGAAGACGTAGACCACGAGTGCCATACCACCCGCGGTCAGCGCCGTGGTGAGCCGGCGCGCGAAGACATTGCGGACGATGTAGATAAACGGTACACGCATTGTTCAGGCGATCGCACGCAAGCCCTCGGCCACGGGCAGCTGCGACGCACGCCAAGCCGGGAATACGGCCGCCACGATGCCGACGATAAGAGCAGCAACTAGCTGCAGCCCAATCGTCTCGTCGCTCACGTAGAAGATCGGAAAGAACGTCCCAAGCGCTTCGCGGAAGGCATTCGCTAGCGGGAAAGTGAGCGCGATGCCCGCGACGCCGCCGATTGCCGCGATCAGCAGCGACTCGCCGAAGATCAGCAGCGCGACGAAACCTCCGCCGAAGCCCAGCGCCTTGAGCGTCGCGTACTCGGTGCCGCGCTCGCGCGCGGTCATCGCCATCGTATTGGCCATCACCGCCATGATGATGACGATGACGACGAACGACACCGCCTGGATCGCGAGCAGGATCGCCTCCGACATCGACACGAAGCCGAGTTGGAAGGCATTCTCGGTCTCGGTCAGCGTTTCGGCCAGCGAATTCTTGAACGTCGAATCGATCGCCTGCGATACGGCGGCAGCCTGATCCGGGTCCTTGAGCTGCTCGATCAACACGCCGATCTGGTCGCCGCGGCGGGGAAAGCGCGTCTTGACCGACTCGTTCAAGTAGGCCCAATGAAAGAACATCTGCGATTCGGCGGTGGTCTTCGTCGCGCCGTCGTAGATGCCGCGCAGGTTGAACGTCCACGTGCCCGGAAAAATAGTGCCGCGCAGCGGGATCTGGTTGCCTACCTTCCATCCGTACTGCTCGGCGAGCTTGCGGCCTACGACGGCGCCCTGGCGGTCGGTGAGGAAAGCCCTCCTTTCCTCCGCGGAGAGCACGAACTCCGGATAAATGTCGAAATAAGTGGGCGCGTCGATTGCGAATTGCGGGAAGAAATTGCGCTCGCTGATGTACACACCCCCGAACCAATTCGCCCACGAGACCGCGGTCACGCCGGGCATCTGACGGATCCGCTGCGCGTAGGTGAGCGGCAACGAGAAGACGAGCGATACCGCGTTGCGCGTGACCAGCCGGGCGCTGGAGCTCGCGTTGGCGCCGGCGTACCAGGCGTCGATGACCGTACGCAACAGTCCGAACGCGCTGATCGCGACCACGATACCGAAGATCGTGAGTGTCGTGCGCAACTTGTGTCGCAGCGCGTTCTTGACGACGAGGCGAAGGAAATACATGGCAGATACAGAAACGGCAAGCTTACCTTATGCCGCGTGTGCAAGCGTCACGGCTCATGCGGACGACGGCATGGAAGTTGCTTTTTTGAGAGCGAAAGCCGGCTATGGGCCGGCCTGGAGCCGATTTTCGCGAAGATGCACTCTACAAAGCGCAATTACGGACCGAGACCCGCCGTGTCAATTTACGCACCGTTTCGCCTTCTCGTCGCGGTTGCCATGGCGCTGCTCATCGCCACGGTGATCGCGTCATCGACCGCACACGGCATGGCACTCGGCAACGCGTCGGCGCAATCGACGCTCGGATCGCCGCTGCGCGCGGTGATTCCGATCTCGACCGCGCCGGGCGAATTGCTGCAGGCCAGCTGCTTCCGGGTGGTGCCCGCGGGCGACGGGTCTGCGCAAACAGTGACGGCGCGGGTCAATCTTGAACGCACAGCGTCTGCTTTCCGGCTGGTCGTGACGACAGAGAGCCCCGTTATCGATCCGGCCATCCGCTTTGGTATCCAAGCCGGATGCGAAACGATGAGCCGGCGCGACTATGAATTGCTGCTGAACCCGCAAGTCGCTGGCGCATCGGCGGCGGCAGTGCAACCGACGGCGCGCGAACCCGGACAGGAACGGCCCGCGCCGCCGTCGGTTGCGGCGCGGCGCAATGCGCAGCCTGCGCCGACTGCCTCCGAGTCGCGCTCCGCACAACGATCCGCGCCTGCAGCCGGCGCAAGTTCCGAGCGGCAGCAGCTCGCTGCGACGGGGGCAGCCACGCCCACAGCATTCCGACCGTTCGGAACGCGAACCTCGGGGCTGCCTGCAGCGCCGGTCGCGCAGCCAGCCGCGCCATCTGCGTTTTTCGCCGGCTGGAACAACGCGTTTTGGTATGTCGCAGCGAGCCTCTTTGCCCTGTGCACGATCGCGCTCGTCATGGTCGTGCGTCATCGCCGCGCCCCGCCCCCGATTCCGCAGTGGACGCGCGGAGGCTCCTACGCCGGTCCGAGCTCGTTCACCGATCTTTCGGCGCCGCCGGCAACGCTTTCACCGGTTTCCTATGCCGAAGCGACGACCCTACCCGGAACGCCCTCGAATTCGAAACCAAAATCCGTCGCGCCGGCGCCGGTCGCTACGGGCGAAAGCACCGCGCCGCGCACGCACACGAATTCTCTCGCTGCCGATGCTTCGACCATCGACACGCTGCTGAACGAGCTCGATCCTGACGTTGTCGAAGAGCGCGCGGTCCGGGAAGCCTGGGCTGCAGCCCGCAGCAATGTCGAGCGCGAAATGGACGGCAACGCGATCCTGCAGGCCATCGAGGCCGCCGAACGCGATCTGCTGCTCGTGCCGCCGGCACCGGCGCAAGCTGCGATAGACAGCTCGCTCGACGACGACCTCCTGCATCCGCGGCAGCGCCCCGGCAAGGCCGCGGCTTGAGCGCTGCAACCGAGTAGCCTGGGCTGAGCGGAGCGAAGCCCGGGGTAATGCATGCGCGCTGAATGCTCCCGGGCATCGCGCTGCGCGCTCAGCCCAGGCTACGAGCTCTCCCGGGCTATGAGCTCAATCCAGGTTGCGAAACCGCTCAATGCACGAGAACGCCCTTCTCGAGGTGCACGATCCGGTGCGCTTTCTCCGCGGCCTTGGGATCGTGCGTAACGAGCAGGATCGTCTTGCCCAGCTCGCGGTTGAGCCGCTCGAGCAAACCCAGAATTTCCTCTCCGGTCGTGCGATCGAGATCGCCGGTCGGCTCGTCGGCGACGATAAGCGTCGGATCGGTGATGAGCGCGCGGGCGATTGCAACCCGCTGCTGCTGGCCGCCGGACAGCTCGCCGGGGCGATGGTCGGCGCGGTCGGTCAGGCCGACCAGCGCCAGTGCGACGTTCACGCGCTCGCGCCGCTCACGTCTCGATAACGGCGCGAGCAGCAGCGGCAGCTCGATGTTCTCAAACGCGGTCAGCACGGGCATCAGGTTATAGAACTGGAAAACGAACCCGACGTGCGCAGCGCGCCACGCAGCAAGATCGGCATCGGAAAGGCGCGCGATATCGACGCCGCCGACCTTGATCGCGCCGCCGCTGGGCTTGTCGATGCCGGCAATGAGGTTCAACAGCGTGCTCTTGCCCGAGCCCGACGGACCCATCAGTGCGAGGTAATCGCCCAGGCGCACATCGAGATCGATGTCGACCAGCACCGGGATGATCTGCCCGCCGCGCTGGTAATACTTGGTCAGGTTGCGGATCTCGACCAAAGTAGGGTCAGAGACGACTTTCATGTCGCCAGAACTAGCCATTCCATCGCCGCGCAGAAAGTCGTCTCTGACCCTACTTTGCGAGCTTCACCAGCGCGCCATCCTTGAGCTCGGGCGGGGGCTTGAGCACGGCCTTTTCGCTAGCCTTCACGTCGCCTGCGATCGCGGTCAGGTCGGCGATCTTTTTGCCTGGCGTCACGGGCACTTCGACGGCCCTGTTGTCGCGCACGACGAGCACGACCGTCTTTCCATCGCGCTGCGCGAGCGCGTCGGGATTCACTGCGACGAGCGGCTTCTGCTGCTCGGGCGTCACCGGCTGCGACAGGAACGACACCTTGGCGCTCATCTCGGGAAGCACGTGCGGATCAATGGCTTCGAAGCGTACCTTCGTCATCACTGTCGCCTTGGCGCGATCGACCGTCGGCACGATGCGCGACACCGTGCCTCGGAAGCGCACCTCCGGAAGCGCGTCGAGCGTGATTTCGGTGGGCTGGCCGACGCTGATCCTGGACAGGCTCGATTCGGATACGTCGGCTTCGACCTCGAGCGTGCCCATGTCGGCCATGCTGACGACCGCGCCCTTGGAATCCGCCGCCGATGAGAACGGCGTGACCATATCGCCGACGTTCGCGCTCTTGGACAGGATGATGCCGTCAAACGGCGCGCGTATCTGCGTGTAGTCGACCGCGACCCGCGCGTTCCTGGCGTTCGCTTCCGCAGCGGCCACGCCCGCTTTCGCGCTCGCCACGCCGGCAACCGCGCGATCGGCGCGCGCGCCGGCCTGGTCGAGCGCAGACTGCGATACGAACTTCTGCGCGATCAGATCCCGCGTGCGCTTGAGCGAGGCGGCCGCGTCGCGCTCTTCGGCGAGCGCCTGCTCCAGTGCCGCCCGCGCGACCCCGACGTTGGCGAGCGCGGCGTCGAGCTGCGCCGAAACGTCGCGCGAGTCGAGCCGCGCGATGAGCTCGCCTGCCTTCACCCGCGTGCCCTCGGCGACGCCGAGCCATTCCAGGCGCCCGGATGCCTTGGATGAGATCGCCGCCTTGCGCTGCGCGACAACATACCCGGTCGAGTTGAGCACCACGAACTGCTGCGACGGATACGTGGTGACGATCGGTGTTGTCTGGACGGCGACCGCACGCGGCTGCAACGCAAACCATGCCCCGCCGGCGATCAGAACGATCGCGATCGCGCCCAACCAGATCCATTTGCGACGGCGGCGTGTCTGTACCGGGGCGAGCGAGCGGTCGATTTTGAGTTTGCTGAGATCGTCGGCGGACACCGCGGAGCACTACGCGATTACGGAGCGACGGATTATATCCTGTGGGGCCGAATTCATTCGGCCGCGCCGTTAACCGCCCTCGATCGCCGGAGCTTCGACGACCTCGCGCTCGCCGCGCCGGGCGGAGAGCCATGCGCGCACCGAAACGATCGCGAGACCGGCGCCGATCAAAGCGATCCCTAGCCATTCGGCCGCAGTCAGGCGCTCGCCGAAGACGAGCATCGACGAAACGAGCGCGATCACCGGAATCGCGAACATGTTGAGCGAAGCCGTGCCAGCGGGAAGCCACGCGAGGATCGCGGTCCACAGGATGAAGCCGATGCCGGTGGCAATCACGCCTGCATACAGCAAGGCCGACACGTAAATGCCGTTCCACTGCGCCGGCGGCAGCGGCCACACGAGAGGGATCAGGCAGATCGGAATGATGCCGGTAACCATCTGCCATGCGATCAGGTTGAGCATGTCGAGACGCTGGTGACGCTGAAAATATTTGGTGGCGACCGTGCCGGCCGCCCAGCCGAATCCCGACAGCGTCGCCCAGAGCTTGGGCGCGAGCTCGCCCCGCCAATTCCACGGCTCGACCACGAGCACCAGGCCGGCGAGCGCGAAGCCGACGGCGAGCCACTGGCTGCCGCGCACGCGTTCGTGCAGCACCGGCCAGGCGATGAGCATGGTCCAGAACGGCATGGTGAACACGAGCACTGCGGTGCGGCCCGCGCCGCCGCCGGCGAGCGCCATCGTCGTCGCGCCGAAGTTGATCGTCGTCTGGAAAAAACCGGTCACAATGACCGCCATCCACGATTCGGGCTTGAGCGGCCTCCGCTCCCAGAACAGCACAGCGAACACCAGCGCGATGGCGACGATCGTGCGCTCGATGTTATAGATGACCGGATGCGCGTACTGCAATCCGAACTTCATCGCCATCCAGTTCATGCCCCAGATGAGCGTGAGAATGATCAGTGCGCCGTACGCGGCGCGCTTCGAAGCGATGCCGAACAGGTGATGCGTCACGCGGCGAGAAAAGGCTCGATCGCCGCCGCAACCGCATCCGGCCGGTCGAGGTGCAGCATGTGCCCCGCTTCATCGATCGTAGCGAGCTCACCATGCGGTACCTGTGCCAGCCGCGCGCGGATGCTCGCAAGGCTGTCGGTCGCGGCCTCGCCCTCAGGGTGCGCGCCCAGCCACTTCGGAATGAACGATTCGGTCGCCGCAACCCACAGCACGGGCGCGGTAATCCGCTTCCAGATCGCCAGCACTTCTTCCATTCGGTAGACCGTCGGGAACGGCAGCTTGTGCCGCGGGTCCGAATTGAGGCGCGCGCTGCCGTCGGGCTGCGCCTTCGCCCAATGCGCGGCAAGGAATTCGGCCTTGTCGCGCGTGAGCCGCGGGTTGTTCTTCTGCAGTTGGTCGGTCACCGCGGCGAGATTGCGATAAGGGCGGAAGCTCGGCGGAGCCTTGAGCGCGTCGAGCCATTTGGCGAATTTGTCGGGCGCAACATCGGCTGATTCTGCGGGGATGCCGAAGCCCTCGAGCGACACGACGCGCGCAACGCGTTGCGGCCGGATGCCGGCGTAGAGCATCACGACATTGCCGCCCAAGCTGTGACCGACCAGCCGCACCGGCGCTCCCGGCGTGAAATGATCGACCAGCGCATCGAGGTCGGCAATGTAATCGGCGAACCAGTAGCCGTCCGCGGACCACGCGGAGAGCCCGAAGCCGCGCCAGTCGGGACTGATCACGTGCCAGTCGCGTTGCAGCGCGTCGACGAGAAACTGGAACGACGCACCGACGTCCATCCAGCCGTGCAACATGAAGAGCTTCGGCGCGTTTTCTGCGCCCCAGATGCGGACGTGATAGGAGATACCGCGCAGCGGCACGATCAGCGAACGGGAGGATTTCATTTCAGGCGTTCACACAGCCGAGTAGCCCGGGCTGACCCCGGACTTGATCCGAGGAATGCCCGGGAGCAACGGTAGGAGTAACTGCGGCCCTGGGCATCGCGCTTCGCACGTAGCCTGGGCTGAGCGAAGCGAAGCCCGGAGTGGTGCATGATGCGCTGAATTTTCCCGGGCATCGCGCTTCGCGCTCAGCCCGGGCTACGGTATTCATGCGGCCGTCAGCGTTTCTTGCACAGCGCGTTGCCGTCCTGCCAGCCAGTGCGATATTGGCCGTCGCTCTTGAAGCGCGTCGCGTCCTTGCGCTCGGAGCCGGATATGCTCGCGCAGCCGTCCGCGTAGCCTTGGCGGTACTCCAGCGGGAATCCCTGCAGATTGACGTTCGACGGCGGATGCGGATTGCCCTGCGGTTGCGACGGCGTGGGCGTGCCGTAGGGCGTCGGTCCCAGGCCGCCTCCGGGGCCGACGGTCGCGCAGCCGCAGGCGAGCGTTATCAATGACATGAGCGGCCAGCGTGCGAGATTCATCGAAATCGAAGTAGCCTCAGGATGAGCCGAAGGCAAATCCCGGAGAGAAACTCCACCGTGATCGCCACCCCAGGCATCGCCCTTCGCGCTCAGCCCGGGCTACATATTCGGGCCCATCGGCAGAAAGACCCGCGTTGCAAAACGAGTAAAATTGTACCCCATGAGCGCGCTCGACTCCCGCCCCGGTTCCGCCGCTGTGGCAGAGCCGTCGGGTGCGACAGCGTCGTCGCCCTTCCCCATGCCAGGCATGCCCAAGCGGTCGGTTTCCGAATCGCTGGCGGGCTTCGTCCATCTACGCCTGCACAGCGAATACTCCATCGTTGACGGCATGGTGCGCATCGACGACGTCATCGCGGCCGCGGTCGCCGACAAGATGCCTGCCGTTGCGCTTACCGACCTGTCCAACGTGTTCGGCCTGGTCAAGTTCTACACCGCCGCGCGCAAGGCCGGAGTCAAGCCGATCGTCGGCTGCGACGTGTGGATCACGCACGAGACCGAGCGCGACGCGCCGCATCGCCTGCTGCTGCTGTGTCAGTCGCGCGAGGGCTATCTCAAGCTCGCCGAGTGGCTGACGCGCGCGTATCGAGCCAACCAGCATCGCGGCCGTGCGGAGCTCAAGCGCGAGTGGTTCGCCGAAGGCACGACGGGCCTGATCGCGCTTTCGGGCTTCCGCGACGGCGATGTTGGCGACTGTCTCACCCAGGGCAATCAAGCCGGTGCGGCCAAGGCTGCCGGAGCCTGGGCGAAGCTCTTCCCCGACCGCTACTACCTCGAAGTGCAGCGCGCAGGCCATGCTGACGACGATGCGCTCACCGCATCGATCGTGGGCCTCGCCGCCAAGTTGAAACTCCCCGTCGTCGCGACGCATCCGGTGCAGTTTCTCAGCCGTGCCGAATTTCGCGCGCACGAGGCGCGGGTATGCATCGCCGAGGGCTATACACTCGCCGACCCGCGCCGGCCGAGGCGCTTCACGCCCGAGCAGTACTTTACGACGCAGGAAGAAATGGCGAAGCGCTTTGCCGACCTGCCCGGAGCATTGGCGAATTCGGTCGCGATCGCGCAACGTTGCAATCTGATGATCCCACTCGGCAAGAACTATCTGCCTGCCTTTCCGGTTCCTGCAGGCGTTACCATCGAGGAGCATCTGAGGGACGAAGCGGTCGCGGGGCTGGAAAAGCGGCTCGCGTTCCTCTACCCCGACTTGGCCGAGCGCGAGGCGAGGCGCCCCGAATACGTTGCGCGCCTCGAGTTCGAGGCGAAGACCATCATCCAGATGGGCTACGCCGGCTACTTCCTCATCGTCGCCGACTTCATCAACTGGGCCAAGCGCAACGGCGTGCCCGTCGGCCCCGGCCGGGGCTCGGGCGCAGGCTCGCTCGTGGCCTACGCGCTCGGCATCACCGATCTCGATCCGTTGCGCTACGCGCTCCTGTTCGAGCGCTTCCTCAATCCCGAGCGCGTGTCGATGCCCGACTTCGACATCGACTTCTGCCAGGACGGCCGCGACAAGGTCATCGAATATGTGAAGCACAAATACGGCGCCGAATCGGTATCGCAGATCGCGACCTTCGGCTCGCTGCAGGCGCGAGCGGTGGTGCGCGACGTCGGCCGCGTGCTCGATCTGCCGTACAGCTTCTGCGACAGCATCGCCAAGCTGATCCCGTTCCAGCCGGGCCGGATGGTGACGCTCAAGCGCCGCTCGCCCGGCCCGAGTGAACGCGCCGGCAACGTGGTCTACGCGCGCGAAGTCGAGCCACAGCTCTCCGAGCGTGAGGCAGCCGAGGAGGAAGTGCGCGAGCTCCTGGCGCTTGCCGAACAGCTCGAGGGCCTGCCGCGCAACGTCGGCATGCACGCGGGCGGCGTGCTGATCGCGCCGGGCAAGCTCACCGACTTCTGTCCGCTCTATACGCAGGCCGGCACCGACGCGCCGGTGTCACAGTTCGACAAGGATGACGTCGAGCACGTCGGGTTGGTCAAGTTCGACTTTCTGGGCTTGACCACGCTGACGATTCTCGACTGGACCGTACGCTACATCCATAGGCTCGATCCCGCCTCGACGATCACGGTCGAGAATATTCCCCTGGACGACAAGAACGCTTACGACATCTTCAAGAGCGGCAATACGGTGGGCGTGTTCCAGTTCGAATCGCGCGGCATGCGCGAGCTCCTGCTGCAGGCGCCGGCGAAGCACTTCGACGACGTCGTCGCGCTGGTCGCTTTGTTCCGCCCCGGGCCGATGGAGCTGATTCCCGACTACATCCGGCGCAAGACCGGCGCGGAGCGCGTCGACTTCTACGATCAACGGCTCGAGCCGATCCTCGCGCCCACCTACGGCGTGATGGTGTATCAGGAACAGGTGATGCAGATCGCGCAAGTGATCGGCGGCTACACGCTCGGCGCCGCCGACCTCCTGCGGCGCGCGATGGGCAAGAAGCTCCCCGAGGAGATGGCCAAGCATCGCTTCGTGTTCATCGACGGGGCGGAGAAAAACGGCTTATCGAAAGCGCGCGCGACGCAGCTCTTCGACCTGATGGAGAAGTTTGCCGGCTACGGCTTCAACAAATCGCACGCGGCGGCGTACGCGCTGATCGCCTACCAGACGGCGTACTTCAAGGCACACCATCCGGCGGCGTTCATCGCTGCCAACCTGTCGCTCGTCATGGACGACACCGACAAGGTTCGCCACTTTCACGACGAGGCGAAGGCTTGCGGGCTCTCTGTCCTGCCGCCCGACATCAACGCATCCAACTACCGCTTCGAGCCCGTTGATGAGAAGCGGATCCGCTATGGCCTGGGCGGCATCAAGGGGACAGGTAAATCAGCGATCGAAGCGATTGTTGCCGCACGCGAAAGCGGCGGCCCATTCGCCGATCTTTTCGATTTCTGCCGCCGCGTTGACAAGCGCACCGTGAACCGGCGCGCGATCGAAG
>DASWDF010000290.1:0-32579 GCA_036395475.1 Casimicrobiaceae bacterium
GGCTCTCCCGGAATCCGGAACAGGATCGAGGTGAATGCTCCCCCGTAGGTGCCGGAGATGTACATCGCGGTGAGCAGAATGATCGACGGCGCGATCGGCATGCCATAGGTGAACGGCAGCGCCAGCACGACGCCCATGACCAGCGTCAGCCCCGGCAGGACCGCCACGAGCATGCCGACAACGAGCCCGACGACCAGAGCCGTCAGGTTGATGGGCTCGAAAACGGTCAGAAAGCCCGCGGCAAATTGTTGTGCGACGCCGAGCATGGCTCCTAGCGAATGCCCATCAGCCGCATCAGCAGGAACGACACTTGCGAGAACGGCTCCTGACCCAGCGGCAACGACACGTACACGATCTTCATGAAGACGAACATGAAAACGAGGCTGCCCAGGAGGCTGCTCGCGAGCACGATACCCAGCCGCCGGTAGCGACCGACCCACATGAAACCGGCAAGATAGAGGAAAGTGCAGAGAAAGAACCCGAGCCGCTCGATCAGCACCACATAGGCGATCGTCATGGCCACGCCGATCAGCAGTAGGTGAAGATAGGATCTTGCCGGGCGCTCCTGCGCCACGGTGTCAGCCGGCGCTTCTTCGACGATGCTTTCCAGCACGCCCGCGACCTCCTGATCGGGGCGGCTGAAGAACAAGGTCTTGACGATCTCGTACGCGCAGGTCGCCATCGCCAAGAGCAGGATCGCCTTCGGCCAGAAGTCCGGTCCGATGCGGCCGCCGGGCGCGACGAACTCGATCTGGCTGGCGAGCACGTACAGAAACGCCGCAACCGCCAGCACGATCAGGTAGGGCACGACCTTGCGCAAGCGAGCTAGCAAGCCGGTTCTCCGAGCATGCGTTTGCCTGCTGCCGGTACCCCGATCCGCGGCTTCGCGCCGGATTACTTCTTCGCCGGTGTCTGCCCTGCGATGCGCTTCATCTGGTCGAGATCCTCTTCCATGATCTTCGCCGCATCCTGCGCCGGGAAGTAGCTGTCGTCCGTCGCGTACTGTTCCTGAAGATAGGCCTTGTATTCGGCGCTCGCGGCGACTTTCGCCAGCGCCTCGGAGATCACCTTGACCTTCGCGGGATCGGTGCCGGCCTTCACGATCACCGCGCGGCGCTGCGGCAGGGTGATGTCGTAGCCCAGTTCCGTCGACGCCGGAACGTCGGGGAAGACGCCGAAGCGTTTCGCCGCGAAGATGATCACCGGCTGGATCTGCTTGCTCTCGAGGAAGCTCCGTACGTCACCGAGCTGCTCGTAGAGCAGATCCGCATGCCCGCCGAGGACCGACGTATAGCGCTCGCCCGGGTTGGCGAACGGCACCGCGATCAGCTTCAGTCCGCGCGCCACGAAGAAATTCACCGTGATGTCGTCGGGACTGCCGAACCCCGTGATCGCGACCTTGAGCGGCCGCACCTTGGCTTCGCGCTCGACATCGGCCCAGGTCTTGAGGTTGCTGTTGGTGGCGGACAGGAACGCCGACGGCTGCTTGATCATCAGTGCGACAGGAATGATGTCCTTCAGACTCCAGCGCGTACTGGTCGTCGCGAGCAGCGCGTACGTGTCCCAGGTCATCACCGAAATCGAATAGCCGTCGGCTGGCGCCGCCAGCAGCTTCGCCATGCCGGTGTTGCCGGTGGCGCCGGGCACGTTCACGACCGGAAAGGAAACCTTGAGGTCATCCTCCATCATCTTGCCGGACTTGCGGGCGACCTGGTCAGCGCCGCCTCCAGGTCCCCACGGCACGATAAATTCGATCGGACGGGACGGGTACTTCTCCTGCGCGGCCGCGATGCAGGCTGCGAGCGCAAGCAGAAATGCCACCAAACCGCGCATCCCCCGCTGCTGTAGATCGGTAAGTCTCATCGTGAACCTCCTTGGCTGTGATCGTTTTCGAGAACGCTGACGCACTTGCTTTGCAAGCGCTCGATGCGAATCAAATTCGCAATAGCAGTTTGCCCTGCGTGCCGCGGCCTTCGAGACGGCGATGCGCCTCTTCGGCGGCTTCGAGCGGAAACTCGCGGTCGATGGTCACGGTGAGTTTGCCGGCAGTGTACGCGGCAAAAAGGTCGGCCGCGCGCTCGAGCAGTTCCGCACGTGTGGCAATGTAATCCGCAAGATGTGGTCGCGTAAAGAACACCGAACCCGCCTCAGCCAGCTCGAGCGGGTCGATGGTCTGCACGAGACCGGAGGCGCCGCCGAAGTTTACGCACAGACCGCGTCTGGCGAGGCTGCGGATGCTGCGCGCAATCGTGTCCTTTCCCACCGCGTCATAGACGACATCCACGCCTTTGCCTGCGGTGATCCGCATCACCTCATCGCGAAAGTCCTTTTCGCGGTAAAGGATGACATGGTCGGCGCCGCGCTGCTTGGCGACGATGGCCTTTTCGTCGCTGCCCACCGTGGCGAAAACCGTGGCGCCGCTCAGCTTGGCGAGCTGGATCAGAAGCTGTCCCACGCCACCCGCCCCCGCGTGCACGAGGCAACTCTTTCCCGGTCCCAATGCAAAGGCGGAGTGGCTCAGGTAGTGCGCGGTGAGCCCCTGCAACATCAACGCCGTTGCCGCCGGCGTCGGTACTTGCGGCGGGATCTTGACCAGCCGCGATGCCGGCACAGCCGCGGTCGCTGCGTAGCTCCCGCGCACGATGCAGTAGGCGACGCGATCGCCTACGGCAAGCTCGGTCACGCGTTCGCCCAGCGCGACTACCGTACCGCCGCCTTCCATACCGATCGTCATCGGCAATGGCGTCTGATACGTGCGTGAGCGCGCGTAGTGGCCGCTGCGCATGTACACATCGATGAAGTTGACGCCGGCATATTCGAGCGCCACCAGCGCTTCACCCGCGGCTGGAACGGGCTCAGGGACCTCCATGAGCTTAAGGACCTCGGGACCGCCGAATCGGGCGATGGTGATCGCCTTCATTCGCTGGCCGTCCCGGTCGATGCTGCGGCACCGCGCGCTGGCCGCGGTACGCAGATGATGGAATCGACGCGATACCGCTCGAGCGCTTGCGGATCGAGCTGCGGCGAGAAGTCGGAGGCGAGCGCGATCGCGCCCGCGGCGACAGCGAGCTCGTCGGTCAAGAGCCCGGAGCGCGCCTTCAAGAAGCCGTTCATCTCGCCCGCGTTGTCGATGTGGCGCGCGGCGACGCACGCTTCCATCCAGCAGCCAAGATCGCACGCGACCCCATTGCCCAGCACCGCCCGCATCCCCAGTGACGCGATGCGCTCGATCGCCTGGGTCAGGCGCTCGAGCGTCACCAGCTTCATCAGCTTGACTTTGATGTAGCTCGCCGCGCGGAGTGCTGCGGCCTTCTCGATGTCGGCCAGTCCGTAGATCGATTCGTCGAGCATCATCGGCACCGGCGACGCGCGAGCCACTGCCAGGTGCGCGTCCCAGTCTCCCGCCGCGCAAGGCTGCTCGAAGAGCTCGATGCTCGCCGGATCGAGCGCGCGGGCGAACGCACGACCTTCGTCTGCCGTGTACCCCTGGTTGGCGTCGATGCGAATCCGGGCGCGCCCTGCCACGACGCGCTGCACGCGCTGCACGCGGCGCAGATCGGCGCCGACGTCGAAGCCGACCTTCACCTTGATCGTCCGGTAGCCCTCGGAGAACAGCCGCTCGAACTCGGCCGCCATCGCGCCCTCGTCTTCGGCGTGCAGCAGTCCGACCAGCGGAACGCATGTCCCGGCACCGACCTTGAGCGTCTCGCTCCCCGCCAGCATCTCAAGCGCCGTGCCGAAGGCCGTCGCGGTGAACGGGAACTTCAGCCCGAGCTGTGCGACCCTGCTTGCCGCGCTGTCGCAGTCGACACCCGCCAGCTCGGCTGCGAACTCACGGGCGATCCGCCAGCTATCCTCAATGGTTTCATCGGTGTAGCCGGTAAGCACGGTCGCCTCGCCGAACCCCCGCTGCCCATCATGGCGCACGGCTTCCACGACGATCGTGTCGTAATGTTCGACCGCCCCGAACGCCAGACGATACGGCCTTACCAGCGGCACGCGCAGGCGGTACGCGGAGACGTGGTCCAGATGCTGCATGAGCGGACGATGTCGCGTCCCGAACGATGGGCGCAGTCGGCTCCTAGCGCGCCCAATTGTCGGGCAGGAGCTTGCCGATGGGCTCCCCAATCTCGTACACGCTGCTCACAGCGAGGTCCGGACCGAACGCGATCTTGTCACGCTCGGCGCGTTTGCGCAGTCGCTCGGCGTGCAGCTCCACGATGTCCCGCGGAAACGGCATCAGCCCCGGATCGAGGATGCGCAGATAACCGTCGATATCGCGCGCCGGCAGGACTCGGCTCCGGCAGTGGCGATTCGGCGACCAGGGAACATCGAGCACCCCCGCCTCGAACGCGCGAACGGCGCCGACGGCGACATCGCCGTCGCCCATCTCGAGGACCTTGTCGACGATCGCGCGCACCTCGCGCCCGATCAGCGCTTTTTCCTGCTCGTAGGCGGCCAGCCCGTCGAGCCGGATGTTGCGCGCGAGATAGATCGCCATGCGCGTCATCCGCAGTCCCTCGGCGTTGGCTTGCGGCGTCGGGATGCCGAACGCCTCGTGAGTGCTCTTGGTGGTGACGCTCGCCGCGCCGCTGATCGCCGCGAGCGTGCCGCCATAGCTGATCAGCGCTGCCGCCTGGGCGTCGTCCTGCGGCCACGCGCTCATCCAATGCAGCAGCGTCACCGCGGTGAAGACGTCGTGGTAGCCCTTTCTGGCGAGATACTCTTGGGCGAGCTCGCCGCACGCCGCAACGGCCGCGGCATCCTGGATGAGGTGCAGCGTCTCGCCCATCTCTAGGCCGTAATTCTTGACGCCTTGCGCCGCCGCGAGCAGGCAGTCGAGGACGCACGTGGCAATCGCGATGCAGGGAGGGATATTGGTCCCGGTGAGAAAACCCGGCTGGCGTCGGTGCAGCTCGACACCGTGCTCGCCGTAGAGCGCAGCCAGGCGATCCAGATACTGGTAATTGCGAATCCCCTCCTCGATCGAGAGCTCCTTGATATACGAGGTCGTGTAGGCGATGCCGGACCCGAGATACCCGGAGTAGCCGCCGGCAAAGGCGATTTCGCTGGTGAGCTTCGGCATCGTCGTGCCGGTCAGCATGATCGCGGGCTTGTCGATCGCGGCGATGAGCTGACGCGCGCAGTCGACCCCGTAATTGACGATCGGATAGCCGTTGAGCATCGAACGGCCGGCGCGCTCCGATTCCTCGACTCCCTTCTGCGCGAGTTGCCACTGCTCGTTGCGGGTGTAGCTGTCGGTCGTGGTCGGCACGATGTCGGCGAGCCCTTCGCGATCGAGCGTCACCATCAGCGCCCGCTGCATTTCGAAGGTCGCGAAGCCGCCGCGCGGCTGCGTCAGGCAGCGCCGCTCGGCGACCGCACGGCGCATTACCCAGCCGAGCTGCTTATGCCGCGGAAGCTCGCGCTGCAGCTCGACGGCGGCATCGAAATCAACGGCGGCGCCTGAAGGCCAGCGCGCCAGATTCTCCCGGCGCATCACGGCGAACACGTCGTCCGGGATGCGCTCCTCGGAAAGCGGCGTACGCGTAGCTTCAGGCGGTGCGGGTGCGTTCAAGGGCTTGCTCCGCATCGAGCGGCTGGAGGTTCGCCAAGGCAAGGCCGAGCGCGGCAGGCGGATCGACGGCGCCGAGCAGCCCGCAGGCATAGAGCAGATAGCCGCGGTCGAGCAACAGCTTCGGTCGTCTGGGTCGCAACGACTGCGGCGCCGAGGGTTCGGCCAGGGCCATCGCCAGCACCGCTCTCGGGTCACTGCTGTGTACGAGAGCGCCGCCCGTGCCGATGACCGTGCCGACCATCGACAAGTCCTTGCCGTGCTGCACGCTCACCGGTCCCACGACCGTGTAAATCGTTTCCACCGTGCCGCAGTGCCGCATCACGGCCTGAGCCACCGCAGCCCGCGCCAGCGCCTGATCGAGCGCGATCTCCTCGGTCGCCCGCGGCAGGCGTTCCACATCCTGCGCGATCTCGGCGACCAAGACAGCGACCCGCGCCGGCGCGAGCCCGGCATCGGCCGCAATCGCTTCGAGCCCGGCAACCTCCACGATATTGGCCGCGTTGTGGCGCATGCCGAGGTCGCCCTCGACGCTGCGCTTGACGCGTGGCTCGGGCAGCCCCTGGACGATGACCCCGGGCAGCGACGGTTCGCCGCTTGTTATCGAGTGCACGTCGGTGGTTGCGCCGCCCGGATCGATCACCAGCAGCGGCCCGAGGCCCGAAACGCCTTCACAGCCGTCGGCGAGCAGCCGCGCTCCTTCCAACACGGCTGCAGGCGTAGGCATCAGCATCTGATCGAATTCGGCCTGCGCCCGGTCGATGCCCTTGGCGTGAACGATGCGGTCGATGAACACCTGGCGAATCGCCGCGCGCGCGGGCTCGATATTGAGGACGTTGAACTCCGGCATGACGTTCTCGGTCACGATGACGTCCTTGCCCGCGAGCAGAGCCAGCGCGCCGTCGGTCGCGCTGCGGTTGCCGGCGAGCACGATCGGGCACGAGAGGGCGCTTCGGCCGAGCGCGGCTGCGTTGTGCAGGATGACGTCGCTGTTGCCGCCGTCGGTGCCGCCCGCCAGCAAAAGGATATCCGGCGCCAGCGTCACGATGGCCCCGATATCACCTTGAGTGAGGCGCTGCGCGAACGTGCCGACCAGCTTCGCGCCGGCGCCCAGCGCGGCGCGGCGCGCCGCCTCCGCAGTGAGCTCGCGGACCAGACCTATAGTCACCATCCGCAGTCCGCCAGCGGCGCTGCTCGACGCGAGCCGGTACCGGAAGCGGGGCAAACCACCCAGGCGCCGTTCCAGATCCTGCAGCGCGGCTTTCATGCCGACAATGATATCCGAGGTGACCGTGGAGGGACCCTGGCCGGCTCCGAGGATGCGGCGCCGGTCGAGATCGACTGCGCGCAGCTTGGTGTACGTGCTGCCGAAGTCGATCAGAAGCGCAGCGCTCTCCATCGCGTCAATTCCCGCTACCCTGCATCGCTCGCTCGCGCGAGGCGAAATCCTGCGCGAGCCACGCGAGCACCGTCTCGATCCTCGTCCCCGGCGGCGCAGCCCGATCGAAGCCCATGTCGAGGAATCGCTTTTCCACCTCGGGCCACGACTGCTTGCCGACGACGAGATTGCCGCCCACGTACAGCAGGATGTGGTCGAGCCCGGCTTCGACGCACATGTCGCGGAAGCCACGACAGTCGAGCTCGCCCTGACCATAGAGCGAGGACACCATGATCGCGTCGGCGTTGGTTTCCACCGCCGCTTTGATGAATTCGTCGGCGGGAGTCAGCGCGCCGAGCGCGACCACCTTGTATCCCGCCTGTTCCAGCGCCATCGAAAGAATGCGGTTGCCCACGATATGCGTGTCGGAACCGATGACGCCGGTGACCAGTACCTTCATGCAACAAATGTAGCGTCACGGATGCGCATAAGGCAAGCCGGCCGCATCGATCACGCGAGCAGAATCACGATCGACACGCCGATCAGCAGCGACAGCGTCAGCTGCCGGAAGCGCGTGTCGCTGAAGCGCGGAAACAGGCGCACGCCGGCGACGAGCCCGGCGTAGTAGGCCGGCGCGAGCCACAACGAGGTCCACGCGGCGCGCGCGTCGAACACGCCGCGATACCACAGCAGTGCGATGCTGACAAGCGATATGACGGTGACGAAGAGCATCAGATTCGCGCGCGTCGTTTCGATCGGATCGGGGCCGGCGAGCAAGTAAAGAATCACCGGCGGTGCGCCGATACTCGTCGCGCCGACCATGCCGCCGGAGAGCGCGCCGAGCCCGACCGATGTGACGACCCTTTGCCGCCCGCTATAGCGCCAGCCGCGAAGCATCACGAATCCGAACACGATGACGGTGATCGCCATCGCGCGGCGGATGATCTGGGGCTCGGTCGCGATCAGAATCGCGACGCCGAGCGGCACCGTCATGCAGGCGGCGGCGAGAATGACGCCGATCACGCGCCAGCGCACGAGACGGTGCGTCTGCACGAGCATCGGCGCGGCGACGATCGATTCGAGCAGCAGCACGACGGCGACGGTTACTTGCGAGCCGAGCAGCAGTGCGAGCGGCGGCGACATCACCAGCGCGCCGCCGAAGCCCGTGATCCCGCGCACGACGCCCGCGATGCCGGCGATCGCGACCGCTGCGCTCAGCGTGAAGAAGTCCAAGCGCCAGCCGCTAGGCCGAAACCACCATGTCAGCGCCCGCGACGCGGATGCGCGCGTAGCCGATGTCCGTGCGTCTCGCGAGGAAGCCGACGAGCTCGGTGAGCGGGGTGGTGCGAAAGCGGCACTCGGGCGCCGGATTGCGCAGCGGCTCGATCAGCTTGCGATCGTAGAACGCCGCGAGCAGCACGTCTTCATCGCCCGCCGCCGATCCGAGCTCGGCACGAAGGCGCGGGACCCACGGTTCGAGGTGCGCTGCGGGCGCCTCGGTCACGTACTCCGAGTCGCGGATGTTCGCGCGATCGAGGAACTCGTCCGAAGGTTTCGCGGCGAGCCGGCCATAGTAGCCGCGCGCGTACTTGCGGATCTCGTCGGGGATCGTCTTGTAACGCTCGCCCTGCACGACGTTCAGCGTCGCCTGCGTGACGAGGTACTGCGCGAAGGGGCTCACGACGATCGGGTAACCGAGGTCCTGTCGCACGCGCGCAACCTCCTCGAGGATCTCGGGCAGCCGGTGGTCGAGCTTCATCGTCTCCAGCTGATAACGCAGATTCGAGATCATTCCGCCCGGGATCTGGTGCTCGTAGAGCGCGGGGTCGTAGGCGGCGATCTCGCCGCGCGGTTTGGCCTCGCGCTCGCACACCCAGTTGAAGTAGCCGGCGATCTCGGCGAGCGCCGCGTCGTTCATCGACGTCGCGAAACCGAGCCGGCGCGCACGCGCGAGCACGTCCTCGGTCGCCGGCAGCGAGGCGCCATTGGCGAGCGGCTCGCTCGCCGTATAGCCGAGCCGGAACCCGCTTTGCATCGCGATCTCGTAGACCTCGGGAGAGAGCCCCGACTGGCAATGCGAATGCAGCTGCAGCGGAATGCCGCCCGCGGCCTGCACGACGGCCGGGAACAGCGTGCGGCCGCGCTCGGGCGTGAGCAGGCCGGTCGGATCCTTGATCGAGATGAAGTCGACGTCGAGCGCGACCAACTCGCGCGTGCACTCGACATAGTAGGCGTCGGTGTGCACCGGCGACAGCGTGTAGGTCATCATCGCGTTGACCTTCATCCCCGCCTCGTGCCCCGAACGCACCGACGAGGCGATGTTGCGGTTGTCGTTCAGCGCGTCGTAGACGGTCAGTACCTCGATGCCGCGACGGGCGAGCGCGTGCGAGTTGAGCGCGACGATGTCGTCGGGAAAGAGCTCGAATGTGTACAAGCTCTGCCCGCGGGTAAGGCCGTCGCACTGTGTGGCGAGCCGCTCGCAGAGCAGGCCGACGCGTTCCCACGGGTTTTCCCGCAGGTAGCGCACGCACACGTCGAACACGGCGCCGCCGAGGATGTTGATGAACGAGTAACCGGCGCGGTCGATCGCGCCGAGGATCGGCGTCATCATTGCGGTGGTCATCCGCGTCGACCACAGACACTGGTGCGCATCGCGCAGCGTGACGTCGATGAAATCGAAGCGCGGAGCGCTTCCGGAGGCGTCGTTGCGTGCCTTCATGCTGTCCTCGCAAGCTCGTCTTCGACAAAACGCGTGTGCACGTCGCCGCGGCGGAAGCGCTCGTCAGCGAGCAGCCGCGCATGGAACGGCAGCGTCGTGTGCACGCCTTCGACGTGCATCTCGCCGATGGCGCGGCGCATGCGCGCGATCGCTTCGTCGCGGTCGCGGCCCCAGGCGATCACCTTCGCGAGCAGCGAATCGTAGTAAGGAGGAATACGATACCCGGCGAACAGATGCGAGTCGATGCGGATGCCTGGGCCCCCGGGCAGGCGCAGCGCGCGCACCTCGCCGGGCGAGGGCGCGAAGTCGCGCGCGGCATCCTCCGCGTTGATCCGGCATTCGAGCGCGTGGCCGGTGAGCCGCACGTCGCCCTGCGCGATCTGCAGCCGCTCGCCCTGCGCGATGCGAATCTGCGCCTTGACGATATCGATGCCGGTCACGAGCTCGGTGACCGGATGTTCGACCTGCACGCGCGTGTTCATTTCCATGAAGTAGAAGGCCCCGCTCGCAGCGTCGACGACGAACTCGATCGTGCCCGCGCTGCGATATCCGACATGCCGGCAGACACGCACCGCCGCCTTGCCCATCCGCGCACGCATGGCGTCGTCGAGCGCGGGCGACGGGCTTTCCTCGACGAGCTTCTGATTGCGCCGCTGGATCGAGCAGTCGCGCTCGCCGAGGTGCAACACGGTCTCGCCGTCGGAAAGCACCTGGATCTCCACGTGGCGGACGCGCTCCAAGAACTTCTCGACGTAAAGGCCGCCGTCTCCGAACGCCGCTTGCGCCTCGCGTGCGGCGTCAGTGAAGCGCGCGGCGAGCTGCGCTTCGTCGTGCACCACCCGCATGCCGCGCCCGCCGCCGCCGGCGGCCGCCTTGAGGAGCACCGGGTAGCCGAGCGCGGCTGCGACCTCGCGCGCCGCCGCGGCGTCCGGAAGCGTTCCCGGCGATCCCGGCGTGACGGGCACCTCTGCCTCCGCCGCCATTCGCCGCGCAGCCACCTTGTCGCCCATCAGCGCAATCGCGCGCTCAGGCGGACCGATGAACACAATGCCGGCGTCGTCGCACGCCCGGGCAAACGCCGCGTTCTCGGAGAGGAAACCGTAGCCGGGGTGGATCGCGTCGGCCTTCGCCGCGCGCGCCGCGGCGATCAGCGCATCGACCCTGAGGTAGCTCTGGCTCGCCGGCGGCGCTCCGACGCAGATCGAGCCGTCGGCGAGCCGTACCGGAAGCGACTCGCGATCGGCCTCGGAGTAAGCCTGGATCGCCTCGATGTCGAGCTCGTGACAGGCGCGAATGATCCGAAGCGCGATTTCGCCGCGGTTCGCGACGAGGATGCGGCGAAAGGGACGTGTTGAGCTCTTCATTCCGGCTCGGCTTCCGGCTGCAGCACGATCAGCGGCTGCCCGGCTTCGACAGCCGCCGCGTCTTGGACGAGGATCTGCATGACCGTCCCCCATGCGCCGGCGGGAATCGAGTTCATCAGCTTCATGACCTCGATGATGCACACCGTCGTGTCGGGTTCCACGGCTTGGCCGACATCGACGAACGGCCGCGCGCCCGGCTCGGGCGCGCGATAGAACGTTCCGACCATCGGCGAACGGATGACGATCGAGCCTTCGGGCCAGGTCGGCGCCTCGCGCGCCGGCGCCGGCTCGGCGGCCTGCGCAACCGACGCCTGTGGGCTCGACGACCCGAGTGGCGCCGGCGCGCCCGCCACGCTACGGCGGCGGAGCTCGACCTCGATCTCGCCGATCTTCAGCCGGAACTCGGAAAACTGTTCCGAAGTCTTGATCAGCTCGACGATTCGCAGCAGGTCGTCGTACGTGAGATCGTGGGACAAGCGAAACTCCGGGAAGAGGCGCGCGGGCGCGCGCCAACACCCCACCGCCGATGTCGCGCCGGCCGCGACCATCATTGCACGGCACGAAAAACATTGCAATAATGAAACATGGCATTCCGCTCAACGAAATTACGTGCCGTCTCCCCCGGTCCTGACGGGGCCCCTTCGTCGACGCTGCGTGCCTTCGCGCTGCTCGAACGGATCGCGGCGGCCGACGAGCCGCCGACACTCGAAGAGCTGACGCGCGCGACCGGCCTGCCGAAGCCGACCGTGCACCGGATCCTGCGGCTCTTGACCCGCGGGGGGCTCGTCGAGCGTGAAGTGCACGGCAAGCGCTACGCGGTCGGCGCCCGCCTGTGCACGCTGTCGCTCGCGGTGCAGATGCGCTGGCCGCGGCGGCGTGAGCGGCACGCGATCCTCGCGAGGCTGGTCGAGGCGATCGGCGAGACGTGCAACTTCACGATGCTCGATGGCCGCGAGGTCGTCTATGTCGATCGCGTCGAGACATCGGCGAACGTGCGCCTGCACATGAAGGCCGGCTCGCGGGTGCCGTTGCACTGCACGGCGAGCGGCAAGCTGCTGCTCTCCGATATGTCGCTCGCGCAGCGGCGGCGGCTGCTCGGCCCGGGGCCGCTGGCGCGCCACACCGAGCGCACGATCGTGAGCGTCGATGCGCTCGAGCGCGAGCTCGCGAAGATCCGCGCGACCGGCGTGGGCACCGACGTCGGCGAGTTCCTCGACGGGTCGGTGTGCCTGGCCGTGCCGGTGCGCGATCCGCGCGGACGGATGTGCGCGGCGATTGCCGTGCACGGCCCGGCGCCGCGGATGACGCTGAAAAAGGGGTATACGTTCCTGCCGGCGATGCGTGAAGCGGCCGTTGCGATCGCGGCTATGCTGGTTCCGGCCGACGCGAGTGTCCCGGTACCGCTTCCGAAGACGCAGGCGGCGCGAACCAAACGGATTGCCGCATGACGGAGCCCGTCATCATCACGGTCGCGATCACCGGCGCGTTGCCGCGCAAGAGGGACAACCCGGCGGTGCCGGTGACGCCGGAAGAGCAGATCGCATCGACGCAGGAGGCATTCGGGGCGGGCGCATCGCTCGTGCACATCCACGTGCGCAATCCCGACGAATCGCCCGGCTCCGATCCGGAACTCTACGCGCGCGTGTACGAGGGCGTGCGCAAGCACTGCCCCGGCATGATCGTGCAGTTCTCCACCGGCGGCCGCGGGCGCGAGCACGCGATGCGCGGCGCGATGCTGCACCTGAAGCCCGACATGGCGTCGCTCGCGACGGGCTCGGTCAACTTCCCGAACGGCATCTACGAGAACCCGCCCGATTTCATCGCGGCGCTCGCTCAGGCGATGCTCGACCACGGTGTCAAGCCGGAGATCGAGGTGTTCGATCTCGCGATGCTCTACAACGCGGCGAATCTCGTGAAGAAGGGGCTCGTCAGCGAGCGGCCGCACGTGCAGTTCGTCATGGGCGTGCCGAACGCGATGCCGGCGCGGCGCACGATCTTCGACTTCCTGCGCTCGGAGCTCGCCGCGGTGCTGCCCGGCGCGACGTGGGTCGCCGCCGGTGTCGGACGCCATCAGTGGGAGGTCAACCAGTGGTGCCTCGAGACGGGGGGGCATTGCCGCACCGGACTCGAGGACAATCTGCGCATTGAGCCCGACCGGCTCGCGGCGAGCAACGCCGCGCTGGTGCGCAAGATCGTCGATGCGTGTCCGGGATACGACCGCCGGCCGGCCACGCCCGCGGAAGCGCGGCAGATGCTCGGGTTGCCTCCGGTCCGCTGACACAGGAGCTTCGATGGATCTGAAACTCGGCGGGAAGATCGCGCTGGTGACCGGTGCCGGCGGCGGCATCGGCGCCGCCATCGCGACTACGCTCGCCGCCCACGGCTGCGCCGTGTACCTGGGCGACACCAATGTCGCTGCGGCGAGCAAGGTCGCTGCCGAGTGTCGGGGACTCGGTTATCCGATCGCGCTCGACGTCGGCGTCGCCAGTGCGGCGGCCGACGCGGTCGGGCGGGTCGTGCGCGAGCGCAACCGCATCGACATCCTGGTCAACAATGCAGGGATCCTGAAGACGGGTCCGGTCGCCGAGGCGACGATCGCCGACTGGGACGATGTCTGCCGCGTGAATCTCTCGGGCGTTTATTACTGCTGCAAGGCGGTGCTGCCGGCGATGATCGCGCAACGCTACGGCAAGATCGTCAACATTGCTTCGGTATCCGCGGCGAAGGGCGGCGGTTCGTTCGGCAACGTGCTGTACGGCACGACAAAGGCGGGTGTGGTCGCGCTCACGAAGGGCCTCGCGCGCGAGCTCGCGCCGCATGGCATCAACGTCAATGCGATCGCACCAGGCGTGACCGAAACGGGGATGACGGGTCCGCTGCTCACGTCCGAGCGCCGTCGCGATGTGCTTGCCGCGATCCCGGCCGGCCGTTTCGCCGTACCGGACGATATCGCGTCCACGGTCGCGCTGCTCGCCTCGGATGCGCTCGGTTACGTCAACGGCGCGACGATTCCGGTGGACGGCGGCTATCTCACGCGCTAGATTGGATCGCTGCTCGAGCTTTCATGCAAAAATTCGTCCGGTTCGCGCGCGGCTTCGTGATGGCAGCCGTTAGCAGCCGAAGCTACATCACAACCCACTGAACAAGGAGGAGACACCATGGATGCTTCGAAATCGCACGACAGCGGCGCGATCGTGCCGGCTGAACCCGCCACCGCGCTGCCACGCCGGGAGTTCCTGAGCACCGTCGTCAAGGCCGCCGGCGGTCTGCTGCTCGGCGATCTCGCTGCCGCGAGCGCGGCGAGCGCACAGACCGCGGGCCCGGCGGTCGCCTCGCAGAAGTTCACCGATTGGGGCTGGCCGCAGCCGTACGAGCAGATCTCGGCGAAGTCCAAGCAGTGGCTGCAAAGCAAGGGTTGGTGGCCGCTCAACGCCGCGTGGATCGTGGTGTGGGCGAGCGAGGAGATGATCGGCAACACGCTGCAGACGCAGAAGCTGCTCGAAAAGCGCGGCATCGAGATGCAGTGGCAGACGTTCGTTGCCGCCGGCTTCTCGAACGAGGCGTTCATCCCCGGACGCATCCAGATCGCGAACACCGGCGCGCTCGGCGTGCTTGCGCTGCTCAGCAACAAGGTGCCAACGCGCGCGGTCGCCACCCATTCGCCCGGTCTCACGCACGCGGCGACGGTTCCGCTGGACTCGCCGCTCAAAAGCCTCGCCGATCTCAAGGGGCAGAAGGTGCTGAAGCGGCCTGCCGTGGTCGGCACGACGACCGGCTCGACGAATCACTTCGGCTTCATCGCGGCGGCGCACTATCTGGGGCTCAAGCAGGACGAGGACTATACGTTGCGCAGTACGCCACCCGGCGATCTCGCTTCGGGCCCGAAAGGCATCGACGTCTTCACGATCTGGGAGCCACACGTCTCGTACTCGACCGAAGTGCTGAAAGTCACGCGACTGCTCGAGCCGCTCGATCCGTATTACATCTACAGCGGCTACTACTACGCGCGACAGGAGATCGAGGACAACGCGCCCGACGTCGTGCAACTGCTCACCGACGCGTTCATCGAAGCGGTGCTGTGGGCGAAAGCGAATCCGGACAAGGCGATCGATGCGCTGTTGAGCCAGCCGGCCTATGGGCGGCTCGGGCGGCCGCTGTTGACCAAGATGTCCGAGCGTTATCTCTTCTGGCCGAAGCCGACTGTGTACTACCCGTTCGACGATGCGAACGGCATCTGGCCGAAGGAGGAGTCGCGGATCAGCGACTGGGCGTTCGAGACCGGCGCGTCCAAGAACAAGGTGACGAACGACGACTGGAAGAACGTGCGCCGCACCAGCTACATGAAGGCGACGTTCGACAAGCTCGGCTGGGCCGTGCCCGAACGGCCGCCGTTCCTGCCGAAGGACTTCGGCGGCGTCGGTAACCTCCCGTACAAGCCGTACGCGGCCGCCTTGCTGAACGGACCGGCTGCGTTTCCCGAGCCCGGCGAGTTGAAGAAGCCGTGGACGTTCATGGGCAAGACGTACACGCCGTAAGCGAGCGCCATGCAACACGTCGTCGAGACGCCCGCGCGGGCCGCGACGCAGCCCGGTACGGCGCCGGCGCCCGACGCGGTGGCGCGGATTACTGCGTCGATGGTGACGCCGCCGCAGTCACGCTGGCGCCGTGCGCTCGTGCGCATCGGTCACTGGTGGCTGCTTGCGGCATTCGTCGTCGTTTGGGAAGTCATCAGCGTCTACGGACAGCGGATCAATCCGCAGCTCGATGTGATGATGCCGCCGCCCACCGCGGTCGTGTCCGCCGCCATCGACTTGTTCCAGCGCGGCGTGCTCTTTACCCACATCCTCGACAGCCTCAAGCGGGTGCTGAGCGCCGTCGGCACAGCGACGGCGCTCGGTGTACCGCTCGGTCTAGCCATGGGATGGTCGGCGCGCTTCCGCGCCGCCGTCGACCCGGTGCTCGAGTTCATCCGGCCGATTCCGCCGCTCGCCTGGATTCCGCTGTCGATCTTGTGGTTCGGCATCGGCGACATGCAGATCGTCTACATCATCTTCCTCGCAGCGTTCTTTCCCGTCGTGCTCAACTCGATGGCGGGTGCGCGCGACGTCGACGCGTATCTCGTTCGCGCGGGCTTGAGCCTCGGCGCGCGCCGTGGCGAGCTGTTCCGCACCGTCGTGCTGCCGGCGGCGCTGCCGCAGATCTTCACCGGCGTGCGTATCGGGCTCGGCATCGGCTGGATGGCGCTGGTCGCCGGCGAGCTGGTCGCGGCGCCGAGCGGGCTCGGCTTCATGATCAACAATGCGCGCACGCTGTTCCGCAGCGATTACATCCTGCTCGGCATGGTGCTTATCGGCGTTCTCGGTCTGGTGCTTGATTTCCTGATGCAGCAGGCGATGCGCATCGCGATGCCGTGGTACCACGGCAAGTAGATCGACGACCATGAGCGCGCGCACGTCGCAGGTCAGCGTCGAGAACGTCAGCAAGGTTCATTTCTCGATCAATGGCGAGCCGCTGCTGGCGCTGCTCGACGTCACGTTCTGCGTCGAGCACAACGAGTTCTTTTCGATCGTCGGCCCGAGCGGCTGCGGCAAGACGACGTTGCTCAACCTTCTCGCGGGTTTCGAACAGCCGTCGCGCGGCGAGCTTCGCGTCGGCGGCGAGCCGATCACGGAGCCGGGATGGGAGCGCGCCGTCGTGTTCCAGGAATACGCGCTCTTTCCCTGGTACACGGTGCGCGACAACATCTGCTACGGGCTGCAGCGCAAACGCCTGCCGGAAGCCGAGCAGCGGCGGATCGCCGAGCATTACATCGGCCTCGTCGGCCTGCGCGGATTCGAGTCGCGCTACCCGCGAGAGCTCTCCGGCGGCATGCGCCAGCGCGTGAGCATCGCGCGCGCGCTCGCCGTCAACCCTTCGATCCTGCTGATGGACGAGCCGTTTGGCTCGCTCGACATCCAGACACGCGAGTACATGCAGGACGAGCTTTTGAAGATCTGGCAGCGCGAGCCGAAGACGGTGATTTTCGTCACGCACAGCATCGACGAGGCGATCAAGCTCTCCGATCGCATCGCGATCATGGCGCCGCGGCCGGGACGCGTCGAAGAGATCAAGTCCGTCGAATTCGCGCGTCCGCGCGATGCGACCGACCCCGCGATCGTGCACCTCGCCGCCGAGGTCAAACGCTGGCTCCGCCAGCAGGTGTTCGAGAGCAGGCAGGCCGGCGTCGAAGAGCGGACGGCAGGTTGAGGCGGCTACGCCGGCAGCGCGGGATCCGCGCGATCCACTGCGCTGGTCGGCTGCGTTTCGGCGAACGCCGGCAGCGTGTTGCAATACGCCGACAACGTATCGAGCCGAGGGTAGGCGCCTGCCGGAACCAGCCCCGGGTTGACGATGCGCGTGAAGTCGAACATCGCGGTCGTCGTGATGTCCGCCTGCGTCAGGCGGTTCGCCGCGAGCCAACCCCCGCTCGCTTGCTCCTCGAGCCATGCGATGCCGCCGCGCGCCTGCGCCTCGTTGTGCGCGATCCACGGCTGATGCACCTTCCCGGCCGGACGCATCGTGTGCTCGTACAGCGCGGCGACGACTTTTTCGAGCGCGCCCATCGCGCAGGCAACCACACGCAACACTTCGCGCCGCTCGGGCTCGTCTGCCGAGACGAGCGCGCGAGCGGGGCCTACCAGATGATCGAGGTAGTCGAGAATGGCCGCACTGTCGAAGAGCCGCTCTCCGGAATCGAGGATCAGCGCCGGGATGCGGCCCACCGGATTGACCGCACGGACCTCGTCAAGGTGCGTCCACGCGGTGAAAGGCCGGTGCTCGTACTCGATGCCGAGGCAGCGCAGGCTGATCGCCACGCGGCGGGTAAACGGCGAGCGATAGCGACCGAGGAGGATCACGTCACGGCGCCCGCAATTCGCGTTTCGCGCGACGCACGGCGAGGTCCTCCGCGACGTTGCGCAGCGCCGCTAACATGATCAGCGCGCCAGCGATCGGCATGATCGCCATCGGCACCTTGTTGGGCAACCCGCCCAGCTCCCAGTAGCTCCCCGGCACGTTGGTCGCGGCGGCGATGCCGAACCAGAAGAGGAATGCACCGAAGAGGGCGGTCATCACGTTCCAGATAAAGTTGAGCGCGAAGGGCCAGCCCGACGGCAGCAGCCCGTAGACGCCTTGCATCGCGATGTAATCGCGCTTGCGAACCGAGATCGCGTATGCGATCAGCACGAGCCAGATGTTGCAGAACATCGTCAGCGTGTCGCCCCAGAATGGCGGATTGTGGAACGCGTATCTCATGACGACCGTGTAGCCGGTGACAAGCACCATCGCGACGAGCAAAACGCTGCACAGGATTTCTAGAAACCCCTGCGCACGATGCTCGAACGCGAGCAGCGCACGTGTAGCGTCGCCGTTCATGTCAATCCCATCAGGCTCGGAACCCACATCGTGAGGCCGGGCCAGAGCAGCATCAGCACGAGCGCGAACACTTCGACGAGGATGAACGGAATGAGCGCAACCGCGACCGGCTCGAGCCGTTCCTCGGCGATGTATGCAGCCATGAAATAGCTGATGCCGACCGGCGGGGTCACCGTTCCCATCAGGAAGCCCACGGTCACGACGAGCCCGGCCTGGATGGGCGGAAAGCCGGCGGCGATGCAGGCGGTCACGAGCGTCGGGCCGAGCACGATGATGTTGGCGACCGCATCCATGATCATGCCTGCGACGAAGATGAAGCCGACCAGCGCAGTGATGAACATGACGCGATCGCCGGCGAACCCCGTCAGCCAGTCGCCCAAGCCCTGCAGCGCACCGATCTGGTTCAGCAGCCAGCTAAACGGGCCGGCGGCGGCGATGATGATGAACACCGACGCCGTCATCTCCACCGACTTTGTGAGCACCGAGCGAACGTTCGACCGGTTGAGCGTGCGGTAGGCGACTGCGCTGATGAGCGCCGCAACAATCGCGGTGACTGCACCGGCCTCGGTCGACGTGAACACACCTAACACCATGCCGCCGACGATAACGATCGGGATCGTCAGCGGCAGCATCGCGCCGCGAAAGGCGAGCCACAGCCTGCGTAGGCTGAACGGCTCCTCGAGCCGCTCGTAGCCGCGGCGGGTCGCGATCACGTACGTCACCGCCATCAGCATGAGCCCGATCAGCACGCCCGGGAGGATGCCGCCGGCGAACAGTCCGCCGACCGAAAGGCCGAGGCCGCTCGCGAGCAGGATCATCGCGATGCTCGGCGGAATGATGCCGCCGATCGTTCCTGCCACCGCAGTAATGGCGGCTGCGAACGCGGCGGAATAGCCGGCTTTCTTCATCGGCGGAATCAGCACGCTGCCCACGGCGGCCGTGTCGGCGACCACCGAGCCGTTCATGCCCGCGAACAGCATGCTCACCATGATCGTGACCTGAGCGAGCCCGCCGCGAAAGCGGCCAACCAACTCCCGACTGAGCGCGAGCAGCCGTTCAGTGATCTGGCCGCTGTTCATCAACTCGCCGGTCAACAGGAAGAAAGGGATCGCGACGAGCGGGGCGTGCGCGAGCGCCTCGTACATCTGGTAAGGCACGGTACTCAGTGGCAAATCGCCGGTGAAGGCGATATAGATCATCGGAAGCACCGCCATCGTCACGCCGATCGGCGCGCCGACGAGGATGAGCAGCACGAGCGACCCGACGAGGAGCAGCAGTTCCATAACGCGCGCTCAGGTGCCGGGCGATCGCTCGCCCAGCATTTGGCCACGGAGCTCGAGCTTGAAGTCGACCACGATCACGCCGCGCTGCGAAGCGAGCACCGGATTGAGATCGAGCGTGAGCAGCGACGGCTCCGCGGCGGCGAGCGTGGACAGGCGAGCGAGTAGCTGCGCGAGCGCGTGCAGATCGCACGGTTTGCGGCCACGGGCGCCGTGCAACAGCGGGAAGAAGCGCGCACCACGAATCATTCGCGTGGCAACGTCGACGCCGAAGGGCGCGGGGCGCATGACGACGTCGCGCAGGATCTCGACAAACACGCCCCCCAGCCCGAATAGCACCACGGGCCCAAACACAGGATCCTGCGTGAACCCGGCGAAGAGCTCGATCGCGTCGGCGTCGTCGACCATTTTCTGGATCAGCACGCCTTCGCGATCCTCGCAAGGGACTTTGAACAGCCTGTCGACGGCGCGTGCCAGCCCGTCGTCAGTGGCGATGCCGAGGACGACGCCGCCAATGTCGCTCTTGTGCGGCAGTGACGCTGCCATGAGCTTGACGGCGACGGGATAGCCGAGCTCCTGCGCTTCACGACGTGCGTCCTCGTGCTTGCTTACGAGCCGCGCCGGCGCAATGTTGATGCCGTGGCGCTCAAGTAGCGATTGCTGGGCGAGGTAGCCGTCAGCGCCGGCCGTGCGGGATTTGGGCGCCACTGTGACGGGCATGCTGTCGAGCGCCACGCGGCGCGCGCGCTCCCAATGAAGACGCGCGGCCACGGCGCGCACGCAGCGCACTGGCTCGCTGAACACCGGAACACCGGCGTGGGCGAGCCGTTGCAGCGGGCCGGGAAGGGCGGCGATCCAGGTGACGGCGAGCATACGGTCTGTAGCGCTGCGCGCGTCGGCGAGCGCGTCGGCGAGCGCTTCGCCCTGACGCCAGATCAGGTTGACGCACAGCATGACCGCGTCGTACTCGCCGCTTTGCGCGGCATCGAGCACGCTGCCCGCCATCACCTGCGGATCGAAGATGACGTTCGCCGTCATGTCGATCGGGTTGTTGAGCGCCGCGTATGCGGGCAGCCGCGCTTGCAGCGTGCGCACGAGGCCCGGCGACGGCGGCGGCATCTCGAGGCCCAGGCTCACTGCGGCGTCGGCCATCATGACGCCGGCGCCGCCGGAGTGGCTCAGCACCGCTACGTGGCTCGTATCCGCCTGGTTCGCGGTGCGCGGATACGCGACGAACATCTTCAGATGATCGATCAGCGACTCGATGCCGTCGGCGCGGACGACGCCGTGAGCCGCGAAAACCGCTCGGTAGACGTCGTCCGAACCGGCAAGCGCGCCGGTATGTGACCGCACGGCGCGACCCCCCACGTCGGTCGTCCCGACCTTGACCAGCACGATCGGCTTGCCCGCCTCGAGCGCCCGGCGCGCGGTGCGCTGGAATTTCGCACCGTCGCGCACGCTCTCGAGATAGCCCGCGATGACCGTCACCTTCGGGTCGTCGATGAAGGCGTCGCAGAAGTCGCTGAACTCGAGGTCGGCCTCGTTGCCGGTGCTGATGAAATAGCCGATGCCGAGGCCTTGCTCGCGCGCGAGCGCGGTGATCGCGGTGCCGACCGCGCCGCTCTGCGTGACGAACGCCACCGGCCCCGGCTCGAGATCGGTCCGGTCGAACACCTGGCTGATCGACGCCACCGCTTTGTCCCACAGATTGACGATACCGACCGAGTTGGGACCGACGAGACGGATGCCCTTGCGGTTGGCAAGCTCGACGAGCTCGCGCTGTAGGCGCATGCCCTCCGCACCCGCCTCGGCGTAGTTCGACGCCAACACGAGCGCAAAGCGGACCTGACCCGGCGCCGAGTCTTCGAGCAGCGCGGGAATGCGTTCGGCGGCGACCGCGGCGATCATCAAGTCGATCGGCCGGCTGATGCTCGCGAGCGATGGGTAGCATTTGCAGCCCATCACTTCGTCGAGCTTGGCGTTGATGGGGTAGATGTCGCCGTCGTACGCGAACTTGCGCAGGAATTGCAGCGGAAGCGAGCCGAGCTTGCCCGGATTGTCCGAAGCGCCCGCGATCGCGATGCTGCGAGGGCGTAGCAGTGCGTCGAGCGGGTGCACCTCTGTCATCGCAGATTGCCGTTCGCAGTATCGGGGGCGGTCGTCGTCGTCGCCGGCCGCGCCGCGTCGATCGCCGCAGCGGCGCTGCCGAGCGCAAGATCGACGCCCGAGATCGCGACGCGCAGCTTTTCGATGTCCGCCGCCCCGGCGAGATAGGCGACGAGCTCGCGCAGCGGCGTCGTGCGGAATCGCAGCCCCGCCACCGCATCGCGCGTACGCGCGAGCACCGGCCGCACGAGCGAATCGTCGTAATAAGCGGCGAGCAGGATCTCGTCGTTGCCCGCGTGCGCTCCGCGCTCCGCGCGCAGGCGTGGCAGCGCGGGCGGAAGCAACTCGGCCGGCGCCTCCTGCACGACAGGCTCGCCTCGCGTCGCGCGCTCGAGGAACTCGGGCGCGAGAGGTCCCGCAGCACGCCCGTAATGGCCGAGCGCGTACTTGCGCAGCTCGTCGGGGATCATGCAATAACGCTCGCCCTGGACCACATTGAGTGTGGCCTGCGTGATCAGGAACTGCGCGAACGGGCTCACCATGATCGGATAGCCCAGGTCCTTGCGTACCTGCGCGACTTCGTCGAGGATCTCGTCGAGCCGGTGCTCGATGCCGGCGGCGCAAAGCTGCGTGCGCAGGTTCGAGATCATCCCGCCCGGCACCTGGTGCTCGTACATCCGCGGATCAAGCGTCGCCGGTTTTCCGGTGAGCTTGCCCTCGCGCCACGCGACCCATGCGAAATACGCCGACATCTCGTCGAGCCGTTCGGCGCGAATGCCCGTGCGGTACCCGCGTGAGAGCGCCGTCGCGTTGAAGTCTTCGGCCGGTGGCAGCGAAGCGCCGTTGGCAAGAGGTCTCACCGCCGTGTGGAAGAACGTGATGCCGGCGTCCAGCGCGTCGCAGTACACCTGCGGTGCGAGGCCCGACAGGCAGTGCGAATGCAACTCGAGCGCGATGCCGGGCGCGGCCGCGAGCAGCGCGGGCGCAAGCGTTCGTATGCGTTCTGGCGTGAGCAATCCGCTCGGATCCTTGAGGCAGATCCGGTCGACGCTGAGCGCGACGAGCTCGCGCGCGCGGGCCTGGAAATACGAATCTGTATGGACCGGACTCAGCGTGTACACGACGGCGCCGGTGACGCCGATGCCGGCCGAGCGCGCGGCCTGCACCGAGCCCGCGAGGTTCCGGTTGTCGTTCAGCGCGTCGTAGGTCGTCAGATGGTGCACGCCGTTCGCGGCGAGATGAGCGATCGTCAGCTCGACCACGTCGTGCGGGAAGTACTCGAACGTGAACAGGCTCGCTCCGCGCATCCAGACGTTGATCGGCGTGCGGCGCAGCCGCCGCGCGGCCATTCGCATGCGCGCCCACGGGTTCTCCTGCAGGTAGCGCACGCACACGTCGAACACGGCGCCGCCGACGAGGTCGATAGTGTGGAAGCCGGCGTCGTCGGCTAGATCGAGCACCGGCGCGATCATGGCGTTCGTCATCCGCGTCGACCAAAGGCACTGGTGCCCGTCGCGCATCGTGACATCGATCAGGTGGATCTGGGGCATGGCTTACGTTCCGATCGACGGGTCAGCCGCGACCGAGGACGGCGGTCGCGTTGCCGGCGAAGATGCCGCCGTAGCCGTGGACGAGCGCTCGCCGCGCCTTCGCCACCTGGCGCTCGCCGGCTTCAGCGCGCAATTGGCGCACCGCCTCGATCAGCAGGAAGATGCCGAACATCCCCGGGTGACAGTAGCGCAGCCCGCCGCCCGAGGTATTGACTGCCAGCGCGCCGCCGGGTCCGATGCCTCGCTCGACGAGCTTGCCACCGTCGCCTTTGGCGCAAAACCCCGTGTCCTCGAGTCCGACGACGACGTTGATCGTGAACGCATCGTAGATCTGGACGACGTCGATGTCCTCGGGGCCTGCACCCGCCATCTCGTACGCCGCGCGGCTCGATTCGACAGCGTCGGTGCGCGTGAAGCTGCGCATGCTCGACGCGTAGCAGTGGCTGTGCGACTCTCCGACGCCGAGAACCTTCACCGGCTTGCGCGCGCGCCGGTCGGCGGCGGTCAGCACGATCGCGCCGCCGCCGTTGGTCACCAGGCAGCAGTCGAGCTTGCGTAGCGGATCGCTCACTGCCGGTGACGCGATCACCTCGTCGATCGTCAGCAGCTCGCGGCGCAGCGCCTCGGGATTGAGCGACGCCCACTGGCTGGCGGCCACCGCAACCTGCGCGAGCTGCGCGCGCGTCGTGCCGTACTCGTGCATGTGGCGCTGTGCGACCATCGCGTAGGCCGAGATCGGGAACAGCGCGCCGTACGGCCGCTCGTACGGCGGCACCTCGGCCCGCGTCACCAGGCGACCGGTGTCCGATCGCTGCGTGCTCGCGTAAGCGATTACCGCGACATCGGCGCCGCCGGTGACGATCGCGCGCATCGCATGGCCGACGTGCGCGACGACCGACGCACCGCCGATGTTGGTCGAATCGGTGAGGCGCGGCCGGATTCCCAGTTCGTCGGCGAGCGTTACCGATGGCATCCAGTAGTACGGCGTCACCGCGAATACCGCGTCGACCTCGGCGAGGCGCAGCTCCGCATCGGCCAGCGCCGCGTGCGTCGCCTCGGCCATCAGCTCCGCGGGAGTGGCCTCGGTCGACCACCCGACGCCCGCAGTCGCAGCGCCGGCGATCGCCACGTGTCCCGCGAGCGGTTGCGCGGTCATCGCGTCGGCGCCCCGTACGGCCTGAACACGGGCAGCGCAAGACCGTCGCCGGCGTCGACGAACGCGACAGCGACCGGCATGCCGATGTGGACGGTTTCGACGTCGCAATCGGTGACGTTGCTCATCAGACGCGGGCCTTCGTCGAGCTGCACCATCGCAACCACATAAGGAAGCTTGGAGTTGAAGTACGGGTCGGGGGCTTGCCTGACGACGGTAAACGTGTGGACGACACCTCGGCCGGACGAGCGCATCCACTCGATCTCGCTCGAGCCGCAGACCGGGCAGCGGCTTTTCGGCGGCCAGGTGAGCGATGCGCAGCTGCGGCAGCGCGGAAGCTGCAGCTCGCCGCGGGCTGCGCCGCGCCAGTAAGCGCATGCGATCCCTCGCAGGTCGGGGCGAAGGTGCGGCGGCAGCGGCGCCGTCATCGCGCCGCGGCGCGACGAAGCGGCGCCGCCGACGTCGCCACGATGCGCGTCACGATTGGTTGTTCTCGACACGGCGATACAGCGTGCGGGTGAACGGTTCGTCGAACCATTCGAATCGCTTGAGCCGCCCGAACCACGGCGTTGCGCGTGAGCGTGCGCGCTCGGCGGAGTCGAGCGCCGCCCGGTCGGAGAGCTGATGCAACGCGAAGAACTGGCAGCCCCGCGCGTGCGGCGCTTCGACGAAACGGCAGCCGTCCCACGTCGGGCACCTGAGCAAAATGGGCAGGTGCTCCTGCTCGTACCACGCCAGGAACTCGCCGCGCTGATCGGCGGGCACCCACAGACCGACGCAGAGCAGCCATTCGCCCGCGCCGGGGCCGTGGCGTCCGCCTTCGAACAGCGGCTGGACCGGCGTAAACGTCCACGCGGCTTCGTCGCCGCTCGCGTCCGACACGAGCGCGAGACAGTGAGCCGTCTGCGGCTCCGCGAACAGCTCGCACGCCCCGCGATGCGCGAGCGAGAATGCCTGTACTGCCGCCGCGTCGGCGGCCGACTCCGCGATGAACATCAGCCTGCTAGAGCGCGCCAGCCCGCTCGAGCTTGGCGATCAGCTCCTGCTGACCCTGATCCTGCAGCGCCCGCCGTGCGAGCGCCGGGTCGTATGTATTCCTCACGGCACGCCACGCGGGCGGAGCGCCGGCATACCACAGACTGAGCTCACTCGCCGTGGGCGTGTAGACTTTCACCTTGCCTTCGAGCTGCTTGGTGTACTTGGCCATCCACTCGGCATCGACGCCGAAGCTCCGCGCCTCGATTTCCCTGCCGACCCGGTCCACGACGTCGCGCGCCCAGTCGGGAAGCTGCTGGTAGCGCTTGAGGTCCATGAAGATGATGTGGGAGTTCCAGCCGCCGCCCGTCTTCGTGATGTAGGGCGCGACCTCATAGAACTTCTGTGCGGCGACGTAGGCGTCCGGGATGTACATGCCGTCGACAACCTTGGTCTGCAGCCCCTCGTAGAGCTGACCCCAGTCGTACGGGACCGCGGTGCCGCCCCAGGTGTTGATCAGCGTCAGCTCGACCTCCGTCTTGGTGACTCGGAACTTGATGCCCGCCATGTCGCTCGGGACGCGGATCTCGCGTCTCGAGTTGTCGATATTCCGGAAGCTGTACGAAGGAATGATCGCAAGCACATGCAGGCCCATCTCCTTTTCCGCGCGCTTCTTGAGCTCCTCGCCGAGCCATCCCGTGATCAGCTTCTCAGCCGCGGCATCGTCCTTGAAGATGTAGGGCAGGTTAAGGATATCGAACGTGTGTCCGAACGAGCCGATGTTGCCGCCCGAGACCGACCCGATGTCGATCTGACCGAGCCGCGCCTGCTCGACGCACTTGTGCTCGTTGCACAGCGTGCCATTGATCTGGACATTCGGCGCGATCCGTCCGCTGGAATATTCCTTGAGCTTGGGCCCGATGTATTCAGTGAACCACCACGCCGTTGGCACCGTGGGCGCGATGCCCGTCGCGGCGGTCAGGCGCACCGTCTGCTGCGCGCCTGCGTCATTGACGCCGGCGATCACGAGCGCTGCCAGCGCGACCACTGGCAACAGGGATTTGAGCTGCTTCATGGCGTTCTCCTCCTTGGCGGATTGACACGGGTTGAGCCGTCGCGGCCAGCCGGGCTCCGCCGCTCGGCTGCGAGGACGGCGCACCGCTGCGCTGGCCGTGCTGGCGGCCCGATCAGGCGTATGCGCCTACTATACTGCGCTAGGTGTATAATGTCGACATTCATACAGAAATCGGGTCGACCTGAGCGGAGTCGTGGGTTGCCGGCTGGAACGCACCCGAGGCTGCCGGCCGTCGGTCGGCGGAACGCTCACGGACAGGACGACGATGCCAAGACGAAAAGCGCCGGGTTTTCAGATCGTGGCGGCCGACACGGCGCTGTTCCTCACACTCTCAGAACAAGTCGCGAAACGCATCGCCGACGAGATCCTGAACGAGCGATTTCCGTCCGGCGCCAGGCTCAAGGAGGTGGATCTTGCGACGATGTACGGCGTCAGCCGGGCGTCGATCCGCGAGGCGCTTCGCCTTCTCGACAAGCGCGGGCTGGTGTGGATAGAACCGCGCCGCGGCGCCAGCGTCACACGGCTATCGGCCGACGAGGTCGACGACCTCTACGAGATCCGGGCGAGCCTGCTCGCCGTGGCAGCGCGGCGCGTCGCCGCCCGAGCGGATCCCGGGCTGCTTGACGAGGCGCGGGTGCTGCTCGACCAAGCCATGCAACACGCGTCCGACGCGAGCCACGGCAAATATTTCGAGGCGGTATACGCGCTGTCGCAATTGATCGCCGAAGGCGCCGGCAGCGAGCGGCTCGCAGCGCTGATCCGTTCGTTTTCGCAGCAGGTCGCGCGCTACACACGGCTGTCGCTGCGCGGCGTGGAGCGGCGTCGCAAATCGGCGCAGAGCTGGAGGCGCCTAGTTCGCGCGATCGAGACGCGGGATACCGCGATGGCCGAACAGGCGATGCGACAGCTCGTTACCGGATCGCAGGAAACGATTCGGGAGATCCTGCGCGAGCGCTCGCGCAAGGTAGCGGCCTAGCCTGCGAGACCGCTGAGCAACAAAGTCGCTCACACGGCTCTGCATGGAATTTGTTTTTCCATGAACGTTGTCGAAACCTGTCTTGCGCAGATCCGGGGCCGCGGCTTGCGGGTCGTGTTCCCGGAAGCAGAGGACGAGCGGATCCTCGCCGCGGCACGCTGCCTGCGCGACGAGGACCTCGCCGACCCGATTCTTCCGGCGAACCCAGAATCGAGCGACCGGCTCGATGCCTATGCTGCGCTCTACCTGCGGCACCGTCCGGACACGAACCCGAAGGTGGCGCGGCGGCTGGCCGCGAAGCCGCTGTTTCATGCCGGGCTGATGGTGAAGGCGGGCGATGCGGATGCCATGGTGGCCGGGGTCGCGGCCCCGACCGCGCGGGTGATCGAAGCGGGGATGATGACGATCGGTCTTGCGCCGGGTATCGACACGCCTTCGAGCTTCTTCCTCATGGTCTTTCGGGATCGGGTCCTCGTCTTTGCCGATTGCGCGGTGAACGCCGACCCGACTCCCGAGCAGCTCGCCGACATCGCGCTGGCGTCGGCGGAAAGTTGCCGCCGGCTGCTGCGCGAGGAGCCCCGCGTCGCGCTACTCTCGTTCTCCACCAAAGGGAGCGCGAAGCACCCTCACATCGAGAAGGTGGTTCGCGCGTTGGAGATTGCGCGACGTCGGGCACCTTCGCTCGCGATCGACGGCGAGCTGCAGGCCGATGCGGCACTGATTCCCGCAGTCGCGGCGAAGAAGCTGAAGGAAGCCGGGCCGGTCGCGGGAAGGGCGAATGTGCTCGTCTTCCCCGACCTCGATGCCGGCAATATCGCCTACAAGCTCAGCCAGTACCTGGGTGGCGCGCAAGCCATCGGACCGGTGCTGCAGGGCTTCGCGCGACCCTTGAGCGACCTGTCACGCGGCGCGAGCGTGGAGGACATCGTCGCCACCGCAGCGATCGTTCTCGCCCAGTCTTGAGCAGATCTAGCGCTTTTCGATCGGCACGTAGGCGCGCGGCCCGGGGCCGCTGTAGAGCGTGAGCGGACGGATGAGGATGTTGTTCTCCATCTGCTCGAGCACCTGCACCGTCCAGCCGGGCACGCGGCCGACCGCGAAGATCGGAACGAACAGGTCCTCGGCAATGTCGTTCAGAAAGTAGACCACACCGGCGTAGAAATCCACGTTGACGTTAACGCCGTGGCGCGCGTAGGGTTTCATCGCCTCGACCAGCGCCTCGAGAATCTGGTACCACTGCGGCTGGCCCATTTCATGGGAAAGCCGCTCCACGCCGGCGCGCATGTGCCGCGCGCGAGGATCCTCGGCGCGGTAGACGCGGTGGCCGAAACCCATCACCGGTTCCTTGTTGGCACGCTTGCGCCGCACGTAATCGCCCGCCTTCGAGGCGTCGCCGATCTCCTGCGCCATGCGCATCACGTTCTCGGCCGCGCCGCCGTGCGCCGGTCCGGAGAGCGCCGCGATCGCCGCGGTGACGGCGGCGTGCAGGTCGGCTTCGGTGCCGGCTACCACGCGCGCGGTGAACGACGATGCGTTCGAGCCATGCTCGGCGTGCAGGATCATGTCGGTATCCATCAGCCGCGCAGCGTCGGCACTCGGCGCCTTGCCCTTCAACATGTAGAGGAAATTGGCGGCGTGCCCGAGACTCGGTTCGGGCGGCACCGGCGCGCGGCCGTTGCGGATGTGTTCGTGCGCAGCGACGATCATCGGCACCTGCGAGGTGAGCCGCACCCCCTTGCGCAGAGTCGCTTCCGGCGATTTGTCCGCGACCTCCGGGTCGAAGGCGGCGAGCGCCGACACCGCCGTGCGCAGCACGTCCATCGGGTGCGCGCGCTGCACCGTGCCGATGATGTCGTACACCGCCGCCGGCAGCATGCGCGCCGACTTCAACTCGGCCTCGAAGACCTCGAGCTGGGCCCGCTCCGGCAATTCCCCCTTGAGCAGCAGATAGCAGGCCTCCTCGAAGGTCGAACGCTCGGCGAGGTCGTGAATCGAATAGCCGCGGTAGAGCAGTTCGCCCCTGCGCCCCTCGATGAAGCAGACGCGCGAGCGATCGAGGTACACCCCCTTGAGCCCGCGATGGACTTCGATCTTTTCGGTGTCTTCATTCGTCATCGCGTTCTCCTCTCAGCGCGGCGAGCTTCAGGCGCTGCACCTTGCCCGAGGGACCCTTGGGCAGCGCGGCGACGAAGCGGAGCAGGCGCGGCGTCTTGTACCGTCCGAGTTGCGTCAGACAATGCGCGCGCAATTCCGCCTCGTCGCAACGTGCCCCCGGTTTGAGCACGATGCAGGCGAGGATGTCCTGGCCATAATTCGAATCGGGAATGCCGACCGCCGCGGCCTCGAGTACCGCCGGATGGGAGAGTAGCGCCTCGTCGATCTCGCGCGGTGCAATATTCTCGCCGCCCTTGATGATCAGCTCCTTGCGCCTGCCGGTGATGAAATAAAAACCATCGCCATCCCGATAGCCGAGATCGCCCGTGGCAAGCCAGCCGTCGGGCGAGAGCACCTGGGCGGTGAGCTCCGCGTTCCGGTAATAGCCTGTCATCACGGCCTCACCGCGGAGCTCGATCTCGCCCTGCTCGCCCGCGCCGAGCACAGCGCCGTCGGCGGCGACAACGCGCGCCTCCACCCCCAACGGCACACCGGCGGAGCCGTATTTTCGCTTTTCGGGATCGAGTGGATTGGCGAACGCGATCGAGGCGGTCTCGGTCAGCCCCATCGCCTCGATGACCGAGATTCCAAAGCGCGCCTCAAACGCGCGGTGCTGCTCGAGCGGCAGCGGCGCGGAAGCCGACCGACCGAAGCGAAGCGCACGACACGCCCCGGCCTGCGACGGCGTCAGCTCCGAGCCGTTGAGGAGATAGGCGATGATCGTCGGCACCATGTTGAGCCAGGTCGGACGATAACGCTCGACCAGTGGCCACCACTGCGACGCGCTGAACCGGTGCGGCATCACGATGCTGCCGCCCGACACGACGGGGCTGACCGTCGCGATGCTTTGGCCGTTGATGTGATAAAGCGGCAAGGAAGAAAGCACGCGATCTTCCGCGCGCAGCGCCTGCGCTGCGGCAACGACGCGCCCGGCGTAGATCAGGTTCCAGTGCGACAGCAGTACGCCCTTCGGCTCTCCGGTCGTGCCTGAGGTGTACATGAGCATCGCCGGCGTGTGCGGATCGACTGCGGCGAGCGGCGCCGGCGGCCCTTGCGACAGCTCCAGGCGGTCGGGGCCGGTCGCATGCACAAGCGCCGGATTGTTCGTGCGGCGAAGCAGCGCGCGCAGCCGGTCGACAAATTCCGGCGCCGCGAAGATCAGCCGCGTGCCCGAATGCGCCAGCGTATGTTCGAGCTGCGTATCCTGCGCGAGCAGGTTGACCGGCGAAACGACGTAACCCGCATACATTGCGCCCAGGAAAATGCTCGCGGCGGCCACGCCGTTGGGCAGCATGAACGAAACCACCGATCCCGGCGCGATCCCCTGCTGCGCCAGGAAGGTGCCGAGCTCCGTGCCGATTCGTGCGAGATCGCCGTAGGTCAGGACTGCTTCGGGCTCCGGGGCGATGACGCAAGACGCGTCGGGGCGCGCGACGGCGTGCGCGTCGATCGCATCGCGGAACGTACGCATCGTGCCTCGCGCTGCTCAAGCGCCAGAGCGGCGCCCGGATTTGCGTGCGTGCTTGCGCAGATAACTGCCGAACAGGGCTTCCTCGGTCGGTTCGCTCACGAGCTCGGGTGCGAGCGGTCGCACGACCCGTGTGATGTTGAGGAAGTGCCGGTAATTCAGGTTGTCCGAAATGCTGTTGCGGCCCCAGGTTCCGCAGCCCATCGACAGCGAGAACGGCAGCGCGTTGTCGAACGATCCCCCGGTAGCGAAGCAGTGCGCCTGATTGACGATCACGCGGCATACCGGCAGCGTGAGTCCCAGCGCGAGCGCGCGCTTTTCGTCGCGCGTATGCAGCCCGATGGAATGACCGGCGCCCTGATAGCCCAGCAGCCGCTCGGCCAGCACCGTAGCGGCGGCAAAGTCGGCGGCGCGGTAGAACGTGAGCACGGGCGAGAGCTTCTCGCCGGAAAAAGGATGCGCCGCGCCGACGCCGGTCTCGGCAACGATCAGGAAACGCGCGTCCAGCAGCGCGGCGCGCGCAAGCCCGGCGCGCAGGGTGATCGCCGGTGCGTCTTGGGCAATGAACGTCGAACCGAGCCGGCCGGCGGCGAACATCGCGCGCTCGAGTTGACGCGCTTCGCCTTCGTCGAGCACGACGCCGCCTGCCGCAGAGAGCGCGGCGAGCAGGGGATCGGCGATCGCCGCGATGGCGATGACGCTGTTCTCCGACGAGCAGCTGGTCGCGTTGTCGAAAGCCTTGGAGCGCGCGATCTTGTCCGCCGCATCCGCGAGGTCGGCGGTCTCGTCGACGATCACCGCGACGTTGCCGGCACCCACACCGATCGCCGGCGTGCCGCTCGCGTAGGCCGCGCGCACGTTGGTCTGCGAACCCGTGGCGACGACCAGGTCGACTTGGCGCATCAGCTCCGCGGTCATCTCACGCGTCACCGGCGAGGGTACCTGCTGTACGAGATCGAGCGGCGCACCGACGCGGTCCAGCTCGGCGTGGATGTACGCGAGGAGCAGTGACAATGTCGACGCCCCCTTGGGCGAGGGCGCAACGATGATCGCGTTCCGACCTTTGAGCGCGTTGATGATGTTGTTGGCAGGCGTGGCGGCCGGGTTGGTCGAAGGCGTGATCGCGCCGACCACGCCGACGGGCCGGGCGATCTCGACAAGACCTTTCTCAGGCAGTTCCGCGATGACGCCCACTGACTTGACGCCCGCGAGGTCGCGCAAGAGGCCCATCGTCTTGCGGCGGTTCTTCGCTATTTTGTCTTTGACGTTGCCGAGTCCCGTATCGCTCACCGCAAGCTCGGCCAGCGCACGGTTGTGCTCCGGATCGACGATTGCCCAGCCGGCTGCGGTGACGATCTCGTCGATCTCGTCCTGCGTCGCGGCGTCGACCGCC
>DASWDF010000291.1:0-19577 GCA_036395475.1 Casimicrobiaceae bacterium
AAGACGATCGAAGCGCTCGACGCGGCCGGACTGCGCACCGGCGTCAAGGTGGGTGTGGGCGGCGCGCCGCTCACGCAGAAGTTCGCCGACGAGATCGGCGCCGACTTCTACGGTTCGGATGCTTACGAATGCGTGCAGGCGTGCAACCGGCTCGTGCATTGAAGCGCCGGGCTTGCGCCGATCGAGCGAGGACGACATGACACCGAGACAACGCGTACTGACGGCGCTCAAGCGCGGCCAGCCGGATCAAGTGCCCTGGATCGAGAACGACATCGAGGAGGAGATCCAGGTCAAGCTCATGGGCGGGCGCACGGAGTTCACGCCCGGTGAGTTCTGCCGCACGCTGGGGATGGATGGCTTCGGCTATCACTTCCCGCTCGGGCAGAAGGCGACCGCGGGACAGGCGATGCAGACGAGCGGGACCGCGAGCGCGAAGGAGGCGTGGTACTACCCGACGCACGTCACGTTCGACTTCGTGCCGCCGTGGATCGCCGACATGGGTGTCGACGCGAGGAGCGGCCGCACGTTCGTCAAGCAGGGGCTGCTCACGAGCCGCGATTCGCTCAAGCTCTTCGACGAGTTCCTGCCCGACCCCGACCATCCGGCGCGCTACGACAAGATCGCCGAATGGATGGCGAAATATCGCGAGGACCTCGCGGTGTTCGCGCGCATCCGCTTGGGCAGCGCCAGCACGTTCGAGAGTATGGGCCTCGACGTGTTCTCGCTGATGATCTACGACGATCCCGACCTCGTGAAGGAGATCCATCGCCGCTTTTCCGAGTGGTCGGCGCGCGTCGTGCAGCATCTGAACAAGATGGACTTCGACTTCATCTGGGCGAACGACGACCACGCCGATACCAAGGCGCCTTGGGTGAACATGGAGATGTACGAGGAGTTCATGAAGCCCAACCAGATGATCGTGGTGAAGGAGATCAGGAAGCCGTGGATCTTCCACAGCGACGGCAATCTTTTCCCGATCCTCGACGGGCTGGTGACGCTAGGCATGAACGGCGTGCATCCGGTGCAGCCCTCCGCGATGGACATCAACAAGCTGAAAGCGCAGTACGGTGACCGTGTCTGCATCGTCGGCAACATCGATCTCGACTACACGCTCACACGTGGCACGCCGCAGGAGACCGAGGCCGAGGTAAAGGATCGCATCGAGAAGGTGGGCAAGGGCGGCGGTTACATGGTCTCCAGCGCCAACAGCATCACCGACTATTGCAAGGTCGAGAACGTCTGGGCGATGTCGCGGGCCGTGAAGCAATACGGCAAGTACCGATGATCGGGTTTTGTACCGCCGCATCCGGAGCAGCGCCATGCTGATCGTCGCCGAGCGCATCAACGCGTCGCGCAAGGCGATTCGTGCCGCGCTGGAAGCGATGGACGCCGCGGCGATCCAGCAGGAGACGCGCGCGCAGGACGCCGCCGGCGCGCATTACATCGACGTCAACGGCGGCACCTTTCCCGGCCGCGAGCCCGAATTGCTGACCTGGCTCGTGGAGACCGTGCAGGCGGTGACCGACAAGCCGCTGTGTCTCGACTCGCCCGATGCGGCGGCGCTCGCGGCGGCACTGCCCAAGGTGAAGACCCGGCCGCCGATGATCAACTCGATCAATCTCGAGCGCGACCGCTACGAGCGCATCCTGCCGCTCGCGCTCGAGTATCGCGCGAAGCTGGTTGCGCTCTGCCAGGGCGAAGGCGTGCCGGCGGCCACCGCCGCGCAAAAAGTGGAGCTCGGCTCGGCGCTGATCGATCGGCTGACGCGCGCCGGCGTTGCGCTCGACGACATCTACGTCGATCCGCTGGTGTTTCCGCTCGGCACCGATTCGCAATCGGCGCAGGCGACGATCGAGGCGATCGGCACGATCATGCAGCGCTTCCCCGGCGTGCACACGATCTGCGGCTTGACGAACGTGTCGCACGGGTTGCCGGCGAGAAAGCTCATCAATCGCACGTTCCTCGTCGGTGCGATGGGACGCGGCATGGATGCGGCGATCGTCGACCCTACCGATCCGCAGCTCGTGTCCGCGATGTACGCCGCGCGCGCGGTGTTCGGAGGCGACGAGTACTGCATGGACCTGATCGACGCCTTTCGCGAGGGTGCCATCACCGTCTAGCGTCGGTTGCGACGCTGACCGGTGGATTCCGGCCCCGCTCCGAGCCTGCCATGCCGCGGGTGACCTTTCATCCCGATTCGCGCCGCGTCGACGTGCGCGACGGCGAGCGTCTGCTTGCCGCCGCATGGAAGGCCGGCGTCGGCATCAAATCGGTCTGTGGTGGGCACGGCAAATGCGGCAGCTGCCTGGTCGAGATCGATACGGCGACGAGCGCGGCCAACGCGCTCACGCCTCTGTCCGCCGCTGAGCGCGAATTGCTGCCATCCGAGCCGGAGCAACACGGCTTTCGCCTTGCGTGCCTGTGCGACGTCCACGGCGACATCGCATTGTCCGTTCCGCCGGAAAGTCAGGCGGTGCGCAACGCGCCGCGCAAGCCCTATACCGTCACCGTCGTCGATCCACGACCGATCGTCAGCCGCGTGTGCGCGCAAGTGGCCGGCGCCTACGAAGCGCCGTTGCGCCCGCTCGCCGAGCGCATTCGCACCGCGATCGGCGAAACGCTCCATCGCAAGTCGATCGCGCTGCCGCTCGACGTGCTGGCCGAGTATTCCACTCATCCCGACTTCGATGCCGCGCGGGAACTGACGGCGACCGTGTATGCGGAGCGTCACGTGCTCGCGTTACGGCCTGGACGTTCGCAGGCGTTGTACGGTGTAGCGATTGATGTCGGCACCACGTCGATCGTCGCGTTCCTGTGCGATCTCGCCCGCGGCCGCATGGTCGCGATGCGCACGGCCGGGAATCCGCAGGCGATCTACGGCGAGGACGTGATCTCGCGCATGACGCACATCCAGCAGGACATCGGTGCGCTTGCGCAAATGCGCCGCCTGCTTGTCGACGAGCTCAACCGCCTGATCGACGAAGCGGCGAGCGAGGCGGGGATCGCGCTCGGCGACATCGTCGACGCGGTGGCGGTCGGCAATCCGACGATGCAGCACATCCTGCTCGGCGTGAATCCCGAGCCGCTCGGCCGCGGGCCTTATCTGCCGGTGTGGGCGGACGGCGTAGAAGTACAGGCGCGCGAGCTCGGCCTTGACGTGCTGCCGCGTGCGCGAGTGTTCGTGTTTCCGTCGATCGCCGGCTACATCGGCGGCGATACGCTCGCGGCGTTGCTCACGCGCGGGCCGGACTTCTATCGCGGCACGCAGCTTCTGGTCGACGTCGGCACCAACGGCGAAGTCGTGCTCGCGCACGATGGCGAGCTCGTCGCCACGTCGTGCGCGACGGGTCCGGTGTACGAAGGCGCGCACATCCGCTGCGGCGTGCGCGCCGTGCCCGGCGCGATCGAGCGGGTGTGGATCGATGCGAGCGGCAAGATTCGTTGCGCCGCAATCAAGGAACCCGAAGGCAACGGCGATCCGCGTCCGGTGGGGCTGTGCGGCTCCGGCGTGATTTCGAGCGTCGCGGCGTTCGTGGGCAATGGGCTCGTCACAGAAGACGGCAGCCTTGCGCCGGCGGAGCACCATCCCAGGTTGCGCGGCAATGCGCACGGACGCGCGCAGGAAATCGCGCTGGTCACCGCGGCATTCTCGCGCACCGGTCGCGACATCGTGCTCACACAGCAGGACGTGCGCAGCGTGCAGCTCGGCAAATCGGCATTGCGGGCGGGAATCGAGATCCTGCTCGCCGAGCGCGGCATTTCCGGCATCGACCGCATTCATCTTGCCGGCACGTTCGGCAATCATCTCGAGCCGGAAGACATCGTGAAGATCGGACTGGTGCCGCCGGTGCCCGTCGAGCGCATCCGCTCCATCGGCAACGCCGCGGGCGACGGCGCGCGCATGGCGCTGTTCAACCGCAATCACCGCCGGCGCGCGGCAGCGCTCGCGCGCCGCTTGCGCGTGCTCGAGCTCTCCACACGCGAGGATTTTCAGGATCTTTTCGTCACCCACACCGCGCTCGCGCCCGCGCCGCGAGCGCTCGAGACGGCTTGATGCGGAGATGACGCGATGCGCATGATGCGACGCTGGGTGGTGCGGCACGCGGCCTTGATGGAGCGCGCGTACGACGCGCTGCTCGGTGGCTTGCACGCGATGCGGCCGCTCGCCCGTGCCATCGGCATGAAGCGCCTGCGCAAGCCCGTGACCGTTGTCGAGCGCGCGGTCAAGGGGCTCCTCTTCGACTGCAGGATGTGCGGCCGCTGTGTGCTGTCGGCCACCGGCATGGCCTGTCCGATGAACTGTCCGAAGCAGGTGCGCAACGGCCCTTGCGGCGGTGTGCGTGCCGACGGCACGTGCGAGGCCGATCCGAGCATGCTCTGCGTCGGCCTCGAAGGCTGGCGAGGCGCTTCGCACATGGCGGCCGGACAATGGCCGAATGCGCCGACCGCGCCCGCCGAGCACCATCTCGCGGGCAGCTCGACATGGCTACCGCTCATCAGCGAAGACAAGCCCGCGCCGTGCCTCGCGTTCGACGCGCCGGTGCAGCCTTCGGGCAGCAGGCTCGAGGCGTTGCTCGCGAGCGGCGCGTTCGTCGTGACGGCGGAGTTGGCGCCGCCCGATTCGGCCGATCCGGCCGACGTGCTCGCGCGGCTCGATCCGTTTCGCGGCTGCGTCGATGCGCTCAACGTCACCGACGCGTCCGGCGCCAACTGCCACATGTCGAGCCTGAGCGCTTCGGTGCTGCTTGCGCAGGCAGGCTGCGAGCCCGTGATGCAGATTGGCTGCCGCGATCGCAATCGCATCGCCATCCAGGGCGACCTGCTCGGCGCAGCGGCGCTCGGCATACGCAACGTGCTGTGCATCACCGGCGATCACGTCACCAATGGCGATCATCCCGGAGCGCAGCACGTCGGCGATCTCGACAGCCTCACGCTGCTCGCCACCGCACGCAAGATGCGCGATGCGGCGCAGTTCCTGTCCGGGCGCAAGGTTTCGCACGCACCGCGGCTGTTTCTCGGTGCGGCCGGCAATCCCTTCGCGGCTTCCGCCGAGCTGCGCGTCGCGCGCCTACGGCGCAAGATCGCCGCCGGTGCGCAATTCGTGCAAACGCAATACTGCTTCGATCTCGAGCGGCTCGAGCGCTACATGCGCCTGGTGTGCGCCGAAGGCCTGCACGAACGTGCATCGATGCTGATCGGCGTCGGTCCGATCGCATCGGCGAAGACTGCGCGCTGGCTGCGCGCCAACGTGCCCGGCGTGCATATTCCCGACGCGATCATCGAGCGGCTGGAACACGCGCCGGACGCGCGCGAGGAGGGCCGGCGCATCTGCGTCGAGATGATCCGCGGCATCCGCGGCATCTCCGGCGTCGCGGGCGTGCACATCATGGCGCATCGACAGGAACGCATGGTGCAATCGATCGTCGCCGAGTCCGGCATCCTCGGCGCACGCGTGCCGCTTTTTGCCAACGCGCAACCTGCGCCGGCGTTCGCATAGCCAGTGGAGCGTGAAATGGATGCCGCTGCGATCTCCCGTCCGACCGTCGTGATCTCGTGCAAGGTCCTGGAGGATCTGCTCGGCAAACGCTTGCCCGCGGGCGTACCGGCCGTCTGGCTCGATGTCATGCTGCACAATTCGCCGAAGAAGCTCGGCGCCGCATTGCAGGAACAGATCGACGCCATCGCCGAGCCAAGCTTCATCATCGTCGGCTACGGCCTGTGCGGCAACGGCCTGGTCGGCGTCAAGGCGCGCGAGCATACGCTCATCATTCCGCGCACCCACGATTGCGTGGCGATCTTCCTCGGCTCGCATCAGCGATACGTGCAGCGATTCTTCGCGAGCCCGAACACCTACTATCTCACCAAGGGCTGGATCGACGCCCGCGACGAGCCGCTCGCCGACTATCACGACTACGTGAAGGAATTCGACGAGGAGACGGCCGACTACCTGTTCGAGATGAAGTACAAGCACTACCGCAAGATCTGCCTGGTCGGATTCTCGCAGGACGAGCTCGACGCGTACCGCGAGCAGGCGCGCGCGGTAGCCGAGTTCATGAACGCGCGCTTCGACGGCGTGGTCTTCGAGGAGACGCTGGGCTCGACCGCGTTGATCGAGACGCTCGTGCGGATGGGCGCGCGCCCGAGCGATGCCGGCGAGGAATTCGTCGTGGTCAAGCCCGGCGGCGAGATTTCGCAGGATCTCTTCCTGCGCGGCGGCGAGCCGGCGCCCCAGCCGGTGGCGCGCGGCGAAAAAGCCGCGTGACGCGCAAGCGAAGCGCGGCGCTGGACGGCGACGCGCTCACCTGAAATCATATGCAGTATCGCCGCAAGACGGCGCGCACACGCGAAGCGTGCCCCGCCTATTGCAGGAGACCCCCGACATGACACCCGAACAAGTACTTGCCCATCCGCCGCGCGTGCTGACGCAGGCGCAGCGCGAGTTCTACTTCAGCGAAGGATACCTGCTGCTGCCCGAGATTCTTCCCGACGAATGGATCCAGCGGCTGCGCGCGGCCACGGACGAGCTGATCGAGCGCAGCCGCAGCGTCACGAAGTCCGATACGGTATGGGATCTCGAGCCCGGCCATAGCGCCGACGCGCCGCGGCTGCGCCGCGTGTCGGCCCCTGTCGATCAGCATCCCGCGTATTGGGACTACATCTCGCGATCGCTGGTGGCGGACATTGTCGCCGACCTCGTCGGGCCCGATGTCAAATTCCATCACTCCAAGCTCAACTTCAAGTGGGCGCACGGCGGCGAAGAGGTGAAATGGCACTACGACATCTCGTTCTGGCCGCACACCAATTACTCGCCGCTCACCGTTGGCACGTATCTTTACGATTGCGGCATGGATCAGGGCCCGCTGCAGGTGCTTCCGAAGAGTCACCTGATCGATCCGATGTTCACGCAGTACGACGAGCAGGGGCGCTGGATCGGCTGCCTTCGCGACTCCGATGTGAACAAGCTCGACCTGTCCAAGGCGGTTCCGTTACCCGGTCCCGCAGGCTCGCTCACGCTGCACAACTGCCGCATGCTGCATTACTCGGCCAAGAATCTGTCGGATCTCGGCCGTCCGCTGTTGCTCTACGCCCTGACATCCGCGGATGCGTTTCCGTACACCGTGAATCCGATCCAATCGAGCAGGGACCAGTCGATCGTTCGGGGTCAGCGCGCGCAATGGGCACACCACGATCCGCGGCCGTGCCTCATGCCGCCGGATTGGTCGCGCGGCTATACGTCGATCTTCGCGTTGCAGCAGCAGGAAGAGCGCGTCGCGATGTAACGGCGGCGGCGTGCGACGATCCGTCTAGCGCCGGAATGTCTTGTCCTTGCCGATCATCGTGATGTCGATGTACTCGGAGCCATCCCGATTACGTGGACCATAGCGAACGCTGAAGCCACCAAGGTCATAGTTGCGGAAGCCCTCGAGCGCGTGTATGAAGCTCTCGCGCGTTGGATTGGGGCCCGCCTGGCGCAGGCCTTCGACGATCACTTTTGCGTAGATGTAGCCTTCCATCGCGGCATAGGACACCGTCGGCTCCGCGCCTGTGCTTTCGCGCATCGCTTGGTGCAGTTCCTTCGCCAGCGGGGTCGCGACGTTCCACGGATAAGGCACGACCTGCGTGACGACCACACCGTGCGCGGCGTCGCCCAGCTCGCTGATGAACGCGTCCGCGCTCAGGTTCGACAGCACGAGATGCTGCGCGAACACCCCTTTTGCCTTCATCGTTCGGATGAACTCGGCGGTGGGCTTGAGCGGTCCCACGATCGCCACTGCCTGCGGATCGGACGCGCTGATCTTGTCCACCGCCATCGCGACGTCCTTCGCCGGGTTGGCTCCATCGAGCGCCACCACGGCGAGCGCTTTCAGGTCGTGGTCGCGCAGGCCCTTCTCGTATCCCGCCAGGCCGTCCTTGCCGAAAGCGTTGTTCTGATAAAGGAGCGCAATGCGGTTGACCCGCATGGTCACGAGATGGTCGATGATTCGGATCGCTTCGTTCCGATACTTCGCGCGCAGATTGAACACATAGCGGCTGAACGGCTCGTATAGCGACTGCGAGCCCGTCCCCAAGCCGATCAGCGGGACCTTGTACTCGTTCACGATCGGCACGATCGCCTCGGATGTCGGCGTGCCGCGGGCGAGCGCGAGCGCGAACACCTTCTGCTCCACGATCAGCGTGCGCGCATTGGCGGCCGAGCGCTTCGCGTCGTAGCCGTCGTCGAGCGATTTCAGCACAATCCGGCGGCCATGCACGCCGCCGCGGTTGTTCACGTAATCGAAACACGCCTTGGCCCCGGCAGTCATTTCCTTGACTTGGCCGGCGACCTGACCGGTGAAGCCGGCGCTCTGGCCGATGATGATCGAGTCGGGCGTGACACCGTCCTCGGCACCGGCTGGCCAGGCGAGCACTGCCACGACTGCGAGCAAGACTGCCCGAAGCGCGCTTGGGCGCCTAGGCGGCCGACTGCTACGAGGATTCATTATCCCTTTCTCCCGCGCTGCGGGACAACGTAACGGCATGCAAGAACCGTGCGTGGCTTCCGCGCGATCGCGAAACGGTTGCCCGCGCGTCGAACGACTGCCGATGAGCCCGCTCGCGCGCTGCGGCGCAACCACGCGCATATGACGCGGCGCGGCATGTCCGCGCGCGCAACGCGCGCGTACAAACATCCAATCGCCGTTAATGCTGGACTAAATACATCAACTACTCGGACGCACGCTCGAGCTGGCGATGGGCGCGTGAACGCGCAGTGTTCATGCGGTGGCTTCCTTCGACGCCCCCGCATCCTCCGTCAACGTCATCACGATGTCGGCATACCAGGCGCAGTTGAGATTCAGACGTTCATCCTCCTCGACGTCGCGGTTGGTGACATCCATCCGTGACGCATGAACACCGAGCAGCGTCCATGTCAGTTCTCCGCGGCCGGACTCCGCAGTCGCCAATCGGACGACCACCGGTGCTCCGCTCGATCCACGGTGCATTTGCGCATCGGTCAGGAAGTACCCATGACCTTGAAACCGGATGCCGAACGCCGACGCGATGACGGCCTGCCGCACGACCGGCAGACGGTGCAGCGTATCGTGAAAACCGAGCGGAAAGCCGACGATGATGGCCGAAGTCCCTACCTCGATTTCATCGAATTGCTGGACCAGATGCGCTGGCGTAAATGGGGCGAAGAAAAGCGTATCCGGTAACGCCGTGCGGTCGAGCTCCACGGCGACGACATCGACATCCCCGGCCGAGTCGAAACCCTCCCGCCAGACCGATTTTCCGTTTTGGTAAAGCGGGATGGAGAACTGCGTTGTGACGGCCACGTTTTTCGGGTCCACATGGAGCTCGATCAGAAGTCTGTCCGGGTGATGCTTGCTCGCCTCGTCGAGAACCACGTGTCGCGCCGTCACCACGTATAGGCGACTATCGCGCTCGAAGAAGAAGCCGGTGGCATTGGTCAGCTCCTTCTGGCCGAGCACCGTCGTCACCCGCATGACGGCGAGCAGAAGCGCTTCAATCACGATCGATTTTCCAATAGAGTTGGCACGGAGATAGGGAAGAAGGCATTGGCGGTCATTCAAGCACAGGAAGCGCCCGACGATGACTAAAGCCTACCAGCACTGGAAGGTCCGGCCTCACGGCAAGCTTTCGGAGATCGACGACGGCATGCTGACAGTCACCGGCAGGATCCGCATGCCGCTCGGGAGCTTCCCGCGGCGCATGACCGTGATTCGTCTGAGAAATTCGCGGCTTGTCGTATGGAGCGCGATTGCGCTCGATGACAAGGAAATGGCCACGCTCGAAGCGTTCGGCCGCCCGGCGTTCCTGATCGTGCCGAACGATCACCATCGGCTCGACGCCAAGGCATGGAAGGATCGTTACTCGCAGCTGAAGGTCGTCGCCCCGAAGGGCTCGCGCGCAAAGGTCGAGAAGGTGGTGCCGGTCGACACGACGGCGCCGGACTTCGGCGACCCTCACGTGCAGTTCGTGACCGTGGCCGGCACGCGCGACCGCGAGGCGGCGCTTGTCGTGCGTACCCGGAACGGCACGACGCTCGTGCTGAACGACCTGGTCGGCAACATCCGCGATGCCTCGGGCATCGGCGGCCGGCTGCTGCAACTCGCGGGCTTTGCGGGCAAGGCAGCGCGGATTCCGAGAGTGGTGAAGTTGAATCTCGTCAAGGATGCGAAGGCGTTGCGCGCCCAGCTGCTGCAATGGGCCGAGCTGAAGTCGCTCAAGCGCATCCTCGTCTCGCACGGCGAGCCGATCGAAGCGAACCCGAAGCAGACGCTACGCGACCTGGCGGGCTCCTTGTAGGCGAGGTGCCCGCCGCGGGCGCTGTCTCAGCTCTTCGCGCGTTTCGCGTCGCTCAAGCGTTCTGAATGATCGCGAGGATGTTGCCTTCGCTGTCCTTGAACCACGCCGCCTTCGCGCCGCCGGCGGTGACGACGCCGCTCGGGCTCTTCTCGCCAGGCATGTCGTAGTCCTCGAATGCGACACCGCGCGCCTTCAAGTCGGCGACTTCGCGCTCGATGTCGTCGACCTGCCAGAACGCCTGGCTCGCCTTCGAGGTGCCCGCGTTTGGCGTCGGATAGAGGAAGCACGCCGTCTTTTCACCGAACTCGTAAACAACGCCGCCGCCCGTCTCCTGCTTCGGCCGAAAGCCGAGCTTGCCTTCGTAGAACCGCCGCGCGCGAGCGACGTCATTGGCCGGAATGTAAGCGTACAAAGGGAAATTTTGCAGCATCACTCGCTCCATGCGGTTGACGAATCATGCGCCGGGACGGCGGCGGGTCGCACGCCGATCGCTATCGGGCGGCGGCCGGTTCGGACGGGAGCTCCACAACGCTCTTGAATCCGCCCCAGAACATTCGCTTCCCATCGAAGGGCATGCTCTTGGGGTCCATCATGTCCTTCATGCGCGGGTCTTCCATCACCTTGGCGTTGACGCTGTCCCGGTGCTCTCGCGAGTTGTACAGGATCCACGAAAACGCGACGACCTCGTCATCCTTGAGTTGCACGCTCTGCGGAAAGGACGTGAGCTTGCCGGGCTTCACGTCGTCGCCGATACATTCCCAGTACTGAAGCGCGCCGTGCTCCATCCAGATCTTGCCGGCCTGCTCCGCCACGCGACGATAGGCATCGAGGTTGCGAAGCGGCACCGGCACGACAAATCCATCAACGTAGTGCGCCATGGGGTCTCCTTTGCGTGGTGGGTTTAGCTTCGATTTCGCGGGTGCGGTCGGGTTCCGGCCAGAAACGGCCATGGGCAATAGGACGAAGGGACCTGTCGTGCCGCGCGATAATGACGTCCGGTGCAGCGGCGGCGAACCCGCATCGTCGCGACCCGGGAGACATGACATGGCTGAAATCGGCGCATGGGAAGACGCGGAGCCGGGCGTACGGCGGAAAATCCTGCAAGCACAGGGGTGCCTGATGCTGATGGAAGTCGAGTTCAATGCCGATGCCGCCGGATACGAGCACCGACACGTTCACGAACAGATCAGCTACTGCATCGCCGGAAGATTCGAGTATTCGCTGAACGGCCAAACCGTCCTGCTATCGAAGGGCGACGCGATCTATGTGCCGAGCAATGCGCTGCACGGCGCGAAGGCGCTGGAGCCAGGCACGCTCATCGACGTGTTCACGCCGCTGCGCGAGGACCTGCTCGGGCGCGGTTAGGCCGGAGCGCCGCGCGGCCGCGTGCTTCACAGCTTTTTGTTCGCGGCGACGTCCCAGCCTCCTGTCATGGTGGTGCCAATCGCCCCGTCCGGACGTTGCACGCGGTATTCCCATCGGATGCGCGAGAAATCGAGCGTCACCTCGTCGATGAATCCGTCGTTCGAGGACCCTGCGTTCAGCGCGTCGAACGACAACGGATACTGGACACCGGTGCCCGCTCTCTGCGCGACGTGCGTGACGAGCACCTGTTCGAGCGTGACCTTGTAGAACTCGAATCTGCCGGCGCCTCGACGAAACGTGAATCGGGCTTCACTGATGTTGTGGCCGGTCGCGCACGCGAGCAGGACCGGAATCGACGCCGCGTCCACGTTCTTGCGCAATCGGACACCGGCGAACTTCGAACGGCCCGCGTGGCTGCCGCCGCCGTCTCCGCTGTGGATGACCGAGGAGTCCAGCGACTGCTCGTACGACAGCACGTCGATTTCCTTTTCGTGCCCCTTGACGGTGCTTTCGCCGTCGATGCCGTCGAGCTTGAGGAAGATTTCCAGATTGGGCATAGCGAATCCATCGAGTCCGCGCGATCGAATGGCCGCTGTCGTAGTCGGCCATGATCGCCACTCTTGCAGAACGTCGGAAGGCCGCGCGGCGATAGCTGCCGTCGCGGTCTCCGACGCTTGTCGCGTTCGCGTGGGTTATTGCGCGTCCGCGCTTATTGCACGATCACCGTATACGTCGACGAAAAGCTGAACACGCCGCCCGGAACGTACTGATCGAACGGAGGTTCCTTGAGCGCGTCACCGGTGGCCAATGCGCTGATCTCGATCGTGTGCATACCTTTCGGAAGCGGCGTCAGTATGGCGCCTACCGCTTGATAGAGCGTCGCCCCGTCAGGCAACGCCGGGTTGACGGCGACTTCGACGACGTAATCCGGCCCCAGAGTTATCACCTCGCCGTCGATCGTGATTCTTGCGTAGACGAGCCCGAGCTCCTCTTGCCAAAGCATGTAATGCAACAAAGCGCTGCGGTCGCCCGCCGGAGGAAAGTCACCGGTGCAACCCGTCGCCAACAAGGCCGGACAGCGATCGCGCGAGAGATATTCGACAGGCGCAACGACCGACTCTAACGACATCCCACCCTAGCACGACTGAAACGTGCGAAGTGCAAATTGTTCGCGGGGTTCATCGACCGCGGCACATTCTCGTCGCGGCGAATAGAGCACGCTGTGTTGAATAGGAGACGGCAGATGGTCCAAGATGGTGCGTGATGCGATGATGATGGTGACGTCGCTTCGCGCCCAAGCCGCCCTTTGTGCGATGGCACTCAAATCCACGATCTTCAAAGCCGAGTTGTCAATTGCCGACATCGACCGCGGCTACTACCGCGATCATGCGTTGACAATCGCTCGACATCCGTCGGAGACCGACGAACGCATGATGGTGCGGTTGCTCGCGTTCGCGTTGCACGCAGACGACACTCTGGAATTCGGCCGCGGCTTGAGCGCAGATGACGAGCCCGACCTCTGGCGGCGCGACCTGACGGGCGCGATCGAGCGGTGGATCGACGTCGGACTACCGGACGAACGCGACGTGCGCAAGGCGTGCGGTCGCGCGCGCGAGGTCTACGTTCTGGCGTACGGCGGGCGGGCGGTGGATCTGTGGTGGCAGGGCGCGCGCGAGAAACTTCAGCAGCAGGGTCGGCTCTGCGTGAGCGAAGTGCCCATCGAAGCGAGCCGCGCGCTCGCGCAACTGGCTGCTCGCTCCATGCGGTTGAACGTGACAATCCAGGAAGGACATGTCTTCGTCGCAGATACCGCAAGCTCGGTTCCGGTGGAGATCCGAACGCTCAAGCCTCTGTCGAACGCGCGTTGACTGCGGCGCCACAACCGTCGACGAGTTGAAGATCAGCCTTGTGACCCGAAACAATGCGATCAGTGTCGCGGCCGTGGGCTGACACCCATGCTGCGGCCTTCGATGTGTCGGAAAGTGATCCGACCCTTGCTCAAATCGTACGGAGAAAGCTCCAGCGAGACCTTGTCGCCGGCAATGATGCGTATGTGGTGCTTGCGCATCTTGCCTGCGCTGTACGCGACGAGCTTGTGCCCGTTGTCGAGCGTGACGCGAAAGCGGGCGTCAGGCAATGCTTCAGTCACCACGCCATTCATCTCGAGAACTTCTTCCTTTGCCATGATCGTGCCTCACGGAAAGTGGAAAAGAAAAAGCCCGGCAGATGCCGGGCTCGTCCAGCCGCTGAAGGCATGCGTGCAAGACACGCCCGCCCCAGCGCTTAGCCCATCGAGCGAATGTTCGATGCCTGCTGCCCTTTGGGGCCGGTGGTGACGTCGAAGCTGACGCGCTGGCCTTCCTTGAGGGTCTTGAAACCTTCACCTTGGATGGCCGAAAAATGCGCGAAGAGATCCTTGCCGCCGTCTTCGGGCGTCACGAATCCGAAGCCCTTGGAATCGTTGAACCATTTCACAGTGCCTGTTGCCATGTCTTGAATATCCTGAAAGAAACAATAAAAGGGGATTGCCCCGGGTTGGGCGAAGATCAAGACGGCGGGTAATGAACGGAGAAGTACCGCAGAACTGCGGATACCGGACCAGACAAAGCACTGCTTGAGGATCGCTAAGGCGGGATTATACACATTGCCGTATCCATTTGCAAATCAAATCGTTGGCGACGCTCGCGTCGTCCGCGGTCAAGAAATGCCGACCAGGACGCTCCAGCGCTCAGCACGGCATGACCGAAGCGACCGGGGGCGCGCCAGTCGAGCCGAGCGGTTTCAGTAAGTAACCTACAGGAACGGCGGCAATGTCGCGCGACGGTCTTCTACGCGTACCTGTTTTTATTGAGAATTTTGCGCATCGCAGTGCGTGTACGCGGAGCCTTGACACGATCGCCGGTTTGGCAAAAGATCAGAACGGCATCAGATGTAGACCACCGCACGCGGTCTCGGTCGTGTACGGTCTCAGTTGGCAAAACTGTCGTGAGGCAGTGACGCAAAGCTTCCGGCCCGACGCGGTACGCGCTGGGTAGCGGGGTTGCCGGCGGTGTTCCGCCGTCATGCAGGGATTGCGGGCCGCGTGCCGTGCGGCTTGCGAATCCACATCACTGTCCCGACGAAGTCCGTGCGGAGGCATTCCGATGTGGAAGCGCCCGGTCCCGACTCGTCGCATAACGTTGCCGTTGTTCGAATTCCTTGCGATCGCCGCGTGGACCGCACGCGCTCGCGTTCGCTCGCTCTCCGCCTCGCCGGCGCCGACACATCGAAGTGAAGCGTCATGAAGACCCGCATATTGGTCACCCACCAACGCTACTTCGGTCTCCACGCGCGCATGTTTCGTGCGGGCGCCGAGCGCGCGCTCGCACGCATTTCGGGAGTTCCGCCCGAGAACGCGCGCTTCGACCTGCGCAGCCTGCGCGAGGATTTTCGTGTCGACGGTCCCGCAAGCGAGGCGCTGCTGCGTGCGTTTTTGACCGGCGGATTGTTGCAGTCGGAAAGCGCCGCCGGAAGCTACCGGCCCACGACGCGTTTTCGAGAATACGCGCTGGCGCGCGTGGTCGCGCCGTTGTCGCGCGCACGCGCCAAGACGCTGGTCGAGCAGGCGGGCGCGCTGGCTGCACGCATCAACGCGGACTGGAAGCGCAATCCATTCCTGATCGAGATGGTGGTGGTGTCGGGCAGCTACATGAATCGCGGCGACAAGCTCGCGGAGCTCGCGTTGTGGGTGGTCGTGCAGCCACGTCCGCGAGGCGCGTCCCGGCAGTGGAGGCGGTCGATCGGCACGACCGACGGCTCACGCCAGATCATTGCGGCGCTACGCGCGCTCAGCTCGTTCATCGTGGTGCGTATCGTCGGCGACACGGGGTCGCTGCAGCGTCCGTTCAGCGTCGTATTCAAGACCGATGCAGAAGCGGCGACGCGCTCTGCGCCGCCCTGGGAGCGATTCCGCGAGTGGAGCAGCTCGATCAGCCGGCGGTTCGCGTCGAAGTGAGCTCGTATTCGCCCACCGGGCGAATCCGCTGCCGAGCTCGCAAGGGAGGCAGCAAACTCGCGTCGTGCGGGTCCTGCTACCGCCCCACGGCGCGCAACGCGAGCGGCGCATAGCGCTCGCCGGACGCCGCGCCCGGCGGAATCACGCGGTCGATGCGCGCGAGATCTTCGGCAGTGAGCTTCACCTCCAGCGCACGTACGTTCTCGTCGAGATATTTCCGCCGCTTGGTGCCGGGAATCGGCACGATGTCGTCTCCCTGTGCCAGCACCCACGCGAGCGCCAGCTGCGACGGCATACAGCCTTTCTCCGCCGCGATCGCATCGATCTCTTCGACCAGGTTCAGGTTCTGCTGGAAGTTCTCGCCCTGGAATCGTGGCGAGCTGCGTCGGTAGTCATCCGGCTCGAGATCCTCGATACGCTTGATCTGCCCGGTGAGAAAGCCGCGGCCGAGCGGGCTGTACGGAACGAAGCCAATGCCGAGCTCGCGCACGGTCGACAGGATTTCGTCCTCCGGCTCGCGGCTCCAAAGCGAGTATTCGGTCTACGGCGCGGCGATCGGGTGCACGGCGTGCGCACGGCGCATCGTTTGCGGAGCGGCCTCGGACAGGCCGAGCCATCGCACCTTGCCTTCGCGCACCAGCGCGGCCATCGCGCCCACCGTGTCCTCGATCGGGGTTTGAGGATCGACTCGGTGCTGGTAGTAGAGGTCGATCACCTCCACGCCGAGTCGCTTGAGGCTCGCATCGCAGCACTGGCGCACGTACTCGGGTTTGCCGTTGACGCCCTTGAACGTTCCGTCCGGATTGCGCACGTTGCCGAATTTGGTCGCGACGATCACCTGATCGCGTCCGCGGATCGCGCGGCCGACGAGCTCCTCGTTGCGGCCCACGCCGTAGATGTCGGCCGTGTCCAGGAAATCGATTCCGAGATCGAGCGCTCGATGGATCGTCGCGATCGCCTCGGCTTCGTCGCGTCCGCCGTAGAAGTCGGACATGCCCATGCAACCCAAGCCCATCGCCGACACTTCCAATCCTTGGCCCAGCTTTCTCTTTTCCACCATTCACCTCGATATTCGTGAATCAAAAAGGGTGCGGTCATGGTCGTAAACGGCGCATTCCCTATCAAGGCTTCGTCGAAAAAACAACCGGCAAGACATGCCTTCGGCAATGTCCCGATCGCAAAGGTTCGCCGCTTGATGGGAGGACGGTGACGGTGCGGGCAACAACCGGTATGCACGCTCGATCGCGGCTGCGCGCGAATCCGACGGGCAGAACTCGACAGCGACTAGCTGACCACGAGACCGTCGTTGACTGCGATCGGCTAATCACTCGAAGACATGGCGAGCGATGCGGTGCTCGTCGATGAATTTCCAATCGTAGACAACGCCGAGCCCGGGTCCCGTTGGTACACCAACGGTGCCATCGGCGTCCACGCAGTCGAGCTGATCGCTGTAGCCGCAGCTGTAAACGGGCGGGATGACGTTGGCGCAATCGGGTCCGACCAGCGCGACCTCGTAGTAGTTCGAGTTGCGAAGCGCCGACATCAGATGGCGATGGGCGGGACCGGCCGCGTGGATTTCGCAGTCGAGTCCCAGCGCCTCCGCGAGGTGCGCGATCTTGAGCGCTCCGGTGATCCCCATGTCGTATTCCGGATCGACGCGCAGGAAATCGGTGCCGCCGGCGAGCACGAAGTCGGCTTTCGGCTCGACACCGCGAACGTGCTCGGTCATGAGTAGCGGCGTCTTGATCATGCCGCGCAGCTTGCGATGGGCGAACGCGGAAGTGCCGCCATCGCGGAAAGGATCCTCGTACCAGAAGTAGCCCGCTTCGTCGCACGCGCGTCCGACGTAGAGCGCGTCGGCGAACGTGCGAAGCTCGCACGCCGGATCCAGCATCAGCACCATCTTGTCGCCGACCTCGCGCGCGACGTGCAACACGTTCTGCGCCTCCTCGCGCGCATTGCCGTCGTTCCAGCCGTGGATCTTGAACGCACGGTAGCCGAGCGTGTAGCACGCTTGCGCGAACTCGGCGTAGGCCTCCTTCGACGCAAGCCCGCCCTGCCGGTCGCCGTGGTACGTGCTTGCGTACGCGGGCAGGCGCTTGCGATAGCCGCCGAGGAGTTCCGAGATCGGCGCGCCGAAGCGCTTGCCGGCCCAGTCCCAGAGCGCGATGTCGAGCGTGCCGTGGCCCATGTGATCGAACTGGCGGACATCGCGCTTCAGATCCTCGTAGATCGCGATTCGCTCGCGTGCATCCTTGCCGACCAGACGCGGCGCTAGCATCAGCGTCTGTCCGAGCGCCGAGCGTGTGGCAACCCAATGCGTCACGTATTCGCCGCGGCCGCCGTCGGCGGTCTCGATCGCTACCGCATACTTCGCGACGCGAATCGAGCCGCCCTTCTTGTAGGTGATCGTCTGCGCGACGCCGTCGCGCGCGAGATTCCTGGCGTCGAATTCGAATTCGTGGATTTCCACGCGGCGGATCTTGCTCATGCAGTGCTTTCAGTGATTGAGGAATCCCGGCAGCCAGAGCGAGAGCGCGGGAATGAAGGTCAGCACCATCAATGTCACGATGAGCGCGACGAGAAACGGCGTTATCTCGTTGAGGATCGAGCCGAGCGGCGTTCGCGACACCGAGCTCGACACGAACAGCAGCACGCCCACCGGCGGCGTCAACTGGCCGATCACGAGATTGACCAGCAGCACGATGCCGAAATGCGTGAGATCGACGCCGAATGCCGTGAGCACCGGAATGAGGATCGGCACCAGGATGATCATGATGGCGATCGTTTCCATGAACATGCCGAGAATCAGCAGGACGACGTTGAGCAGCAGCAGCAACACCCAGGGATTGCTCGTGAGCTGCTTCACCGTCTCGGCGATCAGCTGCGGCGCCTGCTCGATGCCGAGGATCCAGCTGAACGGAGCGGCGGCGCCGACGATCACCAGGATCACGGCCGTTTCCTTGGCCGTGCTGAGCAATATGCGCGGCAGCATGCTCCACGTGAGAGTGCGGTAGACGAACTTCCCCACCACGAGCGCATACGCGGCGGCGACACCCGCGATTTCGGTGGCCGTGAATACGCCGAGCCGAAATCCGGTCAGGATCAGCACCGGCATCAGAAGCGCCCACGACGCGCTCTTGAACGCGCTCCAGAAGCGCGTGCCCGAGAACGCCTCCTCCTTGGGAAAGCTGCGCCGCGTCGCAATGATGGCGGTGAGCGCCATCATCGACACCGCCATCGCGAGACCCGGAATCACGCCCGCCCAGAAGAGATCGCCGAGCGAGATGTTGGCTTGCCATGCGTAGATCACCATCAGGATCGACGGCGGAATGATCGGCCCAAGTGTTGCGACCGAGGCGGACAGCGCGGCGGCGAAACCTTGTCCGTAGCCCTCGCGTGTGAGCTGCGGTACGAACACCCGCGCCGTCGCCGCACAATCGGCGACCGAAGATCCCGAGATCCCCGCGAGGAACACGTTGCTGACGACCGCCGTCTGCGCGAGGCCCCCGCGGATATGTCCGACGAACGCACGGGTGAACGCGAACAGCCGATCGCTGATGCCCGATTCGTTCATCAACGCGCCGGCGAGCGTGAACAGGAGCACGGCGAGCAGCGGGAACGACTGGACGCCGGTGATGATGCGCTGCGCGACGACCCCGAGCGGGATGCCTTCGGAGGCCACCGCTGCGAGCGCCGAGCCCGCCATCGCGAGAAAGATCGGCAATCCGACTACAAGCAGCGCAACGAAGGCCACGAAGAGCACGATCATCGCGCTACCTCAGTCGAGCTTCTCGAGCTGGCCGGCGAATACCGCCGCGGGCCCGCGCTCGATGACGATGCGCGCGACGTGCAGCAGCAGCAGCGCGAGCGCGGCGGGCAGCGCCGAGTCGAACCACGCCTGCGCGAT
>DASWDF010000292.1:0-10224 GCA_036395475.1 Casimicrobiaceae bacterium
TATGAGTTACGCTTCAAGAATGCGCCCTAACAGTTCGTTGAAATTCGATTCATTCCGGGCGGGCGTCAATATCCTGACCTCGTAGAACGCGCTACAAGCGATTCTTTCGCCACCCGGAGGGATCAGAGCAGCCCTAAAACAGGTTGTCTTGACCACAGCATTTCACTTTTCAACAGACTGCTAACCCCGATGTTTCCGGCAGATGCCAGGGGGCGGCAGCTCGCTGCACGAACTTGACGACGCGAGGAGTTTTCGACTATGGGTGCAACGTATCTTTCGATACAGCTCCGCACGACGGATCATGACGCCGCCGTCGCCGCTCTGGAAGCGATTGCCGTAGCGAAGGTCGCTTCGGGCCTTAAGTTCTACATCGCCGAGCCTGTCGGCGGGTGGATCGGGGTTTTTCCCAATTTCACGCCGGAGCTGGAGCCGACCGCCAAGGCGCTATCCGGAAAGCTCGCGTGCCTCGTCGTGGTTTTCCTATCCGCGGACGAAGATGACCTGTACTGCATGTTCTTCCGGGACGGCAAGCAGCTGCCGTGGTTCAAAGTTGGGGCGCCCCGGAAACGGCGAGGCAAGGAGCGCGACAAGCTCGCCGCCAAGTTGGAAGCGCTCGCCGACGTATGTGATGCACAGAGTCGAGCACGGCTGGTCGACATTCTCGCGGACACCACGGGTGTGACCTTTTCGTCCGACCTGCTGCACGCTGTCTGCGAGGTCGTCGGTATCCGAAATGCCTTCACCAGTTTCGAGTACCTGCACCGGGGCGAGCGCGAAGGGCTCGAGACCTCCGGCGAGCCGATGCTTGTGCCCACAAAGGCGCGGAGCTAAGCCGACTACTGAAGGGAATCGGCCTAAGGCGCGGCGCAGAACACCGTGCCCTCGTTCAGCCAGCCGTCAGCTACCATCGCCGCGACTTCGCTGTGGCTGGTCAGATACCGATGCGCGACCTGCCCGCCGAAGAAGTTGTTGTACAGCCGCACTACGGGAACGCGATCGGCATTGCAGTCGCCGGCGACCGGCGCGTCTTCGGCAAACGCGAGCCCTTCGAAGATCCAACCTGGGCTGGCCGCGACGACCGCGCATTCGTTCGCGTCGATCGTATAGAAATGCGCGTAGGGACCCGGCCCCGGCTTGCCGAAAAAGCGGCACGCCGGTACCCCGTGGCCCGCGGCCAGCGACCACGACTTGAATGCGTAGCCAGTGCGCGTCCAGCCCGGCAGGAACCCGGCATCGAGCCACGCGGCCTCCTCGGGCGCCGCGGTCAGGAAATAATCGCCCAGCGCCGCGCCATAGTACTCGATGGTGTCGAGCTCACCCGGTCCGAGCGCGGCCGGCGCGGTGTAGTCGCGCACCAGAAAGTCATTGCCGCCGCCGCGCACGCTGGTCATCCGCGCGATCCGCACCCGCGCGGCGCGATCGTCGCTGACGTGCGCGGCGAGGAACGTCATCGACCAGGTGAAGATGTCGGGCGCACTCGGGTAGTCGAAGGCGTGGTCGACCCCTGCCAGCACGACCACGTCGCGCGACCCGGCGAGCCGGTCGACGCCATCCAGGGTCGTCTCCAGCGGCGCGGTTGTATCGGTGCCGCCGGCAATGGCCAGGAACGGCGTCGCGATGCCGTCGAGGCCACTCTGGTTGCGGCCGAACGCGGGGAAGAACGGCAGGCCGAGATATGGTACGTAGCCGACGATCGCCTTGAGGCGCGGATCGACGAGCACCTGCTTCGATGACATGCCCACGGTGATCGTCAGTTTGGCGCCGGTCAGCAGCAGCAGCGACTCACCGCCCTGGCTCGCGCCGAAGCCGCCGACGCGCGCCGCATCGAGATGATCGCTGTAGTGCGGGTGCGCGAACAGATAGTCGAGCGAGCGCGACAAGGACAGCGGACGCTGCGACTGCATCTCGACGAAGGTATCGAAATGCAGGAGGGCGTAAAGGAAATCGGAGAAGTTGTCGATCTTGACGTCGGTGAAGCGCGGATCGCCGTGGAACGGCGCGACGATGACGTAACCGTAACTCACCAGCACCTTCAACGCGTCGATGTAGTCGCTGGAGATCGGGCTGCCGACGAGCCCGTGTGAGAACAGCAGCACTGGCCAGCGCACGTTCGGATCGGCGAAGATCGGCGGCTGTGCCCCCTGCTGCATGTGCGGCACCGCCTGCCCCGAGGGCAGCGCGTAATCGGGATACGGGTTGTCGGCGGTCGTCGGGTAGCAGACGAGGAGCGCGTATTCGACCGTTTGCGTCGCGTGGTTGACGTAGAGCTCGCGATCGTCGGGAACGGTGACGTCGACGACGAGCGCGTCGGCAGGGTCCACGAGCAACTGTGTCACGTAGCGGTCGCGGCTTCCGTCAGGATAGCCCTCCCAGTAGTTCTGCGCGCTCTCGCCCGCCTGCACGCGGCCGAAGTCCTGCGCGACATTGCTGCAACCGACGGCGTACGGCCCGGGCGGCAACGGATCGACAACGGCGAGCGCGTCGGCTCTTGCGAGCGCCGCGTGCAGACCGCAGGCAAGCGCGGCGAACACGACCAGACAGCGCGGTATTTCTAGGGTTGAAAGCATGGCGTGGATGGGATCCGCTCGGGATGAATCGATACGACCTTGGCGGCGCCGTCTGGTTCCCCTCGACAACACCTCGATGACGGAATTACGTGCGCAGCCAAGGTGGCGCAGCGAAAGCCGGCGCTACGGACCGCCTCGATCAGAATTGCGCGTCGGCAAGAGCGAGCACGGCCTCGCTGCCGCGCGTGATCGCCTGCGACAAGGCGCTTGCCTGCGGCAGGAGACAATCGGCGTAGAACCGCGCGGTGGCGATCTTGCCGCGAAGAAAATCGGCATCGCCGCTGCCCTCGGCCAGGCGTTTCTCGGCCGCGCGTGCCCCGCGTGCCAGTTGCCATCCGCCCGCGACGACGCCCCACAGCCGCAAATACGGCACTGACGCCGCATGCGCGGCGCGCGGCGCGCCGGCAACCGCTTCGACGACCCAGTCGACCGCGTGTCCGAGCGCCGCGGTCGCCGCCGCAAGCTCGCTGCCTATGGCCTTGAGGTCGGCGTTGTTCGAAGCGGCAAGCTCGGCCGCCACTTTGCCGATCTCGCCGATGACCCTGCGTGCGACCGCGCCGCCATCGCGCGCGGTCTTGCGCCCGATCAGGTCGTTGGCCTGGATCGCGGTCGTGCCTTCGTAGATCGTCGTGATGCGCGCATCGCGATAGTCCTGCGCTGCGCCGGTCTCCTCGATGAATCCCATGCCACCGTGCACCTGCACGCCGAGATACGTGACTTCCTGCGCGAGCTCGGTGCTCCAGCCCTTGACGATCGGTATCATCAGATCGACGAATGCCTGGTGCTGCTTGCGTGCATCCACGTCCGGGTGCCTGCGCGCATTGTCGATCGCGGCGCCCGTGACATACGCGACCGCGCGCATCGCCTCGGTCTGCGCCTTCATCGTCAGCAGCATCCGGCGGACATCCGGATGCTGCAGGATCGTCGCCGTCGGCGTCGCCTTGTCGAGTCCCGGCGCCCTGCCCTGCACGCGATCGCGTGCATAGGCCCGTGCACGCTGGTACGCGCGCTCGGCGATGCCTATGCCTTCGATGCCGACCGAAAAGCGCGCGAGATTCATCATGATGAACATGTACTCGAGGCCGCGGTTTTCATCGCCGACTAAGTAGCCGATCGCGCCGCCATGGTCGCCGTAGGCGAGCACCGCGGTCGGACTCGCGTGTATGCCCAGCTTGTGCTCGATCGATACGCAATGCACGTCGTTGCGCGCGCCGACGCTGCCGTCGTCATTGACGAGGAACTTCGGCACGACGAATAGCGATATGCCCTTGACGCCTTCAGGCGCGGTCGGCGTCCGCGCGAGCACGAGATGAATGATGTTGTCGGTGTAGTCCTGCTCGCCGTAGGTGATGAATATCTTCTGGCCGTACAGCCTGAAGCTGCCGTCCCCTTGCGGGACCGCGCGCGTGCGGACCGCGGCGAGATCGGAGCCGGCCTGCGACTCGGTGAGATTCATCGTCCCCGTCCAGACGCCGGCAACCATCTTGTCGAGGAACTTCGCCTTCAGCGCGTCCGATCCGCAGAGCTCGAGCGCCTCGATCGCGCCCTGCGTCAACAGCGGACACAAGGCGAAAGCCATGTTCGCGCCGTGCCACATCTCCTCGACCGCGGTCGCGACGAGCTGCGGCAGACCCTGCCCGCCGTGCTCGGGATTCTTGGTGAGGCCGTTCCAGCCGTTTTCGGCGAAGCGGAGATACGCTGCCTTGAAACCGGCCGGCGTCCTGACACTCCCGCCTTCCTGCCACTGCGCGCCCGCGCGATCGCCAACGGCGTTCAACGGATCCAGCACCTCGGTGGCGAACTTCGATGCTTCCTCGAGGATTGCTGCGACCGTATCGGGCGTCGCGTCCTCAAAACCCGGCAGCTTGCCGACCTGCTCGAGGCCCGCCAGCTCGTGCAGCACGAACCGGATTTCCTTCAACGGCGCGTGATAGGCGCTCATCGCCTCAACCCAGCTCCGCGGTCAGCGCCGGGATGATCTCGAACAGATCCCCAACCAGGCCGTAGTCCGCAATCTGGAAGATCGGCGCATCGGGATCTTTGTTGATCGCAACGATCACCTTGCTATCCTTCATCCCTGCGAGATGCTGGATCGCGCCGGAAATTCCCACCGCGATATAGAGATCGGGCGCGACGATCTTGCCGGTCTGTCCGACTTGATAATCGTTGGGCACGTAACCCGCATCGACCGCAGCGCGCGATGCGCCGATCGCGGCGTGCAGCTTGTCGGCCAGCACCTCGAGCATCTTGAAATTCTCGCCGTTTTGCAGGCCGCGGCCTCCGGAGATGATGACGCGCGCGCTGGTCAGCTCGGGGCGCTCCGACTTGGTGAGCTCCTGTCCGAGCACCCTTACCTGGCCGCTGTCCGGCGGTGCGGTGACGGTCTCGACCGCGCCGCTGCCTCCGGTCGCGGCTGCCGCGTCGAAACCGGTCGTGCGCACCGTGATCACTTTTTTCGCGTCCTTCGCCTGCACGGTGGCGAAGGCACTACCGGCATAGATCGGCCGCACGAAGGTGTCGGCCGATTCGACTGCGATGATATCGGAAACCTGTGCCACGTCGAGCAGCGCGGCGATGCGCGGGGCGATGTTCTTGCCGAAGCCGGTCGCAGGCAGCATCACGTGCGAATACGACGGCGCCAGGCTAACTGCCAGCGCAGCGACATTCTCCGCCGTCGGCGTGGCGAACTGCGGCGCGTCGGCGTGCAACGCCTTGGCGACACCGGCGACCTGCGCGGCGGCACTGGCCGCGCCTCCCGCGTTGTGGCCCGCGACCAGGACATGAATGTCGCCGCCGATCTTCTGCGCGGCGGCGATCGTGTTGAGCGTCGCGCTCTTAAGCGCAGCGCCGTCGTGCTCGGCGATGACGAGAATGGTCATCGGTTACTAGGATGTCAGGACACGGTTATTGGAATCGAACGCCATTGGATCCCCGCTTTCGCGGGGATAATTTCGCGACACCCGCGTCGCCAGCGTCACGAAATCACCTTCGCTTCGTTGCGCAGCTTCGCCACCAGCTCTTTCGCATCGGCGACTTTGCCGCCGCCCTTGCGCTTGGGTGGCTCAACCACCTTCAGTGTAGCCAGGCGCGGGCTGACGTCGACACCGAGCGCCTCGGGCTTGACGATGTCCAACGGTTTTTTCTTCGCCTTCATGATATTGGGCAACGTTGCGTAGCGCGGCTCGTTCAAGCGCAGGTCCGTCGTGATCACCGCGGGCAATGCCATCGCCACCGTCTCCAGCCCGCCATCGATCTCGCGTTTGACGGTTGCCGTGCCGTCTGCGATATCGATCTTGGAGGCGAACGTAGCCTGCGGCCAATCGAGCAGGGCGGCGAGCATCTGCCCGGTCTGGTTCGCGTCGTCATCGATGGCCTGCTTGCCGAGGATGATGAGCTGCGGCGCCTCCTTGACGGCGATCGCCTGGAGCAGCTTGGCGACCGCGAGCGGCTGCAACTCGGCGTCCGTCTCCACTAAGATCGCGCGGTCGGCGCCGATCGCGAGCGCGGTGCGCAACGTTTCCTGGCAAGCGGTGACACCGCACGACACCGCGACGATCTCGGTCACGACGCCTTTTTCCTTTAGCCGTACGGCTTCCTCGACGGCGATCTCGTCGAAGGGGTTCATAGACATCTTGACGTTGGCGGTGTCGACGCCGGAACCGTCGGGCCTGACTCGCACCTTGACGTTGAAATCGACCACGCGCTTGACGGGAACGAGAACCTTCATGGGAGCTTCCGCAATGGCACGGCGCGCCGAAGCGGAGCCGCAAGCCAGATAATTATAGCTGGAACGGGCAGGCCACGGGTTCCGCTCACCACCGGCACGAGACCGGCCCGCCGCGCCCGCGCCGGACCGCCGAATCTAATCCGGCTGGTTAGTGCAGAACGTTGCGAGCAGGGCCGAATGCGTCATTGCCGACTCGCAACGAGCGCAGGACAAACACCGCTGAAGCAGGGCTGAACGCGTCAGCCCGCTAGCGCATTACCGTGCACTGCGGACTCGTGGCCTGCATCGTTCCCGTCCAGGACAGGATGTTGTTGTCCCGGAGAGGGTCGGGAACGATGCGATCGGGGTCGGCAACAACGTCGATGCGTACGATGTCGCCGGCCGGCGCACGTGTCGGCGCGAGAACCAGCGTCACAGCGCCACCGACCGTCAGTGGCACGTATTGCGTCGCGTAGACCTCGTCGCGCGCGCCGCCCGCGGTGGTGACGATCGCTCCAACGCGGAAGGCACCCAGGTCGCCGTTGAGCGGAATGTTCGGGATGACGGTGGATCCCAGGTTCTGCACGTTCGCCGCGACGATAACCCATCCGCCCTCACCTGCGACGCAGCGCATGCTGTTGAGCTTGAGGTCGGAATGCCGGGGTTGGTCGTCGAAGATCGGATAGAAATACATCGTGTTGTCCGGGAATGTCATGACGTACTGGAAGTACACCGGACGCGGAGGAATCTCATCGGTATACGGGGTCGCCGATGCCGCGAACGAGGCGTCCCGATAAGCGCCGCTGATCTGACAGCCCGCAAGCGTCACGGCGACGGCGACCATTCCAAACTTGGCGATCGAGCGCATCAGCGGCTCCCTTCGACGGCAAGTGGTGCGGCGCGCACAGGTCATGGAACGGGGGTCTTAGTCCCCGGAGCGCCGCCGGACCGGTCATGATGGCGGCATAAACCCCGCGGGTCAACTCGGGAGCGCGGCACCATTCGGGCGGTCGGCTTCGCACGCCGGCAGGTTCTCACGGATCACCGCGAGCAGCGAAGCGTAGAACCTCTCATCATTTGCCGCGTCGCGCACCGCCAAATGCTCCGCTTCGGTGCCGGCAAGTGCCATCCCGGAGTCGGACCAGGCGCGGGCGTCGGAAAGCACTCCGTGCTCGTAGCGGTACTCCGCCCTCGGCATGCCGTCCGGATGCCACGATCGCACGATGCCATGCAGCCGGTCGTCCACATACGGCGCCTCGAGCCTGCGTCCGGTCTCGACGCGGCCGTCGGGAGGTGTGTACCACAACGCGACAGTCCCGCTTTTGGCGTCGTTGTCGAAAGGCATGACCGCGACACGTGCACCCCCGGCCGACCAGAAGATGAACGTGCCCGTCATATGGCCCTGGGAAAAGGCTCCCACGACCCGCAGCCGACCATCGGGCATGCGCAACTCGTACGCGCCGTTGGGTACGCCATAGCGGCATTGACCGAGGACGACATATGGCTGCGCCAGCGCTTGCCCGGCGGCGAGCGCGAACAGGAAAACCAAAAGTAGGGTCAGAGACGACTTTTGGCAGGCCCGGTGGTTAGCCGATGCTTCGGCAAAAGTCGTCTCTGACCCTACTTTTTCTTCGCCCACCACGCCGCAAGCTCGCCCACGATGCCGCGGCGGAACGCGAGCACGCAGACCACGAAGATCACTCCGGTGATCACGGTCACCCATTGGCCGAAGCCCGCCAGGTAGTTCTCGAGGCCGATGATCACGAACGCACCGACGACCGGCCCGAAGATCGTGCCCATGCCGCCCAGCAGCGTCATCAGCACGACCTCGCCCGACATGGTCCAGTAGACGTCGGTGAGCGAGGCGAGCTGGAATACGATCGCTTTGGTCGCGCCGGCGAGCCCGGAGAGCGTTGCCGACAGGATGAACGCGAGCAGCTTGTACCTGTCGGCATCGTAACCGAGCGAAATCGCTCTGGGTTCATTCTCGCGGATCGCCTTCAACACCTGGCCGAACGGCGAATGCACGGTGCGGTAGATGAGCAGAAAGGCGCCGATGAAGATCGCGAGCACGACGTAGTACATCGTGATCGTGTTCGCGAGGTCGAGTACGCCGAAGAGCTTCCCGCGCGGCACCGCCTGGATACCGTCCTCGCCATGAGTGAACGGCGCCTGCAGGTAGAAGAAGTACACCATCTGCGCGATCGCCAGCGTGATCATCGCGAAATAGATGCCCTGACGCCGGATGGCGAGCATCCCGACGATTACCCCCAGCGCCGCCGACGCGGCCGTTCCGGTGAGGATGGCGAGTTCGGGCGGGAACCCCCAGACCTTGGCCGCGTGCGCGGCCAGGTAACCCGCGGTGCCGAGGAACATCGCGTGGCCGAACGACAGCAGGCCGCTGAATCCGAGCAGGAGATTGAACGCGCAGGCGAACACCGCGAAGCAAAGCGCCTTCATCAGAAACACCGGGTAGAAACCGATGAACGGCGCAACGGCGAGCAGCACGATCATCGCCGCCGTGCCAAGCGCGAAGCCGTTGGCGGCAAGACGGGACGGCAAAGCCGTGGTCGAAACTGGCGTGGCCATGGCCTACCGCTCGCGGCCGAAAAGGCCGGCGGGTCGAAGGATCAGCACGATCACCATGATCACGAAGATCACCGTGTTCGATGCCTCCGGATAAAACACCTTCGTGAGCCCCTCGATCACACCCAGACCGAAGCCGGTGATGATCGAGCCCAGGATCGACCCCATGCCACCGATCACGACGACGGCGAAGACGACGATGATGAGATCGGCGCCCATCAGCGGGCTGACCTGGTAGATCGGCGCCGCCATGACACCCGCAACCGCCGCGAGCGCGACCCCGAATCCGTACGTCAGCGTGATCATCCGCGGAACATTGATGCCGAATGCCTGCACCAGCGCCGGGTTCTCGGTCCCCGCGCGCAGATACGCTCCCAGCTTGGTGCGCTCGATCACGTACCACGTCGCAAGGCATACGGCGAGCGATGCAACGATCACCCAAGCGCGATACTTCGGGAGGAACATGAAGCCCAAGTTGAACCCACCGGTGAGCACTTCCGGCATCTGGTAGGGCAGCCCGGACGAACCGAATTGGTTGCGGAAAAGTCCCTGGATGATCAGCGCCAGGCCGAACGTCAACAGCAGGCCGTAGAGGTGATCGAGCTTGTACAAACGCGCGAGCATCGTCCGTTCGATGACGATACCGAAAGCGCCGACGGCAATCGGCGCGAGCAGCAGCGACCACCAGTAGCCAAGCCCGAGGTACTGCAGCAGGAACCACGCGCAGAACGCGCCCATCATGTACTGCGCGCCGTGGGTGAAGTTGATGATGTTGAGCAGCCCGAAAATAACGGCGAGCCCGAGGCTCAGCATCGCGTAAAACGCACCGTTGATCAGCCCGATCAGGAGCTGGCTGAACAACGCCTGCGTTGGCACGCCGAAGATTTCCGTCATGAGGATGCGGCAGCGGCGCGGGCCGGTTGAAGCGGGCGCTGCGCGCCCCTTAACCGGCCCGACGCGACGTGTCCGATTGATCGCCCGGATTGCATCACAGCCGATATGTGCGCGCTATGCTCCCGCGTACGTCACTTCACCAGCGGGCACTCGCCGTCCTTCAGCGGCCGGAACGCCTGATCGGCCGGGATCGTCGCGCGGGTCTTGTAGTAGTCCCACGGCCCCTTCGACTCGGCCGGCTTCTTGACCTCGAACAGGTACGCTGGGTGGATCTTGCGGCCGTCCACGCGGACGGTTCCCTTGCCGAACAGCGGGTCGTCGGTGGGCATCTCCTTCATCTTCGCGATCACCTTCGTGCCATCGTCGGACTTGAGCGCCTCGATCGCCTTCAGGTAGTGCGTCACGCCCGAGTAGACGCCGGCATGGATCATGCTCGGGTAGATGCCCTTGTTGCGCGCAATGAAGCGCTTC
>DASWDF010000293.1:0-9778 GCA_036395475.1 Casimicrobiaceae bacterium
TCGCGCTCGAGGTTCCGCCCTCCCCGCTCGAAGCGGTCATGTCGGGCGAGGTCTGGCAGCAGGTCTACGCGCGGCTTGCCGAGGTCACGCGCGAGCATCGCACAACGCTGGTTTTCGTCAACACACGGCGCATGGCGGAGCGCGTGGCGCGACACCTGTCGGAACTCATCGGCAAGGACGTGGTCACCGCGCATCACGGGAGTCTCGCCAAGGAGCGACGCCTTGCCGCCGAGCAGCGCCTGAAGAACGGCGAATTGCGGGCGCTCGTGGCCACCGCTTCGCTCGAGCTCGGCATCGATATCGGCGACGTCGAACTGGTCTGCCAGCTCGGCACACCGCGGTCGATTGCGACCTTTCTGCAGCGCGCTGGACGCGCCAATCACACCGTCAGCGGACAACCGAAGGCTCGGCTCTTCCCCTTGTCGCGCGACGAGCTGGTCGAGTGCACGGCGCTCCTCGACGCGGTGCGGCGCGGCGAGCTCGACCGCGTTGCGATACCGCCGAAGCCGTTCGACGTTCTCGCCCAGCAAATCGTCGCCGAGGTAGCGGCGCGCGAATGGAGCGAAGATGCTCTGTTCGGAGTCTTCACGCGCGCCTACCCCTACGCGAGCTTGACGCGCGACGAGTATCTTGCCGTGGTGCGCATGCTCGCCGAAGGGTTCACGACGCGCCGAGGCCATCGCGCCGCATACCTGCACCGTGATGCGGTGAATGGCGTCCTGCGCGGCCGCCGCGGCGCACGGCTCACTGCGATCACTTCGGGCGGAGCGATTCCCGACACCGCCGACTACGACGTCGTGCTCGAGCCCGCGGGCCAGCTCGTCGGCACGGTCAACGAGGATTTCGCCATCGAGAGCCTGGCGGGCGACATCTTCCAGCTCGGCAACACTTCGTACCGCATTCTGCGCGTCGAGGCGGGGCGGCTCCGCGTCGAGGATGCGCACGGGCAGCCGCCGAGCATCCCGTTCTGGCTGGGCGAAGCTCCCGGGCGGACCGACGAGCTCTCGCTCGCGGTATCGCGGCTGCGCGAAGATGTGGTAACGCGGCTAGCCGACGCTGCGGCGCTCGGCTATCTGACGCAAGAGCTCCGGCTCGGCTCCTCGCCGGCGGACCAGCTCGTCGAGTACCTGGCCGCCGCGCGCGCCGCGCTGGGCACGATACCGACGCAGACCACGATCGTACTCGAGCGCTTCTTCGACGAATCCGGCGGCATGCAGCTGGTCATTCATTCGCCGTTCGGCAGCCGCATCAACCGCGCGTGGGGCCTCGCGCTGCGCAAGCGTTTCTGCCGCAAGTTCAATTTCGAGCTGCAGGCGGCGGCAACCGAAGATGCGATCGTGCTCTCGCTCTCGACCAGCCACAGCTTTCCGCTCGACGAGGTGCCGCGGTATCTGCATTCGAACAGCGTGCGGCCGCTGCTGATCCAGGCGATGCTCGATGCGCCGATGTTCGCGGCGCGCTGGCGGTGGACCGCGACGACTTCGCTGGCGCTTCCACGCTTCCGCTCCGGCAAGAAAGTGCCGCCGCAGCTGCAGCGCATGGCCGCCGAGGACCTCCTCGCGGCGGTTTTTCCCGATCAGGTCGCTTGCGGCGAAAACCTCGTGGGAGAGCGCGAGATTCCCGACCATCCGCTGGTGAATCAGACCGTTCACGATTGCCTGTACGAGGCGATGGACATCGAAGGTTTAGAGAGACTGCTGCGGGCGATCGAATCCGGAGCGATCCGCATCGAGCACCGCGACCTGACCGAGCCCTCGCCGCTCGCGCTGGAGATCCTGAGCGCACGGCCGTATGCCTTCCTCGACGACGCGCCTCTGGAGGAGCGTCGCACCCAAGCGGTGATGAGCCGCCGCTGGCTCGACGAAGAGGCTGCCGCGGGTCTGGGCCGACTCGATCCCGACGCGATCGAACGCGTGCGCGCGGAAGCGTGGCCCAGCGTCGCCAACCCGGACGAGCTGCATGACGCGTTGCTGGGACTTGCCTTCGTCACCGAGCAGGAGGTCGCTGACAATGATCAATGGGCACTGTTTCTCGCGGAGCTAGCGGAGGCCAAGCGCGTCACCCGGCTGACCGTGCGAGCACCTACGTCGACGGCAGCGACCCCAAGCGAAAGAGCGCTATGGATCGCGGCGGAGCGCCTGCCCCAGTTCGCCTCCGTGTTTCCGCATGCGCAGCGATCGCCGGCGATCGCCGCGCCGGCGGAGTTTGCGGCACGTTCATGGTCCGCTGAGGAGGCATTAACCGAAATCGTACGCAGCCGGCTCGAAGGCCTGGGACCGGTGACCGCCAACGCGCTGGCGGACTCGATGTCGCTGCCGCTCGCGGACATCGAAGCGGCGCTGGCGAAGCTCGCGGCGGAAGGATTCGCCATGCGCGGTTCGTTCACGCCTGGCGCGAGTCAGTCCGAATGGTGCGACCGGGCGCTGCTCGCCCGCATCCATCGCTATACCGTCAAGCGGCTGCGGCAGGAAATCGAGCCGGCATCGAGCCAGGATTTCATGCGCTTTCTTTGTCGCTGGCAGCACGTGATTCCGAGCGAACGGCGCGAGGGCCCCGATGCGCTGGCGGCACTGCTTACGCAGCTCGAGGGCTTCGAGGCCCCTGCGGCGGCGTGGGAGGCCGAGATCTTGCCGGCGCGGCTCGACAACTACGACTTCACTTGGCTCGACGATCTGTGTCTCGCCGGGCGTGCCGTGTGGACGCGCCTCACGGCGCCAGCAATGGTCGCTGCAAGGAACGCCGGCCCGATCCGCACGACGCCGGTCACGCTTTTGCCGAGGCGCAACCTGGGGTTGTGGAACCGCGCGGTACCCGCGCCGGTCGAGCCCTCTCCGGTAAGTGCGCGCGCCCAACGCGTGGTCGAGCATCTGAAGGATCATGGCGCCTGTTTTTTCGACGAGATCGTCGATGCGACCGGCATGCTGCGCACGCAGGTCGAAGACGCGCTCGCCGAGCTGGTCGTGCTGGGATTCGTACACTCCGACAGCTTCGCCGGGTTGCGCGCGCTGCTCACGCCCTCCGATCGACGCAAGCCGCTCACCAAGGGCAAACGGCGCCGGCGCACCGCGCTCTTCGGCATCGAGGACGCGGGACGCTGGGCGCTGGTCCGGCGGCCCCCACCGAGACTCGCGGCCACCGGCGCGCTCTACGAACCCGAGCACGAAGTCGTCGAGCATATCGCCGATACCTTGCTGCGTCGCTACGGCGTCGTGTTCTGGCGCCTGCTCGAACGCGAGGCGGCGTGGCTTCCCCCGTGGCGCGAGCTGTTGCGCGTGCTGCGACGTCTGGAAGCGCGCGGCGAGATACGCGGTGGCCGATTCGTGGCGGGCATCACGGGGGAGCAGTTTGCGCTACCCGAAGCGGTGGGCCTAATGCGCGAGATGCGCCGCGCGCCGCCATCGCCGGCCTGGATTTCGCTCTCCGCTGCCGATCCACTGAACCTGATCGGCAGCATCTTGCCGGGTCCCAAGGTGCCCGCCCTGACCAACAATCGCGTTCTTTACCGCGATGGCGTGGCGGTGGCAGCGCTTGTCGCCGGCGAGACGCAGTGGCTGCAGCAGCTCGAACCCCGCCAGATGCGGGAGGCCGAAAGCGTGCTCGTCAAACGACAGGCGGGATCGCCGCTGCTGGCATACCTGCGGTGAGCGCCTAGCGGCGGCGCGCGCCTCGGCCTCCTTGAATGCTTGGCGCGGCATGTTTTGCCGTGCGTCGGCCTCAAGCGTCGACTCGCCTCGCGCGATCCCCGCGCACTGCGTGCGCAGGGCCCCTCGCTGCGGGCTCGCGCCGCTACCGCAGGAGAACGCCATCCACCGTCTCGGGCGAAGCCGGAGAACGGAATAGGAGCAGCGTCGTCCCGCCATCCGCGGCCTCGATGCGAAGCCCTTTGTGCGCTCCTTCTTCCGTCTCCTCGAGCGCGATGCGGGTGGCGCCGTTGATGATGTGATTCACGTGATCGTCGGACCGATCTCCGGCGATGATCGAAATGGCGTTTGAGCCGTTCTTCAGATCGGCACTGACGCCGATCAGACGTTTTTCCCGCACCTCCCTGTGTGCACCGAGCCCATCGGTGACGACTTCCACGTTGACCAGCCACCCCTCATGCTGACGGCTGAAGCTGTCGAGGAACGTCACCCACTGTTCGCGTGGGATGTCCCGGCTTGGCATGGTGCGCTCCTCTCAAACACCCGTGGGAAATGTTTCCGCGACTTCGCCGCTCGGCGCCGCGACGCGCTCGAGAGGCTCCACGGCGCGCGTTTCGTCGAAATGCAGCACGGCATCGAACTGATCGGACAGCCGCGCATGGAAGTAGTGGCTCATCCGTTCGGTCTCCGGCCGGTAGATGACGCCAATCGCCCGCTCGAGTCGCGGTTCGCGCAGTCCCTCCATGGGAACGCCGCTGCGCAGTCCGACCATGAAGCGGCCGATGCCCACCTCGTGAAACAGCGCTTCATAGCTGCCTGGGAGAGCCGGGCGCACCCGCTTGCGTTCCGCAGGCGAGTCCCAATTCGAAGCCGCGGTCACCGTGCCATGATGGGTGGTGAAGCCGACGAGCACCGCTTCCCCGGGATAGCGTTCGCGGACGAGCTGACCCACGTTGAACTCGCCGCCCTCGCCGATCTCGGTTGCGCGCGCGTCGCCCAAATGCGAGTTGTGCTCCCAGAGCACGATCTTCGCTGCGCGTCCGCGGCCCTCGAGGTGCGCGGCCAACGCCTCCAGCGTCTCCGCCATATGCGCGTCGCGTCTGTTCCAGGATTCCACGCGACCGCGAAACATCGAGCGGTAATACTCTTCGGCGTTTTTGACCAGCCGGGCGTTCTGCTCGGCGAAGAAAAACTCGTCGTCGGCGACGCGCCCGTCCCGGCTCGCATAGGCAACGGCGCGCTGCTGCAGCTCGATCAGTTGCCCGAGCACTTCTTCTTCGCACGATTCGGCAAGCCCGAAAGTCGCCGCATAGCCGTACGCCTGCGTGTCTTCGCCGAAATGATCGAAGCACGAGTACCGGTTGCGCGCGCGCCTTGCTGCCTCCGGATCGACTTTGTGCAGATAAGTCAGCACTGCGTCGATCGATGCATGCAGACTGTAGAGGTCGAGGCCATAGAATCCCGCCTTCTTCGCAGGCGATACGCCGTCGTTGTGCTCGCGCAGCCAGCCCACGAAATCGAGGACGTCGGAGTTGCGCCACATCCACGTCGGAAAGCGCCTGAAACCGGAGAGCGCCTCCTCGCTGTCGGAATCCGTCGACGCAGCCTGGACGTAGCGGTTCACCCGATATGCGTCCGGCCAATCGGCCTCGACGGCAACGGCTGTGAAACCTTTCTCCACGATCAAGCGCTTTGTAATCTGCGCGCGCTGATCGTAGAAATCATGCGTCCCATGCGACGCCTCGCCCAACAGTACGAAGCGCGCATCGCCAATCAATTCCAGCAACGGATCGTAGTCTCTTGTCGATCCCGCGAGCCGGCGAGCGGCCTCACGCAGGCTCCTAACAAGCATCGCGTCTTTTGCATTCGTCATCGCATCCGCCTTCGATCAGCCCACGTAGGTTCGCGCTTGCGCGAGCAACTCGTGCACCTCGTCATCGCTCGTCTGGGAAAAGTCCTCGTACCAGCGACCGACGCCGTTGAACATCCGTGGCGTCGCGGCACAAACCGTTTCGTCGACCTCCGTCTTGAATTCCTCGCATGTCTCCGGCGCGGCGACGGGCACCGCGACGACGATCCGTGCAGGCCGTTGCTTGCGAAGCGCAGCCACGGCCGCGCGCATGGTCGAGCCGGTCGCCAGACCATCATCGACAAGGATTACCGTGCGGTCGCGGACGTCGGGTGGTGGGCGAGCGCCACGATAAATGCGCTCGCGCCGCTCCAATTCCCTTTCTTCTCTCGCCGCGACGGCATCGATCACCTTGGCACTCAGGCCCAACGGGACCACCACGTCCTCGTTCACGACGCGTACGCCGCCCGTTGCGATTGCGCCCATCGCAAGCTCGTCCTGACCGGGGACGCCCAGCTTGCGAACGATGAAGACATCGAGAGGAGCTCTGATCGCGTGGGCGACCTCGAATGCAACGGGCACACCACCGCGCGGCAGCGCAAGGACGAGCACATCGTCGCGATCGGCGTATTTTGTCAATAGCCCCGCCAGTACTCGTCCAGCATCGCGTCGATCGGCGAATAGCATGGGCAGAACCCGCGCTCACACGCCCTTGCCCGGCCGGACGCCTGCATCCGGGCGACCATGCAAATGCCGCCCGAACCATTCGCCGGCGAGGCGAGCGACTTCCTCCAGCGCCCCGGGCTCCTCGAAGAGATGCGTCGCTCCCGGTACGATCCGAAGCTGCTTCTCGCACCGCAAAAGCGCGAGAGCTTCCTCGTTCAATTTAATGACCGGTTCGTCCAAACCGCCGACGATGAGCAGGGTTGGCGACTTGACCCCGGTCAGCGCGTCTGCGGCCAGGTCCGGCCGGCCTCCGCGAGAAACAACGGCGCCGATTTCGTTGCCGAGCTCGGCAGCCGCGACCAGCGCCGCACCGCCTCCGGTGCTCGCACCGAAGTAGCCGATCTTCAACTCGCGCGTTTCGGGCCTGCTCCGGACCCAGCGGCTCGCGTGCACGAGGCGCTCGGCAAGGAGCCCTATGTCGAAGCGAAGATGACGCGTGACAAGGTCGACCGCTTCTTCTTCGCGGGTCAGCAAATCGAAAAGCAGGGTCCCCAAACCGGCGTCACGAAGACTCCGCGCAACGAGCTGGTTACGCGCGCTGTGGCGGCTGCTGCCCGAGCCGTGCGCGAACAGCACGATACCGCGGCTTTCCTCACCAACATGGACCTCGCCTTCGAGCACTGCCGAGCGCGCGGGAATGCGCGCTTCAAGCGTATATCCGTTACCGGCATCTGCGGTGCGATAGCGCATTGCGAAACCTCTGCGCCTGGTTCATGCGCCCACTACCTTTGCAGCCCTTGACGCTCCTCTAATCATCCGCACTGCCGAGGTCATCGCCTATAGGCGCGCATCCGATTCTGGCGTAGGCGAATCGGGCTCGCCGCGTCGGAAGAGCGCTGACAGAGCCTTCGCGTCCTGCCTACAGGCAAACCAGACAGCGGCCGCTACCGCGCCGGGATCGCAAGATGCAGCATCGCCGCTAGTTCGAGAGGGCTCCCCAAAGTCCGCGCATCAATCAATTAGGCGGAATTGGAGCCCGCTGCTCGAACCTCTTCAGGTCAACCCAACTCGTGGAGCATTCTCATGGCTACTTCAATTCCTCCAACCCAAACGACCCGCGCCCGCGGCGCGAACATCATTCCAGGCGACGACGAGTTCGATGCCTCCGCCGGACCCGGACCGGAAGTCATGGATGCCGGAACGCTGATCGGCGACAAGGTCGTCAACGCGCAAGGCGAGAGTCTCGGCGAAATCGAAGCGATCATGCTCGACGTCAGATCCGGACGCATCGCTTATGCCGTGCTGTCGTTTGGCGGCTTCCTGGGCATGGGCTCCAAGCTGTTCGCGATTCCGTGGAGCGCATTGACGCTCGACGCAAAGGAAAAGCGCTTCGCGCTCAACGTCAGCAAAGAGAAGCTCGAGACCGCGGAAGGCTTCGACAAGGACCACTGGCCGTCGATGGCAGACACGGCGTGGGCGGTCAAGGTGCATGAGTACTACGGGGTCGTGCCCTATTGGGAAGATCCGCTGCGCGGAACAGCGGATGCGCGCACCAGTAGCGGATCGCTCCGCGAGCGGCCGATCGAATCCTTGGGGGGCCTCGATCGGGAATAAGGCGAGGCCGTCAACTGACACCTCCGATCAGTCCTACAAACAAATCAGTCTTTCGCCGATAGCCGCGGCAATCCAGCCGCGGCTATCGTACCTGCGGTTCGCCCAAAAAAGGGAGTACGGGGATGACGATCGACGCAACCGGACTGCACCGCTGCGATGGGGCGACCAGAATGCGCCGGCAGATTTTTCATCGCGCGACTGCCCTGCTCATTTTTCCCGCAGTCGTCCTGGGGGGTTGCGCGACCGCACCGAGCGAGCGTGCATCGGCTGACGTCGCCCCCCTTGAGTTCGTACAGGTCGCCGCGCGCACCCAGCCTCGCCAGCTCGACGCAGCGCAGGAAAAGCGCATTCTCACCCTTGACCCGGAGCGGATCAGCGAGGCGGACCTGCGTACGACGCTTGCCTCCGCGCCCGCGCCGCGTATCGTTCTCGTGCACGGCGGCGTCGTCGGGGTTTACCTGCTCATGGAATCCTTCGCCAAGTTTCTCGTCGGCATGGGCTATCCGGAGACGAAGATTCGCGATCCGCACGACGGCGCCTATTCGCAGAATCCGTACGGGAGCAGCGAACGGCTTGCCGGCGAGGTGGCGTGGTACTACGAGCACGACGCGATGCGGCCGATGTTGATCGGTCACAGCCAGGGCGGAATGCAAACGGTCAAGGTGCTGCACGAGCTCGCCGGCGGTTTTGGCGACAGGATCGCGGTATGGAATCCCGTGACGGACAGGCGCGAAGAGCGCTACACCATCACCGATCCATTCGCTCACGTAGAAAAGCCGGTCGTTGGTCTTTCGGTGGCGTATGCTTCGGTCGTGGGCGCAGGCGGCGTCGAATTCTTTGCACCAAGCGTATGGAACATGGCGGGCCGCCTGCGGATCATTCCGGACAGTGTCGACGAATTCACCGGCTTCGCCATCGCCGGCGACTTCGTGGCGTGGACCGCGCCGGGCGGCGCGACCAGCGCCGACGAATATCAGACCACGGGTAACGCGGTCGTTCACAATGTGAATCTTCCCTCGAGCTACAACCACGTGTTCGTACCGAATACACAGCATCTGGCCGACGACCCCAGGATGCGCGACTGGATCAATCGCTTCGCCACCGGGAAGACTGCAGATCTTTCGAATCTGCCCGGGGGTCCGAGCGACAACGTGCTCTGGGCGGCGGGTGTCTGGCACGATATCAAGAAGCACTGGTGTCTCGAGGCGCAGCGCCTGATTCGCGCGCGCCAACTCGACGCGGCCCCAGCGAGCCAATCCGCTCAGCTACGCGAGACGACCGGCGAGTGAAGATGGCGTACAGCCGACATCTGCCGGAATCGAGGACTTCGCGAACGCAACGCTGCTTGCGAGCTATCGCCGTGCTGACGCTGGCGATGCTTCCGGTCGCGGGATTGCAAGCTGCGACGGACGAAGACATCGAGGTCCGCGTCAAGAAAAACGGGGCGGAAGTCGCGGTCGATGTCGATTGTCCCGTGAACGCGTCGGTCGCCGTGATATGGGAGGTTCTGACCGATTACGATCACATGTCCGAATTCCTGTCCGACGTCCAGCACAGCAGCGTGCACGCCCGGGACGGGCACACGCTGCAGGTCTACCAGAAGGGCAAGGCGACGAGAGGCCTGCTGTCGATCACCTTCGAAAACCTGCGCGAAGTCGAGCTCGTACCCCGTCAGGAGATTCGCTCGCGCTTGATCAGCGGCGATCTGAAAGCGTCGGCCTTCACGACCCGCGTGGTCGACGATGGGACCCTTGTTCACATCATCAACAGCGGGCGGTACACGCCCAAGATCTGGGTGCCGCCGGTCATCGGCCCGACACTGATCGAGGCTGAAACGCGCAAGCACTTCGGTGAACTGCGCAACGAGATCCTGCGCAGACACGCGCTCGGCGTGAAAGCGCCTGCCGCCTCGCCTCGTCCTTCCCCGGCGTCCGGGGGCCCACTCGCTTCGGAAGCGCCGCGCTAACCGCTTGCCGGGTTCGGCGCAGCCGAAATCACTGAGAAATCA
>DASWDF010000294.1:0-2972 GCA_036395475.1 Casimicrobiaceae bacterium
TCACCCATCGCTACCAGATGGAGACCGTGGTGCCGCTGTGGAAACGCTTCGGCAAGATGTGGGTCGGCGAGGCGCAGCGGCTGCGCGACCGGCTCGGCAAGCACCAGGACCTGCTGCTGCTCGTGAAGATGACCGAGCCGCACCAGCCGCTGGCGCGCTGGCGTTCGCGGCTGCGGCCCGCGATCGACGAGCGCGGCGCCAATCATGTGCGCGCGGCCCGCCGCATCGCCCGGCGCCTGTTCGTGGAGAAGCCGAAGGCGTTTCGGCGCCGGCTCGAAGTGATGTGGGAGACCGGCGGATAGCGCTCCGCCTCGGTAGGATGGTGGAGTTTCGCATCAGTGCGTTTCACGATTTGGGTTCGTTTTCGCCAAATGCCTGGTGCTTGGCTACTCCAGATTCAGGTCGCGCGCGAACTTCAGCCATGACGGTCTTGCGACGATGAATGGAGGCGGCGGCGACGATGCTTTGCTCTTCCTCGGCCTGAGCGACAACAGCGGCGCGCTCAGCTACTGGGCCAACTGGCTCAGCAGCACGAGCGACGACGGCAACACCGTCATTCACGTCCACGACGTTCACGGCGGCGGCACCGACGTGTCGGCGATCACGCTGCCGGGTGTAACGACCGACATCGCGACGCTGGTGAACGACGGGATCGCCGGGTTCAGCGCCGCGCATGATTGGCACACGTTGCTCTGACCCGCAAAATCGCATGACCGGCACAGGCTCATTCCTCCCCCCTGCACGCGGACAATGCTCTTCGATGCTTCGCACCAGGGAGGCGCGCGAATGACGCATCAAGCCGCCGATGCCTCTGTGCGAAACTTGCTACCGGTCGCCTCGGTGTAGGCCAAGAGTCACGGGTGCCCTATGCGTGAAGGTTGGCCTCGTATATCTCCTTCTCGAAGATCTCCGTGAATCCCGCTTTCTGCAAGTTGCCCAGACAATCCTTCAGAATCGACAGTGTCTCGGAAACGAGGATTCGGCAGCCCAGCAAGGCGGCAGTTTCCACCCGCTTGGCGATCAATTCCCGCTGAGCGCCTCGGCCGCGGAAGGCTTCAGCTGTGAGAGCGGCTCCCAGGTATCCGAGATCATCCAAAATACAGAGTATGGCGGTTGCAACGGGTCTACCGCCATCGAATGCCATGAAATGATGGAATCCGGGCGCGCCGGCGGAGCGGACATAGTCTGGCCAAGCAATGCCCTCATGACGCTCGGCGAGACGCACAGCTTCGGTGCCGTCCATCTCGCGTGCGTCAACTCGGCAGACAGCACGCGACTGCACGACGACGTTGCGCACGAGTGTCGGATAGCCCACATGCCGGACACGTGTCATGCCTGCGTCAGTCAGCCAGCCGCGTACAACCTCCATGCGTGGTCCCGGACTAAGCCAGACATAAAAAGTTCTGACACCCGCTTGCCTAAAGACATCGGCGATGCGCGCCATCCCATCGGCGGTCAATCCTTGCTCGGCTCCACACAAATGAACTCGGTTGAAGTTCGAGGAGGCATAAGGGCCCTGTTCGGCCAACGAGATGCTGACGTAGGCCGAGCCGAAAGGCGTGATGAGCGGCGTGCGGCTGGCGCGCCACTATCTGCCCGCGATGGTGAAGCGCGACTGGAGGCTCGTAGGTCTGAGATATTCGCGCGAGGAGACTTCAGCGCTTTGCGATGAAAGCCGCGACGTCCATCGCGACCGACGCCACCACCTGCGCCCACGGCTCGCCGCCGCGCTGGCGCCGCACCCGCGCGCGCGGATACCAGGGGCTCACGTCGTGGTCGTGAAACCAGTACCAGATGCGGGCGTTGCCGTGCGGCACCATTACCCAGGTCGGCCGGCTGAGCGCGCCGGCGAGGTGTGCGGTGGTGTTGCTGACGGTGACGATCGCGTCGCACGCCGTCATCAGCGCCGCGAGGGCGTCGAGATCGTTGGTGTTGTCGACGTCGGGAAGCCGCTCGACCGTGATGCCGAGATCGCGCGCGAGGGCCGCGCGCTCGTCGGTCGTGTCGCCGTATTGCAGATCGACGAAGCGGCAGCCGGGGAGCCGCAGCAGCGCCGCGAAGTCGGCGAGCCGCGCGCTCTTCGAGGCGCCGCCGATCGGCGCCTTGCTGATCCAGGAGAGCCCGATCACGGTGCGCCCGTCGCCCGCGAGACGCCGACGCAGCGCTTGCGCACGCACGGTGTCGGCAACGAGATAGCCGCGCTCGCGCGAGGGGAAGTCCTCGAAGCGCGTCCGGAAATATCGCCCGAGGCTGCCGAGCGGCTCCTGCGCATCGATCCGGCCGGCGTAGAGCTCGCTTCGCAAAGGGATCACCTGCACCTGCGGGAACGATCGCTTGAACAACGGCGCGAGCCGCGGCTCGACCTCGAACACGACCGACGGGGTGCGTGCGACCAGGTCCGGGAGCATGCTGGCGTGGAGGATTTCGTCGCCCAGGCCCTGCTCGCCCCAGACCAGGAGCGTGCCGTCAAGGCGCTGGCCGTTCCAGCGCGGCTGCGGGTAGTCGCGCGGCACCAGGCCCTTGGCGCCGGCCCAACGATGCTCGTAGAGCGGCCAGCCCTCCCGGAAGCGGCCGAGCCCCAGGCACACGAGGCTTTTGTTCCATTTCGCCGCGACCGCGTCGGGCTCAAGCGCGACGATCCGATCCAGCGCCGCGATCGCGTCGTCGAAGCGTTCGAGATCGATCAGGATATCGCCGCGCACCGTGAGCGCCTCGACGTCGTTTGGACTCACGGCCAGCGCGCGCTCGCAGCTCGCGAGCGCTTCGGCGGACCGCCGGAGCTTGCGTAAGAGCACGCTGCGCGTGACCAGCGCGCCGGCGTGGTCGGGCGCGAGCGCGAGCGCGCGATCGACGCTCGCCAGCGCCTCGTCCTGACGGCCAAGGCGATCGAGCGCATTGCCGCGGTTGTTGAGCGCGTCCGCGTAGTTGGGCTCGAACGCCAGCGCCTGGTCGAAGCTCGCGACCGCCTCGGC
>DASWDF010000295.1:0-3431 GCA_036395475.1 Casimicrobiaceae bacterium
CCGGGATGCGTCCGCGAATGAGATAGCCCATCAGCACCGGGACAAGCGTGACCGCAAGTCCCGCGGCCGCGGCCATCGCGTAGGTCTTGGTGAACGCGAGCGGCGAGAAAAGCCGCCCCTCCTGCGCTTCGAGCGTGAACACCGGAACGAAGGAAAAGGTGATGATCAGCAGAGAAATGAAAAGCGCCGGCCCAACCTGCGCCGCGGCCTCGCCGATCACGCCCCAGCGCTCCCCGCCCGCGAGCGTCGCGCCCGGATGCGCGTTATGCCAGGCTTCGAGTCGCTTGTGCGCGTTCTCGATCATCACCACCGCGGCGTCCACCATCGCGCCGATCGCGATGGCGATGCCGCCGAGCGACATGATGTTGGCGTTTACCCCCTGGTAGTACATGACGATGAACGCCGCGAGAATGCCGAGCGGCAGCGACACGATGGCGACGAACGCCGAGCGCAGGTGGAAAAGGAAGAGCACGCACACCAGCGCCACGACGACGAACTCCTCGACGAGTTTCTGTCCGAGGTTCGCCACGGCCCGCTTGATGAGCGCGGAGCGGTCGTAGGTCGGCACGATCTCCACGCCCGGCGGCAAGCTCGGCTTGAGCGAAGCGATCTTGGCCTTGACCGCGTCGATGGTTTCGAGCGCGTTCTTCCCGAAGCGCATCACGATCACGCCGCCCGCGACCTCGCCCTTGCCGTCCAGTTCGGCGATGCCGCGGCGCATTTCGGGCCCGACCTGCACGCGCGCGACATCGGCCAGGCGAACCGGGACTCCCGAATCGCTGACCGAAAGCGGAATCTTGCGAAAGTCGTCCAGCGATTGCAGATAACCGCTTGCGCGCACCATGTACTCGGCTTCGCCCAGCTCGAGCACCGAACCGCCGGTTTCCTGGTTCGCGCGCTGCACCGCCTCGATCACCTTCGCGTGGGGAATGTTGAAGGCGCGCAGCCGCACCGGATCGATGACGATCTGGTATTGCTTCACCATGCCGCCGACGCTCGCCACTTCGGAGACGTTCGCTACTGCCTTCAACTCGTACTTGAGGAACCAATCCTGCAACGCGCGCAGCTGCGACAAGTCCAGGCGGCCGCTGCGGTCGACGAGCGCGTACTCGTAGACCCAGCCGACGCCGGTGGCGTCGGGGCCGAGCGAAGTCTTTGCCTGCGGCGGCAGCCGCGACTGCACCTGGTTCAGGTATTCGAGCACCCGCGAGCGCGCCCAGTAGGGATCGGTGCCGTCCTCGAAGAGGATGTACACGAACGAATCGCCGAAGAAGGAATAGCCGCGCACGGTCTTCGCTCCGGGCACCGAGAGCATCGTCGTGGTGAGCGGATAGGTGATCTGGTTCTCGACGATCTGGGGCGCCTGCCCCGGGTACGTGGTGCGGATGATCACCTGCACGTCGGAGAGATCCGGAATCGCGTCGAGCGGCGTCCGCAGCGCCGCCCAGATTCCCCAAGCACTCAGCGCGACGGTCGCGAGCAGCACGAGAAAGCGGTTGGCAATCGACGAGCGGATCAGCGCTGCGATCATTTGCGCGCTCCTTGCTCAGGCACGCTCGCGTCCGCCGGAGCGATATCGGTGATCTGGAACTCACCGTCCGGCTTGATGCTGAACTCGAAGAGGATGCGGTCGCCTTTCTTCAACGCGGGCGGAACGATTCCGTTCGGCGCGCGGAACGGCATGGTCATCGCACCCATGCCCGCGCTCGGGACGGCGCCGTGCTTGATGAGCAGATCCCCCGCGCCCGCGCTCACGATTTCGCCGACGGCCCGGTGCGTTTGCAGCGCGGTCGCCTTCGGCGCCTCCGCGCCCTCCATGCGCGTACCGCTCGCCCTCAAGCTCGCCTCGGAATCGATGAGGAACTGGCCGGAGACGACCACCTTGTCGCCTTCGGCGAGCCCCTTGCGTATTTCGCTCTTGCCGCCGGATTCGAAGCCGACCTCGACGTCGTGCGGTCGGAATTTGCCTTCGCTCTCGGCCACGATGACGACGCTGCGCTCGCCGGTGCGTATGACCGCTTCCGACGGCACGAGCAGCGCCTTGGTTCCCGCGCCCTGTGCGAAAACTAGCGTCGCGAACATGCCGGGCTTCAACCTTCCGCCCGGATTAGCGAGCTCGACCCGCGCGCGCAGCGTGCGCGTCGCCGCGTTCACCTCGGGCAGGATCGCGCCAACCCGCCCGCGGAAGACCTGGCCGGGGAAGCTCGGCACGCGCGCCTCGACCGCCGTTCCGTGACGCAGCCACGCGCCCTGCGCCTCGGGCACTTCGGCGTTGACCCACACGCTGGAAAGATCGACGAGACGAAACAGCATCGCACCGGACATCACCGTCATGCCCTCGCGCACGCCGAGCTCCGCGATGACGCCGTTGATCGGCGCGTAAAGCGTGATGCGCGTCTGAGGCTCGCTGGTTTTTTCCAGCAGGCCGATCTGCTCCTCGCTCATGCCGAGCAGCTGCAACCGGTTGCGCGCAGCCTCGGCGAGACCGGCGTCTTTTCCGGCGCGCCGCAGCAGGAGATATTCCGCCTGCGCCGCCGCCCAGTCGGGCACGAGGATCTCGACCAGCGGCTGACCCTTGGCGACCGGGTCGAGAGGCGCCCGCGCGTAGAGTTTCTCGACAAAGCCCCCGGAGCGAGCCTGCACGACGAACACCGCGCGCTCGTTCCACGCAACACTGCCCACAGCTTCGATGCGGCGCTCGACCGATCCCGTCGTCGCTGTCGCCGTGCGCACGCCGAGGTTCTGCGCGACGCGCGGATCGATGGATACTGTGCCTTCGCCGCCCGCGTCGTCCGCGTACTTCGGCACGAGCTGCATGTCCATGAAGGGCGATTTGCCCGGCTTGTCGAAATGCTGCTGCGGCACCATGGGGTCGTACCAGTAGAGGATCTTTTTGCCCGAGGAATCCTGTGCGGCTGCGGCAGCTTCGTTTGCCGGGGCGATGCCCGACTTGGCGTACCAGTAGCCGCTTCCCGCTGCGACGGCGGCAACCAGGATGAAACCGGAGATCAGAGGCGCGCGTCTCATGGTTGTCCCTCGTGCGGCAAAAGAAAATTCAGCTTCGCCCAAGCGCGGGCTCGCTCGAGTTGCGTCTGCACCAATCCCAGCCGCGTTTCCGCCTCCGCGCGGCGCGCTTCGAGCACCATTCCCAACTCTCCGCGGCCACCACGATAGGCCGCAAGTGCAGCGGCGACCCGCTCGCGCGCGAGCGGCAGCAGCAGCTTTTCGAAACGCTCGATGCGCACGCCGGCGGTCTGCCAGTCGGCGTAGAAGCCGAGCAGCTCGGCCTCGTGCATTCGCCGCGCTTCCTCGGTTTGCGCCTGCGCCTGATCGGCAAGCAGTCTCTTGGCGGCGAGGTCCCGGTCCTGGCGCTTCTCCGCCTCCCAGGGAAGATCGATGCTCACCATCACGGAGATCATGTTGGAGAAAGC
>DASWDF010000296.1:0-2382 GCA_036395475.1 Casimicrobiaceae bacterium
CGCCGCGAGGCGCGCGGCTGGATGCGGCCGTCCGACCACGTGCCGGTCACGGCCAGCGTGGAGGTGTAGGCGCAACCTCGCGATTGTCACCCCGGCCGAGCGAAGCGAGAGCCGGGACCCATGAGCACCGGCACCGCCAAATCCACGCAGGGCTCATGACGCACAGGAAATATGGGTCCCGGATCGGCGCGCTACGCGCGCCGTCCGGGATGACGACGGAAAGATTTGCTAACCCAACTTGCGCAGTTGGGGGTCAAATTCGCGAGTCAATTTGTCGCGGCGGTCGTGGTGAATCAAGGAGTTGAGACTCGAGTCGAGTGCTTTTTGGACGTGTAGTGCCAACCAAGGGTATTTTCGGGAAGCGGCGAGTCAGATTTGATTCGGCGCATGTATCTGCGCCACACGACGGTACGCAAGGACGGCAAGGTTCACCGCTACTGGCGTCTTGTGCGCAGCGTGCGTGTCGGTCGTCGTGTCATTCAGCAGACTGTTGCGCATCTCGGCGAGCTCGATGAGCACGGTCGCATTGAGGCGCGGGCGCTGGCACGCCGTCTGATCGGCACCCCCGAACAAGAGCAACTGTTCGACGACGGCAGCGCGCATCTGACGGTGCCGGTGCGCTTGAAGGGCATTCGCATCGAGCGCTCGCGTCAATTCGGCGATGTGTACCTGGCGCTGGCGCTGTGGCGCGGGATGGGGCTTGAGGATTTGTGCGAGCGGGTGCTTCCGGTTGGAAAGGAGCGCATCGCCTGGGCGAAGATGGCGGCGGTGCTGGTTGCGGCGCGGTTCTCCCAGCCGTCGAGCGAGCTACATATTGCCGAAGATTGGTACCGTCGCACGGCGCTTTGCGATCTGCTTCAGCTCGGCGATGAGGAGGTCAACAAGGATCGCCTCTATCGTGGCCTCGATCACCTCCTTGCGCACAAGGCGGCCCTCGAAGCGCATTTGTCGAAGCGTTGCGGGGAGCTGTTTGCGGTCCAGAACGAAGTGCTGCTCTACGACGTCACGAGCACCTATTTTGAGGGTCAGGCAGAAGCCAACCCGCAGGCAAAGCGCGGCTATTCCCGCGACCATCGTCCCGACTGCAAGCAGGTCTGCATCGCGCTGGTCGTGACATTCGACGGCTTTCCCTTGGGCTACGAGGTCTTCGCCGGCAATACCCACGACTCGCGGACATTGCAGACGATCGTGGCCACCATGGAGGCTCGGCATGGCATGCTGGGACGGGTCTGGATCACCGACCGCGGCATGGCCAGTGCCGACAATCTGGCATGGCTGCGTGACACCGGCCGGCGCTACATCATCGGCGCACCGAAGTCGGAGCTGAGGAAGTTTGGCTCTGAGCTCGGCACCGCCAACGGCTGGCGCATGGTCCACGAAGGCGTCGAGGTCAAGCTCACGCGCCATCCCGAGACCGACGAGACCGTGATCCTGTGTCGCTCGGCCGACCGGCGCAGCAAAGAACAGGCCATGCACGACAAGTTCAGTCGGCGGATCGAAGCGGCACTCGAACGCCTGGACGCTCGCATCGTCCGCTCAAAGAAGCGTCTCGACCCGGCACCGCTGAACCGGCAGATCGGCCGCATCCTGCAGCAGAACCAGCGTGCCGCCGCCCGCTTCGCAATAGCGTTGGAGCCGGATAGCTGTCCGGCAGGCTTTCGCCTCCGCGTTACTTGCAACACCGCGTTCGATGACTGGGCCGCGCTCTCGGAGGGCGCCTATCTCCTGCGCTCGAACATCAGAGATTGGAGCGATCAGCAGCTCTGGAAGGCTTACATCCAGCTTACGCAGGCCGAAGCTGCTTTCCGTATCCAGAAAGATCAGCTGAACGTGCGTCCGATCTGGCACCAGCGCGAGGACCGGGTTCAGGCTCACATCCTCGTTTGCTTCCTCGCCTTCGTGCTGTGGAAGGGCCTTGAGATGTGGCAGCAGCGCGCCGGTCTCGGAAACTCGCCCCGTACCATCCTCGAAGAGCTTGCACGTATTCAGTCCCACGACGTCGTATTGCCGACCGCAACGCACGGCCAGATCCGCTTGCGATGTGTCACCCAGCCCGACCCCGCCCAAGCCGCACTCCTCGACCGCCTCGGCGTCATCCTGCCCAAGCGCATGCGCATCGCCGAACCAAATCTGACAGCGCTCCAGATCAGCGCCTGACCACAGCTCGTCAAAAAATGTAGTGCCAACTTTTTGGCTAAGCTATTGATTTGCCTGAAGCAGAGGGTCGATTCTGCGCAAGTTGGGTTAAGGCGCCCTGATGTTCGCCTCTTTGATGATGGGCCACCACTTCTCGATCTCCGCCTTCTGGTAGGCGCTCATCGCCTCCGGGGTCAGCTGCTCGGGCGGAAACACGACTTGGCCGACATCGGACAGCCGCTGGCG
>DASWDF010000297.1:0-4605 GCA_036395475.1 Casimicrobiaceae bacterium
CGAAATGATGAAGATCAATCGCGACGACGCGAAGCGGCAGGGCTACGACCCGGATTCCACGGTGTGCGCGTCGGACGTGCCGGCCGGCAGGCCCTACCCGTACATGTGCCTGCAGAACGCCATCAACCTGAAGGTCACCACAGTGCAGTCGTGCGTTAAGGTGGACGATACCGTCCCCGGTGTCGAGGAAGGCCTCAATGCGGGGATGTGGACCGTTGGCCTTGCCGTCAGCGGCAACGAAGTCGGGCTGCCGCTCGAACAGTGGCAAGCGCTTCCGGAGCAGGAAAAGGCTCTCAAGCGCGCTCGCGCCTACGCCCGCATGCATCGATGCGGAGCGCACTACGTCGTCGACACCATCGCGGACCTCCTGCCATGCATCGATGACATTCAGGAACGCATTCGGCGCGGCGAGACACCCTAGCCCATCGTCGGGAGCCTGGAACCCGATGCCAAGCATGCCCAAGACCGCCCTCAAGCCGCTTCCCGCAAGCAGACCGGCGACAGCGATCATCGCGTTGGTTCAGGCGAACTCGCTCCCGATGCTGGTGCAGAAGGAACTGGAGCGCATGATTCTGGCCGGCGACATGGCCGTCGGCGCCAAGCTCAACGAGGTCGCTCTCGCAGAGCGGCTCGGAGTGTCGCGCGGCCCGGTGCGCGAGGCGTTCCGCGCGCTCGAGGAATCGGGCTTGGTGCGGCTAGAAAAAAACCGGGGCGTTTTCGTCCGCCAGATCGGCATCGAGGAAGCCGACGAAATATACGAAGTGCGCGCAGCCCTCGACGAGTGGGTCGGCCGGCGGCTCGCACAGACCGCGACCACCGCACAGGTGAAGGAACTTAAGGCGATCGTCGAACGCATGGATCGGGCGGCGGGGAAGAATGACCTCGATGCTTGGCACGTCCTGAACCTGGAATTCCACGACCGGCTGGTCGAGTACGCGGGCAACGCCAAGCTGCTCGCCGTCTACCGGCGACTGGTCAACGAGTTGAAACTGGTCCGGCGACAAACGCTTGCGCAGCGCGGTTCGCTGCCGGTGTTCACGCGCGAGCACCGCGATATCGTCGCCAAGATCGCAGCCCGTAACGCGGCGGCAGCGGGCAAGGCGCTCCACAATCATGTCATGGGCAGCCGTGCGCGCATGCACCGGAGCCGGGCTGCCGGCGGGACCGCTGTACGCCACATTGTCGCCAACGCGCCGCGCCAGAGCCGTTGACCGGGCTGTCCCGGCCGCGGAGCCGGGACTCGGCTACAATGAAGCCGAGCAGGACACGATGAAAAACATGAGCAACGTAACGGCATATTTGCTGGCTTGTAACGCCCGGCGCACACTGCTGCGATGAACGAGCCTTTGCCACCGTCGCGCGACTGGCGCGCGCAAGTGAGCGATCTCGCATCCGAAGGCGACGTCAACCTCTCGCCACTGCGCCTTGCCTGGGAAGCGGAAAACGTCGGCGCCGCAACACGTGCGCTGCTCGACGCCGACAACGAACATTTTCTGCACCAGGCGCTGTCCACGCCGTGTTTCAACGCGCTCGCGTCCTGCGACGGCATCTGGCTCACCGATGTCGAAGGCCGACGCATTATGGATTTCCACGGCAACAACGTGCATCAGGTTGGCTATCGGCACCCGCACGTGATCGAAGCGGTGAAGCGCGCTCTCGACACGCTGCCATTCTCGCCGCGGCGTTATACCAATGCCGCGGCGGTGGAGCTCGCGGCGGCGCTGGCGGGCCTCATGCCCAAGCCGCTGCACAAGGTACTGTTCGCGCCCGGTGGCACGCTGGCGATCGGCATGGCGCTGAAGCTCGCGCGGCTCGTCACCGGCCGCCACAAGACGCTGTCGCTTTGGGATGCGTTCCACGGCGCATCTCTGGACGCAATCTCGATCGGCGGTGAGGCGATCTTCCGCAAGAACATCGGACCGTTATTGCCGGGCACCGAACATGCGCCGCCCTGTGACCCGCGGCTGTGCCGGTTTGGCTGCGGCGACGCCTGCAATCTGCGCTGCGCCGAATACCTCGACTACGTCCTCGGCAAGGAAGAGGATATCGGCGCGGTGATCATCGAGACGGTTCGCTCGACCGACGTGCAGATCCCGCCGCCGGAGTACTACCGCATCATCCGCGACGCTTGCGACCGTCACGGCGCCCTGCTGATTCTCGACGAAGTGCCCATCTGCCTCGGCCGGACCGGCCGCATGTTCGCCTTCGAGCATTACGCCATCGTTCCCGATATGGTCGTGCTGGGCAAGGGGCTCGGCGGCGGCGTCTTTCCGCTCGCCGCGCTCGTCGCCCGTGGCGATTTCGACATCGCTGCCGATCGCGCGCTCGGCCATTACACCCATGAAAAGAGCTCGGTTGGCTGCGCCGCGGCGCTGGCGACGCTGGAAGTCATTGCCAACGAGCACCTGCTCGAAGCCTCGCGCGCGCTGGGCGCCCATGCGCTGGAACGCCTGCGCGAAATGCAGCGCCGGCATCCGGTTTCGGAGGTACGCGGCATCGGCCTCTTGCTGGGGATCGAGCTGGGCCGCGACGGGCGCCCGGCTTCGCGTGAAGCCGAACAGGTGATGTATCACTGCCTGGCGCGCGGGCTGTCGTTCAAGATCGGCCAAGGCAACGTGCTGACGTTGTCGCCGCCGTTGATCATCGCGCGGGAAGAGCTCGAACACGCGCTCGACATCATCGATGCGGCTTTGAGCGCAGTAGAAGCTGCCAACGCAGGCTAGCCGATGCAGATCCTCCTCAATCTGCTCGCCGGCGTCGCGCTGCTCGTCTGGGGCACGCATCTCGTCCGCACAGACATCCTGCGGCTCTACGGCGGCGATCTGCGCCGCGTGCTGCGGCAGAGCGTCGGCAACCGTTTCGCGGCGTTCGGCGCCGGTCTCACGGTCACCGCGCTCCTGCAGAGCAGCACCGCGACCGCGCTCATCGTATCGTCCTTCGTTGGCCAAGGCCTGATCGCGACCGCGCCCGCGCTGTCGGTGATGCTCGGCGCCGACGTCGGGACGAGCCTGATGGTGCTGCTCTTCTCATTCGATCTGTCGTGGTTGTCACCCTTCCTCATCTTCACCGGCGTAGTCCTGTTCCTCCGCCGCGAGAACAGCAAGATCGGCCGCTTCGGCCGCATTCTGGTCGGACTGGGCCTGATCATCATGGCCTTGCAGTGGATCGTGCTGACGACGAAGCCGATCACGCAGGCCGCGGGCGTCAAGGTGATCTTTGCCTCGCTCACCGGCGACGTGCTCCTCGACATGCTGGTCGGTGCGGTGTTCGCGGTCCTGTCCTATTCCAGCCTCGCCGTAGTGCTGCTCACGGCGGCGCTCGCGGCGTCGAAGGTCATCGGCATTCATGTCGCGCTGGCGCTGGTGCTCGGGGCGAACCTGGGCAGCGGCGTGATGGCGATGCTGAACACGGTGCACTCGACGCCCGAGGCGCGGCGCGTGACGCTCGGCAATTTTCTGTTCAAGCTGATCGGCTGCGTCGCCGTCGCGCCATTTCTCGATCACGTGGAAACGCTGCTTGCCGCGATCGATCCTTCCGAGAACCGGCTGGTCGTGCATTTCCATCTCGTCTTCAACGTTGCCATCGCCGTCGCGTTCGTGTTCTTCACTGAGCAAATCGCCCGCGTCGCAACTCGGCTGATGCCGGCGAAGCCCGACGTCGACGATCCTGCCAAGGCGCGCTACCTCGACCCGTCGGCGCTCGCCACGCCTGCGCTCGCGATCGGCAACGCCGCGCGCGAGGCGATGCGCATCGGCGACGTGATCGAGCAGATGTTGACCGGAATGCTGACCGTGCTCAGGACCAACGACCGCGCACTCGCGCAGCGATTGCGCAAGATGGACGACATCGTCGACGATCTTTATACCGCGATCAAGCTCTACATGACCCAGATCAGCCGCGAGGCGCTGGAGGAGAAGGAGGGCCGGCGCTGGGCCGACATCGTCTCGTTCACGATCAACATGGAGCAGGTCGGCGACATCATCGAGCGCATCATCAACGACCTCGAGGAAAAGAAGATCGAGAAAGGGCGCAGTTTTTCCGCTGCGGGGATGGAAGAAATTTGCGACTTGCACGGTCGTCTGGTTGCCAACCTGCGCCTCGGCATGAGCGTGTTCCTGCACGGCGATCTGAAGAGCGCGCAACAGTTGCTCGCTGAAAAAGTACTGTTCCGCGACCTGGAACGCTCCTACGCCGATTCCCATATCTCGTGGCTGATGGACAACACGGCGCAGAGCATAGAGACCTCGTCGCTGCACCTCGATTTGATCAGCGATCTGAAGCGCATCAACTCGCATATCTGCTCGATCGCCTATCCGATTCTGGAGGAAGCGGGGGTGCTGGCGAAGACCCGCCTCAAGGAAGCGACAGCGCCGGCGCCCGACGTGCCGGTGGCGCCGATCGGCAACGCGACCGGCGAAGACGGCTGGAAGAAGCCCAAGCCGCGCACCGCATAGTGTCCCGTTTCGCAAATTCGCTCGATAGTTCGCGGCAGCCTCGGCCGCCATGCCGCGTTGCTCGGCCTCACCGTAGCCCAAGCTACGCTGTCGGCCTCGCGCCTTGCCTGACGGCCGATCCCGCGCGCTCCTTTATCTTCGGAACCTGCGG
>DASWDF010000298.1:0-1949 GCA_036395475.1 Casimicrobiaceae bacterium
CGGCTTAAACGGGCGTCTAGGCGCGAGGCCGCCGAGCCAACGTGTGAGGAGCGGCGAGATCTACTGAAGGCCGAAGCGCGAATTCCAGAGGTGCTCGGCGTCACCGGGAGGGTCATCGCCGGATGCTAGTGGCCCCATCGCGCCGCACTCAGGACACGCGCCGCATCGCGAAGCAAGCGAATATCGCGGCGGGGCCGCAGCAGGTGAACAACGGCGTACCGGCCTTTTCGCCCCACGCGCGCGAGAACCCGTCCACGCCAAATGAACTTTTGGAGTCGATGCATGGCGAATGGATGGACACCGGAAAGGCATGCGCAACAATCGGAAGCAATCAGGCGCTGGTGCCCGTGGAACCAGTCAACAGGACCGAAAACACGCGAGGGTAAAGCGAAGGCTGCGCGCAACGCATTCAGCGGCGGGCACCGGGTTATGCTGAGTGACCTGTCGCGGTTGCTTCGTAGGCACGCCGGAAACCTTTGAGCGTCCGCGTCTCAATTGCACCGCGAAGAAAAATATCTTGTCGCGCTAGCCATGAGCTGCGGGTGCGGACGCGAGACCGTCCTGATTCAGTTCGTACCCTGCGTCGCAAAACCCGACTTGTAGAAATTGACCTCGATGAACCGGTTGTCGCCGAAGCTCGTGATCGTCAGATACGTGGGATGGCCGAACGCCCCGTTGTCGCACGCACGGATGGTATTGTTCTGCAGGAAGAGCGCGCTGCCGCTTCCGCCGCTGCCGAGTGGGCTGCCGAACGCCGTATACCAGTTGCTGACGAGGCAGTTCTCGACCGAGACGGTCGTGTCGCTGCCCTGCAAGGTGGGCTGATTGAGCAGCGCACCGTAGTTCTGATTCGAGTTCTCGGATCTTCCGGTGAGCGTGCAGTCGCGCACCGTCAAGGTGGTGTGGTCGGCGACCCAGATTCCCATGTAAGTCCCTTCGACGCGCAGTCGGTCGAACGTGACAACGTTCATTCCCGAGCTGGCTGTTAGATTGATGCCGTACGAGCCGGGGCCATAAATGTCGATGTCGCTGCCTCGGACGATGGCGCCTCCCGGGCTGTTGACGTGGATGCCCGTGCCGGCGCCGGCGATCCGGAGATTGCGAAGCATCACGCGGCCGATGCCGATGACGTCGATGCCGCTTCCCATGAACGACAGCCCGTCGAGCCGCACCACGTCGAACTGGCCCGCCAGGTTGATAGTCATCGTCGAATTCACCGCAGCCAGCACGCCGGCAGGCGACGTCAGCGTTATGGGCGTGGTGATCGTCGCGCCTCCGTAGCCCGCCGAGTCGAGCACGACGACTTCGCCCCCGATCGACGTGGCGGCAATCGCGATGGCGAAGACTCGACACGGGGTTGCGCGCTGGCAGTTGTTGCTGTCGTTGCCATAGCTTGCGACGAACGACCGTGGATTGAGCGCGAGCGCGGGGGAGGCGACGAGGAGTGCACAAAGGACCAGGGTTGGGGCAACTGTGCGCGGCATGGCTTTCTCCGAACGGTTGGGCGAGCGAGCTAGACTATGCTATCCCGCTCGCCTGAGCGCTCGCAACGCAAATATTTGCCATTCGTCGGCCCGGCCGGGGAGTGCATCCGCGCACATATTGCGCCGCTGCTCTTCAGCGTCGCAAACAACATCGCATCACCCGCGTCGTTGCCGTTGGAAGCTACGAACGCTCGCTGTGCAGTCGCAGATGAGTCTGGGGCTGTGCGATAGCGCTTGCTCGCATTCGCCCGCGGCTGGCATCGTTGCGCCATATATGCGCCACAGCCCGTCCACCGCGATTCACGGCGTGCCAGCGCTCTCGCGCGCGCGGGAAAACAAAATCGCGCCAAGCAAACTATTGGGGGCTCAACATGGCGAACGGCTGGACACCGGGGCGGCGGGCGCGGCAATCGGAAGCGATCAGGCGATGGCGCCCGTGGGAACGATCGACGGGACCGCGAACGG
>DASWDF010000299.1:0-26759 GCA_036395475.1 Casimicrobiaceae bacterium
GGGGTTAGCGCTGTTCCGTTGATCCCTTTTTCTTCGCCAGCGCACTGAAATCTTAACCGCTGAGAATTTCCTGGTTGAGCAAGGATTCGCACGGCGCGACAACTAGGGTGTTAAGCGTGCGCGACCGATTCGCGGTCGCTGCCGAAGCTTGAGCGCGCCGCTGCCCCTCGTCGATGGCCTACCGAGATCGAGTACAATCGCGCGTGGCCGCGATCGGCCGCGAGCGCGCAGCCATGCATGCATGCAAGCAAGGGGAAGAGGACAGCGTCCGGCGCACCTGGAACGAGGTCGATCAATACCTGACCGATCTGCTCGTCCCGCCCGAGCCTGCGCTCGATGCCGCCTTGGCTGCGATTGCCGCTGCCAATCTCCCGGCGCAAAGCGTTTCGCCTCTGCAGGGAAAGCTTCTGCACCTGCTTGCGCGGATTTCCCAGGCGCGCCAGATTCTCGAGATCGGGACGCTGGGGGGCTACAGTGCGATCTGGCTGGCGCGGGCGCTGCAAAGCGGCGGCCGCCTGATCACGTTGGAGCGCAACCCTCGGCACGCTGCGATCGCGCGCGAGAATATTGCGCGAGCGGGGCTCGCCGACGTGGTCGACGTACGCCTTGGCAGAGCTCTCGACAGCTTGGCGTTGATCGAGATGCAGGGGCTCGCGCCTTTCGATCTGATATTCATCGACGCGGACAAGGTGAACAATCCTGCGTATCTCGAGTGGGCGCTCAAGCTTTCGCGCCCCGGCAGCGTGATTGTCATCGATAATGTCGTGCGGGGAGGCGCCATCACAGATGCCGCCGACGCGTTCCCCGGTATCCAAGGCACGCGCCGCATGTTCGAGTTGATCGCCAACACGCCGGGTCTCAGCGCGACAGCACTCCAGACGGTGGGCAGGAAGGGGTACGACGGATTCGCGATCGCGATCGTGGGTACGGGTGCGCCGCGTTAAAAGGCCAAAGACATTAACGGCGGCCTTCCGACCCAGGTTTTCCCGGCAGTTTCGAGTAGGCGAGGGCGAGCGATGACATCGGGTTCCATGTCGGACACCATAGGCATACGGCTGGCGAGAATCGCGGACCGTCGGCCCGCTCACGTCGCGATTGTCGAACGAGAAACCCGGATCAGCTTCGGACAACTCGATACGGAGTCAACCGCGATTGCGTGGCAAATCATGGCCACGAGCCGAGGACGTCCGGGCGTTGTTTGCCTCCTGTTCGAGAGCAAGCTTCGTGCGATCAAGGCGATTTTCGGCGCTTGCAAGAGCGGCTACCCCTATGTCCCGCTGGACGCGGGCGATCCCGAAGAACGGCTGCGCGTCGTATTTCGCGACAGCGAACCGGTCGCGCTGCTCACCGAGGGCGCTCTGGAGGATCGCGCGCACGCCGTTGCCTCCGCCGGCTGCGCCGTCATTAACATTGAGCGCGGGCAACAGCGTGACGAAGGACGGCCCCTGCCGACGGTTCCTTGCGAGGCGCCTGCCTATGTCTATTACACCTCCGGGTCGACCGGCCAACCGAAGGGCGTCATTCAAACGCATGGCAACCTCCTCTTCTTTGCCGACGCCTATGCGAAGGCGTTGCGCATCGGAGCCGGGGATCGTTTGTCGCTGCTGAACACGCTGAGCTTCGCCGCGGCGAACCTGCATGTTTTCCGCGGCCTGCTGCAGGGTGCCACCCTCTACGCCTACGACCTGCGGCGCGAGGGAATCCCGCAGCTCGCAGATTGGCTCGATCGGGAACGAATTACCGTCCTTCACGCCGTTCCGAGCGTCTTTCGTGAAATGGCAAATCGTCTGGCACCCGACCGCTTGCTTCCGCACCTGAGAGCGATACATCTCGGAGGGGAGTCGGTATACGCAAGCGATGTCGAGTTGTTCCGGAGACATACGCTCAAGCACTGCATCCTCGTCAATCAGCTCGCCTCGACCGAGGCCGGAGTCATCGCACAGAACATCATCGCTCATAACACCCCGGTAGCGATAAGCGCGGTGGTTCCAGTTGGTCGCAGCATCGAAGGGACGCGGGTGGAGATTCGACGCGACGACGGCAGCATCGCGGGCACCAATGAAGTCGGCGAGATGATCGTGTGCAGCTCACACCTGAGCCCCGGGTACTGGCGCCGCCCCCAGCTCGATGCCGCCGCATTTTCCGCCGACCACCGCACGGGCTGGAGGCAGTACAAGAGTGGCGACCTGGGACGCTTCGACGAGGCAGGCAATTTGCACTTCCTCGGACGCAAGGATAGCCGGGTCAAGATTCGTGGGCATTCGGTCGATTTGAGCGAGATCGAGGCAGCGCTTGCGATGTGCCCGGACGTGATGCAGGCAGCGGTCGCTGCCACGGGCGATGAGTCGAAGATGGAACGAGTCCGCCTGATTGCATATGTCGCTACGCGCCAGGGTGCTGTTCGCGATCCATTGCTCCTCCGGCGCTACCTCGCGACCCGACTGCCCTCGTACATGTTGCCGAGTGGCATCGTGTACCTCGACGCACTGCCGCTGACCGCGAGCGGCAAGGTGAATCGCAAGGCGCTGGTGCAGAACGATCCGGCGGTGGCCGTCGACCCGAAGCGTTCCGTCGAGTCTGCGCAGGACGATGTCGAACGCACGGTCGCTAGGATTTTCGAGCAATTGCTGCAGCTCGAGCCCGTCGGTCGCAACGACGATTTTTTCCTTTTCGGCGGCGATTCGCTGTTGGCCGTCGAGCTGCAAATACTCCTGCGGAAGGCGTTTGGCGTACACGTCGGCAATTTTCACGAGGGCGCAACCGTGGCCACGATCGCCGCGGATATTCGGCGCGCCGCGACCGAATGCGCGGCAGGCTCCCGCGCGATTCCGGTGCTCATTCCCTTGTGGCGCAGCGGCAGCGAGACGCCGCTGTTCATTGTGCACGGTCGGCATGGCCAGGCATTCGTCGGTCCGCATTTCATGCAATTGCTTGGCGACAATCAGCCCGTGTGGGCATTCCAGGCCAGAGGCCTCGATGGGCTGCGTGAGCCGCATACGACCATCGAGGACATGGCTGCGGAATATCGCGCTGAGTTGCGCACGCAGCGTCCACACGGTCCCTATTTTCTCGCTGCGCTGTGCGCTGGCGTCTTCATTGCGACCGTGATGGCGCGCGCGCTGCGCGAAGAGGGCGAAACGGTGCTGCCGCTGTTGCTTCTTGATCCGCCGAACAGCGTGCTCCTCCAGGGATATTCGCGGCTGACCGTAGAGCAGTTCACGAGCAGGATAAAGGCGCGCAGGGCGAGAGGGGTCACGGCCGGTCCGGTGGACGATCCGGCGTACATGAAAGCGTTGCTGCGCACTGCGCTGACGTTCGAGCGCGCGATCGCCAATCACCGGCCGCTGCCCTACGATGGTCCGGTATACGCGCTGTCCAGCCGGCAGCGCAGGGATGGGGCGGACGCGCTGGCCCTAAGGCGTGTCTTTACCGGCAGGTTCAAGCGCTACGAAGTCGGATCGACTCATGCCGAGGCGCTGGATCCACGAAACCCAGTTTTCGCGAGCGCGTTGCTGCGTTGTGTTGGCTTGATACGCGAGGCCGCACGCGAGCACCCCGCTAGCCGAACGGCCCAACCGCCTCACACAGCCACGAGCGGCGCGTAGTCCCTGGCCATCTTCGCCAAGTAATGCTCGGCCCATGAATCGTTCTCTCCGAGCAGCAACTGGTCTCCGTGCTTGCGGTAGAGGCCGGGATTTTGCGCGCCGGGCGGCACGATGTCCTGCGCCAGGTCCTTCGCGACGTTGAGCAATCGGCGCCGCATTCGCACGATGGCCGCATCCGATGCGCCGAGATGCTCCTTCGTACGGTCGCAGATCGCGCCCATGCTCTCCTGCACCGCCGCGTCCTGAATGGGCGCGACGTTTTCCATGCCGCTGAAGTTGACACGCTTCTGACGCACGCGATCCTGTAGATAGTCGTTGCGTGCATTGCCCGCAAAACGGCATCGGCCGAGCCAGTCGCTGGTATCGGGCAGGAAACCGCTCGGGCCGACACGGCCCTCCCAGCCTCTTTGTTCCTCTTCGGACAAGTCCCGGATCGAGGACCAGTAGGGTTCCCAGACCATCGTATGCTCGTCATCGAGCGGCACCCAGACCTTGTCGCGGTTCTTGCCGCCAAAGCCGGGGACGCTGGTGTAGAAAGGCAGCAGGAACTGCGTGACGCGCCAGCAGTACTTCCCGTCGCCGGCGTTGCGCCGCGCGCCATACATCACGCCCACGTCGGTGTCACGAACATCCAGCACAGGGCTCTTGTCCATGCGCGCGATGTTGCGGTAATAGTCGATCTTTGCTTGCTTGTCTGCCGCCGTGGCCTGCAGCTCCGGGTCGAACGCGAGATGCAACAGCCCCAGGTGGGCCGAATCGAAATCGCCCTCCATCGCCTGAAGCCAGTTGCATTCGCGCTGGTAGCGCAGCGCCCCGCGGCGGGTCGGCCCCACCATCGCCCAGCCCAGTTCCGGCAAGGGGGGCGGATGCTCGTGCTGCGGCCCGAGGTGGGTCCAGATGATCCCGTTTCTCTCCGCGCACGGATACGCGGTGATGCGGATCCGCTCCTTTAGCGTGCTGCCGGCCGGCTCGGTCGGTGTGTCCACGCAGCGGCCCTCGACGTCAAATTTCCAGCCGTGATACAGGCAGCGCAGGCCGTTCTCCTCATTGCGCCCGAAGAAGAGCGACGCGCAGCGATGCGGGCAAACGTGGTCGATCAGGCCGACCCGGCCGTCGGTCGCCCGGAATGCCACCAGATTTTCCCCCAGGAGGCGCATACGCAGCGGCGGGCCGTCCTTCTCCGGAAGATCGGCCGATTGCAGAGCGGGAATCCAATACTGCCGAAGCAGGTTACCCATCGGCGTTCCCGCTCCGACCCGGGTCAGGAATTCATGCTCCGCTTCGGTCACGTTGCCTCAACGCAACGGTCCTCTGCGCCGTAGACCGCTTGCATTCGCGTGTAGAACAGCCGATCGCCCTCGCCGTGCTCGGGCGGACCGATCCCCGAAAACTTCCATCCGCCGAAGGGCAGCGACGCGTCCACCCCGGCCGTACCACGCCGGAGCGATCCCGGCAGTGTTGTCGCACGTCACGCGGGCAGGCCTGCGCGGCGCAGCGCCTCCGACCAGACTCTGCCCGTTTCGTACGGCGCAGCCGGCGAGCGGTCCAGATAGCCGCTGACGGTCAGCGATGGATCGAGCTTGCGCAACTCGGCCAAGCTTTCGTGCGCTTCGTCAAGGCGTCCCAGCTCCGACGAGCCGATCGCGAGCACGCGCAGCGTCGAGGCGTGCGTGCGATTGGATCGCAGCGAGCGCCGCGCTAACGCGATCGCACGTTCATAGTCCCGGGCCGCCAGCGCCGCCGTCGCGCGCAGCGAGTCGTAGTAATAGCGCCACGGGTCGAGGGGCGACAACTCGACCGCGCGATCGGTTTCCTCGACCGCCTCCTGCCCGCGTCCCTGAAATGCCCACAGCGTGCCGCGATGCAGCCGGGCGAGTCCCTCGTTAGCGTTCTTTTCCAGCGCCAGGTCGTAGCTGACCTTGGCAACATCATGCCGGTGCAGCAGGTTCGTATGCACGAGCCCGTTTACCATCAGCTCGAGCGAGTCGGCAGTGTCGACGTCGAGCGCGCGGTTGATCCAATCGAGCGCGGCGGCGGCCTCCTGCTCGAGGTTCGTGAACCAGCCCTGCGTCACCTTGAACACGTGCCATTCCGCGAGATACGCATAGGGCGCCGCATAGCGCGGATAGCGCTCGATCAGCTGCTCGAACGCCTGCCGGCTCTTGCCGAAATCACGCGGGTCGCTTCGGTGCATCAGGCCGATCCCGCCCAAAAGCAGCGTGTACGCGTCGAGTGTCGGCAGCGCCCGCGACTTCGTCCGCAGGATCTCGGTGTTCATGAGCGTGGTGGTGACGCCCGCCACGATTGAAGTGACGAGATTGTCGTCCTGCGCAAGCAGTCCGCTAAGCTTGCTCTTGAAGCCATGCGCCCAGACGATCTCGCCGTTGCGCGTGTCCGCGAGCTCCACGGTGACGATCAGCGTGTCGCCCGACACGCGGTACGCACCCGAGAGCACGTATGTCGCGCCGAGCAACGCTCGGATATCCTTCAACCGCGTCTTGCGCCCACGGAACGCCGTGGTCGACAGCCGCGACACGATGCGCAGCTCGGGGGCACGCGAAAGCGCGACGATCACCTCGTCGGCGATGATCTCGCCCACGGCGAGGGACGTGGGGCCGCCGCTGTGCAGCGTCAACGGAATGACCGCCAACGTCGGGCGCAGCACGATCTGGCTTTCGATCTCGGACGGCAGCGCGTTGCGCGGGCCCAGCCGGTACGCCTGCAACGGCGCGTCAACGTGCTTGAGATGGCACAAGCCGAGATCGACGAACTCGCCGCCAGGGCCCGTGGTGAGCTGGTCGCGCACGGCGGCGGAGATCACCGTTTCGCCAGGCCCCGCGAGCGCAGCGAGGCGCGCCGCGACGTTGACGCCGTTGCCGTAGAATGCCACGTCGTCGGTCAGGATGTCGGCCGCATGGATCCCAATACGCAACAACACGCGATCTCCAACGGCGACACTTTCGGCCAGCTCGGCCGCGCGGCGATGCAGCGCGCGCGCGCACTCGATCGCATAGCGCGGGTGCGCGAAGGCGATCATGAGACCATCGCCCAGCCGTTGCAGCAAGTGGCCTTGGTGGCGGGGAATCGTCTCGTTGACGGCCTCAAGCAGCAGGTCGCGGATGCGCGCTGCAGCGGCAAATTCGTCCCGCTGCATCAGCCGGACCGATTCGACGACGTCCGCGAAGACGACGGTTCTGCTGGCGTAATGCAGCAGATCGGCGGACGCCCTGCCGCCCTTCGACACGTCGCTCGCACTGCCCATTGCGATTACATCCCTGCGGACTTGCGGGAGGCCCCAAATAACACACATTTTCCCCTCTTTTGGCGCGTAATTTTCGGAATTTTCGGTGCGGAGCACTATGCCGTGGGAGGCCGCCCGCTCTGGGTGTCCGGGCCGCTGCGTGCCGAAACGGGGCAACCGCCGCGTCGCGGCGAGGATTGTGCACTCTGCGAGTGAGGAAGCGCACACCAGCGCCATGACACGCAAGCGCCAACTCGCCTTGATCCGCAAGCTGTGCGGCCTGGGGCTGCCCGCGCAAACCCTCGCTCCGTCGCTCTTGCCCGCGCTGCGGACGCTGATTCCTGCGCACTCCGCGGCGGTGTTTTGGGTCGATGACCGCTTCGAGATGACAGGGCTCTACGCCGAGCGCCTGCTTCCGCCGACCGAGATGGCCGCGTACTACGAAAAGCACTATCAGGACGCGGCTACCGGCTTTCCCAACGCATTTCGTGCACGCGCGGCTGCCAGCGACCCCGTGTCCGTGCGCAAGCTCTCCAAGGCCGACCAAGCGAGCGACTATTTCCGCGAGGTGCTGTCCCGGCTCGATGCTCATCAGATCCTGTACGGCGTCCTGCGCGACGGATCGCGACCGATCGGGCAAATAAGCTTCTACCGCAGCGCCCGAGATCCCGAATTCGGCCGCCGCGACCAGGAAATGCTCAGTGGCCTGCTGCGCTATCTCTCGTTCGGGCTGCGCCCGCAGCCATCGCCGGCACGACCGCTGGCGCAGGCGGAGGTCGTCGAGGAATGGCTCGGTATCGTTGCGAAGGACGGTGCAGTGATCAGTGGGCCATCCAACTGGTCGCGCTTAGTGCGACTCCTGGCGATGGAGAAAGTCGCGCCGCGAACGGCCCACGATGAACTGCGCGTCGTTACGGAATTCCTGCGGCGCATTTGCGCGCGTCTCGAGGGACCCGAGGGCGCGCCGATCGCTCAGGTCGATTCCCAGCACGATTCTCCATGGGGCCGGTTCCGGATTCGTGCGTTCCGGCTACCCGACGGCGAGGGGCGGGAGCAGGACCAGGTGGGGCTGCTGATCGGCCGGAGGGAACCCCGCGCACTCGCGCTCACCCGCGGCGCCGGCGCCTCGGGCCTGTCCCCGCAGCAGCGGGAAGTTGCGCTGCTCTTGGCGGACGGCAAGAGCAACAGAGAGATCGCACGCACGCTTGCGCTCAGGCCCAACACGGCGAGCTATCATGTCAAGCAGGTCTTCGCACGGCTCCAGCTGCACAACCGCGACGAGGTCGAGCCCGTGCTCTTGCGCCTCGCGCATGAAGGAATCGTCGAACTTGGTCGCGACGACGACGCGCGCGCTGCCAGGTGAAATTCGTCGCTTTTTGGGCGACCGCTGTCCAAATAATCACGGGCGCGAATCGAATGTAACTGGAATATCCCCCGAACAGGTGGGATTCCTGCGTTGCATTGCTAGAGAGGCCCCTCTAAGTTGGGCAAGGGTGTCCCGTCCTGGGCCAACCCTTCACTCATATAGGGAGTCGGCAATGAACGCATTCGTCGCAGCAGTCGCTCGCAAGGTCACGGTTGTCCGTCGTATGGGCTCGAGCAAGGTCCGAGTCGAAGTCGGGAACGGCGCCATCGCGCCCAAGGTCGCGCTTCACCGCACGAAGACGCCGGTCAGGGTTGAGGTCGGGAACGGCGCCATCGCGCCCAAGGTCGCGCTTCACCGCACGAAGACACCGGTCAGGGTTGAGGTTGGGAACGGCGCCGTCGCGCCCAAGGTCGCCATCCATCGAGGAAAAGGTGCGCAATAAGACTGAAAGGACCGTGGTCTGCTAAGCCGGTCCCCTCGGGCGGGCGTAAACGCACTGCGTTTCCGCCCGCACGGGCTCCGACGCAACCGGAACTGCCATGACGGACACACATTCGAGCACCGACAAACCTGCGCCGATCGTTACGTTCTACCGCGCCATTCCGGAGAGCTTCGCGCCTATGCGCGCCGATCGTGGCGCGCTCGGGGTCATCCCGACGGCCGCGTTTCAATACTGCGAAGCGCTAACGTCCGCGTCCGCGTTCGGCTGGTACTTGTTCCCGCCCATGACGCTCTATCTGCAGTGGGACGGCACCGACGTCATCTGGACGCACGACGACACCGACACCTGGTATCCGTTGACGATGGAGCATTTCCCGAATTTCGCCGAATACTTCGACGGGCTTGCACCGGACGATATCAAGGGCTACGCCCCGCCCTTCCTCTCGCGGAGTTTCTTCCCCGGCGTCGTTCAGATCTGGTCGGGGCTGTTCGTAAAGACGGCGCCGGGCTGGAGCCTTTTGCTGCGTCCGCCCGTGAACCTGCCACGCAGCCAAACGTACGAGTGTTACGAGGGCATCATCGAGACGGACCGGTGGTTCGGCCCGCTCTTCATCAATCTTCGGCTCACGGCGACCGACAGGCCGATCGAGATCAACCACAAGAAGCCGCTGTTTCAAGCGCAGCCATTGCTCAGAGAGACCTATTCGGAGTCGAACTTGCACTCTTTTGCCGTCGTCGACGAGTTGTCGAAGCTCTCGCCGGTCGATTGGAACGGTTACCGCGAAACCATCGTCAAGCCGAATCGAGGTCATTACCGCGACGTGGGCCGCTACGCAGCCTCGGTGCGCAAGCGCGGCAGGCACGCGCCATCTACGGAATCCACTGACTGATCAATCGCTGAACAACAATCAAGCCATGACGACGAACATCGCGATCCTTTCGGACCGAAGGCCCGTGGCCTTAGGGTACCTGGCGGCGCTCTCGGCGGTTTTTATCACCGCCGTCTACCCGGCGCTGACGCGGCTTAGCGTCACGACGACGCTCACGCCGGCGGACCTGCTGCTTTTTCGGCTGGGGGTGAGCGGTCTGCTTTTCACGCCGTTTCTCGTGATGCACGCGCACGAAATACCGAAGGCCCAGTGGATGGCCGGCCTCCCGCTCTCGTTCCTGCACGGTTGGGGCATGGCGGCGTGCGTCGTATTCGGGTTGCAGTTCTCGCCTGCCAGCCACGCCGCCGCGCTCGGTCCCGGAGCGATCGCCGCATGGATCGCGCTCGTCGGCTTCGTCGTCTACGGCGTTCATATCCATTCGAGGAAGCTCGCCGGAATCGCCATTATCGTCGGTGGCGTTGCATTGATCCTGGTCGCGTCGTACCGCGGCTTGTCGCTGTCGACGGCGATGATCGGCGACGCCATGTTTCTGCTCGCGTCTGCGCTCGGCGCGAGCTACCTCGTCTACATGCAGCGGCGGCGGCTCAACCCGGTCGTCGCCGCCGCCCTTGTATGCGTCGCCTCGGCGATGATCGTTGTCCCCTGGCACTACTGCTTGGCCACCAGCGCTATCGCGACCGCGCCGGTGCAGGAAATCGTCTGGCAGCTCCTGTTTCAAGGCGTCTTGGTCGGCTGCTGCGCCTTCTTCGCGTTGAATTACGCTACGCTGGCGATCGGCAGCCAGACCGTCGGCGTGCTCTCGGCGCTGGTGCCCGTCATCGGCGCCTTCTGCTCGCTGCTCATCACGCGCGATTCGATTTCTTCCCTCGAATGGACCGCGATCGTCGTGATCTCGCTCGGCGTCACGCTCGCGTCGCTCCCTGTGCGCGCCGCGGTCTAAGAAATCCCACCGGAATAGGTGGGATTTTGATCGGCTCTTTCGCTGATTTCTAAAGGAATGTGGACCATAATTTCTTTTCCGTCACTGAGTCGGCTAACGCAAGACGGGTATCGATATCCAGCTGCGACCCCTCTGCGATAGAGAAGCAATGGAGGCGCAGGTAGCGCTTACAAACTCATTGGAGTACTCATGATCCCCCGCCATAGCCCTGGCGGCGGGATTGTGCGCTGATCCATGATGCCCTTTAAAACCATGGATCTTTGTAGTTTTGGTGTTGGTTTCGGCAACCCCCTTGCCGACGACACACTCACAGGGACTGTGGTCGACGAAGCCGGCAACGCCAAGCCCGGCTGTCTTCCTCTAAATCCAGTCGATGCCGAGCGTCGCTATGCGTTCTCAATGAAAAGCCGACCTCTATTGTTGTCCAACACCGACAGGAGCACGTTCGAATGGGCGCATATCGGTTCGGAAAGCATCCACCAAAGCAGGACTACCGGACGCTACGCCTGAAGAACTATCTGACGTCCTCGCTTGCACCACCACCTGATTCGTATGACACGCTACAGACGGTCTACAGGAAGCTCGACGCGTCGGACCGGACACAGCTGTTCCCAATGAATGGTAACGATACCCTGGGAGACTGCACTATTGCTGCTCTGGCGCACGCGGTAACGACATATCGGGGCCTAGTCGGCAAACGGAACATCATGCCGAAACAGGACGTGGTCAAGTTGTACATGCATCTGACGGGCGGTGTGGACTCCGGTCTTAACGAGCTCGATGTGCTGAACTACTGGCGCACGCACTCCGCTTCCGGCGACACGATCTTGGGTTACGTTAGCGTTGATCGCAAAAACCACACGCACGTTCAACACGCGATCCAGCTTTTTGGTGGCGTCTACCTGGGGTTTCAGGTTCAAAAAAACTGCATTCAGGAGTTCGACGCTCTCCAGCCGTGGACGCCGGGCCCCCTCACGACTGATGGCCATGCGGTCTTTGCCGTTGCATACAATTCAAGCGGCGTGACCGTGCTCACCTGGGGAAATACACAGAAGGCGACTTGGGCGTGGTGGGACGAATGTGTCGATGAGGCATACGCGATCCTTCCTCCGGAGGCGAAGGAGTCCGACTTTGCGCCAGGTTTCAGCTTCGCTCAGCTGCAAGGCGATCTGTCTGCAGTCGCGCAGTGATTATATTTAACTCAAAATTCGGTTCGCATCTTCTGGTATTCTGTAGTCTACGGCCGGAAAGCTTTGGCCGGGGGGAGCACCATACCTCCGCTGCAAACACCGAGCTCTCGCAAGGATCTTCGATGCCGCCGATCGACCGAACACGGTGACGCGGTTGCCGCCGACCCGGGTTACCCTGTCGGTTGCAGCCTACAAAACTCGATTCTCCATCCAAGTCTCCATTGACTGGCCATGATTTTCCCGGCGCCGGTCACATCGATCCGCACCCCATGCCCGCGATAAAGACAGCGGAGAGCACCATGCTCGACTTCTCGTCGGTCGCCGAGTTGCAACCCTCGATCCAGCCGCGAACGACTTTCGCGCCGGCCGCAAAGGCTCATGCCGATTTGACTGCGGCAGTCGGGGGACTTGTAGCGGGCTACCGCCTGAACGGTTGGCGCATGGCGTCACTCGATCCTCTGGACACCGGGCCTCGCGATCATTCTTCGATCTCCGATCTCGATCCGCGCACTTACGGTTTCTCGGGCGATGAGTCGATCAGCTGTTCGGTCGACTTTGCCGGTTCCGCGCAGGTTCTGATGCTGCCCGAGTTGCTGAATCGCCTGCGCGCGAGCTATTGCGGCACCATCGCTCTCGATTGCTCGCATATCCGCACCAGCGAACAACGGGACTGGCTTTACGCGCAGATCGAAGGATTCAGCGCGGCGTCGGCGCCTGCCGCGGATGACGCCTTGCGCGTGCTCGAACTGCTCGTTCTGGCGGAAACGTTCGAACACCATCAGCGGTCCACTTATCCACGGCACAAGCAGTTCAGCCTGGAGGGAAGCGAAAGTCTCGTGCCATTGCTGGCCGCCGCCGTCGATGAAGCGGCGCACCATGGTGTCGAGGACATCGTTATGGGGATGCCGCACCGAGGCCGCCTGAATGTGCTCAAGAATGTCTTCAACCTTCCGGGCAAGCAACTGTTCTCGCTCTTTTCCGGCGATCCGACGCCAGTTCCTGCGACATGGGACCTTAAAGACCACTTCGGTTGTTCGACGCGGCAGCCGACCGCTCATGGCGATATCAATCTTTTGCTCGCATACAATCCGTCGCATCTGGAGAGCGTTTCTCCGGTGGTATGCGGCATGGCGCGCGCGCTGCAGGACCGCAAGACGGACGGATTCACGAGGAAAGTGCTGCCGATTCTCATTCACGGCGACGCCTCGTTCTCCGGCCAGGGCGTGGTTACCGAGACGCTCAACCTTTCGCAAACGCGCGGATACGGCGTCGGCGGGACCTTGCATGTGATCCTGAACAACCAGATCGGCTCGACCGTATCGCATCCGCGGGACGCGCGGTCGACGGTTTTTTGCGCGGACGTCGCGCGTGCGATCGATGCTCCGATCATCCATGTCAATGGGGATGATCCGGATGCCGCCGTGGCCGCAGCGCGACTCGCGACCAAATATCGAATGAAATTCGGCGCCGACATTGTCGTCGATCACGTCGGTTACCGGCGTCACGGTCACTTTGGAGGCGACGACCCGACCATGACGCAGCCGGCAATGCAGCGGAGAATCCGAAAACACCGCAGCGTCGTTTATACCTATGCCGAGAAACTCGTCGCGGGCGGGCTAGCAGGCGATCGCGAGCTCGAGCGACTGAAGGCGGCTGCCTCGAGCGCGATGACTGACGGACAGAGCCGCGAGGATATGACGACCGCACCGACGAACGCGCTGACCGGGGAGCAGGCCGCGCGGGCGAACAGCTCCGTTGCAACCTCGGTTCCGTTGGAACAGCTACGGACGCTCGTGCATCGGCTCGCCGCCGTGCCGCCGGGCTTCGCGCTGCACCACGGTATCCGGAAGATGATCGAAGGCTGGCGCCTCGTGGCAAGCGACGACGAGCGGCCAGTCAACTGGTGCCTGGCCGAGAATCTCGCCTACGCGTCGTTGCTGGCCAACGGATTCAATATTCGCCTTTCCGGCCTGGACGTGGGACGCGGGAGCTTTTTTCACCGTTACCACGTCTGGCACGACCAGGACGCCGATACCGACTGGCAGAGCCTTCACGTCCCTCTCCGTCACATCGCGGAAGGACAGGGATTCTTCTCGATTTTCGAGTCGCCGCTGTCAGAAGAGGCGGTGGTCGGTTTCGAATACGGCTATACGCTGCAATGCGGACGAGATCTCGTCGTCTGGGAAGCGCAGTTCGGCGACTTCGTGAACAACGCCCAAGTGATCATCGATCAGTACATTGCGACGGGCGAACACAAGTGGGGCTACAAGAGCGGATTGGTGGTGTTGCTGCCGCATGGACACGAAGGCGGAGGGCCGGAACATTCGTGTGCCTACCTCGGGCGGTTCCTGCAATTATGCGCCGACGGCAATCTGCAGGTCGCCATGCCGTCCACGGCATCGCAGTTTCACCATCTATTGCGCCGCCAGGCGCTCATGGAGGAGCGAAAGCCTCTGATCGTCATGACTCCAAAGACCTGGTTGTACGGCCACAAGCCATCGTATTCGAGCTTGCGCGACATCGCACAGGGCGAGTTTCGGCCTCTGCTCGGCGAAGAAGGCGAGATCGACGCTGCAGCGGTCGTTCGCGTGGTCGTTACGAGCGGGAAGGTCTATTACGATCTCTCGAGCGGGCGTGCTCAGGCCGGGCTGTCCGGCGTGCCGATACTGCGCCTGGAACAACTCTACCCGTTTCCAGCCGAGGCACTCGCCGCCGAACTGCGCCGCTTTCCGCGGCTGCGGGAAGTAGCCTGGGCGCAGGAAGAAGCGAGAAATCACGGCGCCTGGCCTTTTCTTCGCGAGCACCTGGAAGGCGTACTGCCGCTTGGCGTATCGCTTGAATATGCCGGACGTCCTGCGGCGGCTCCGACCGCGATATGCAATGCAGGGCTGCACATGGCCGAGCAACAAGCCGTCGTGATCAGTGCACTCGGTATAACCGCGGCCTGATTGTCTGCCCGCTCGATGCCAGGAACCCGGCACGGGTCGCCGGGCGTTTGCGCTACCCGATCTTTTCGCTCTCCCCGTTTAGAACTCTCGAGAGCAGGTAGGTGTGGGAAGCCTGGGCGAAGGAAAGGAACGCGTCCGGCTCCATCGGGCGCGCAAACAGAAAACCCTGGAGCACGTCGCAGCCCTGCTTCACGAGGAAATTCGCCTGGGCTCTCGTCTCGACGCCTTCGCCGACTGTTTTCAGTCGGAGGCCCTTGGCGAGCCCTATCGTCGCTCGAACGATCGACGCTGTCGCTTCGCTGGTCGTGAGCTCCGAGATAAAGGTGCGGTCTATTTTCAGCGTGTCCAGATGGAATCCCTTGAGGTAACTCAACGAGGAATACCCCGTACCGAAATCGTCGAGAGCGATCGAAACCCCTAGCCCCTTCAACTCGGCGAGAATGGTCTTGCTGCGCCCCGTATCGTCCATCAGCAGCGACTCGGTCAGTTCGAGCTCGAGGTATTGCGGGTCGAACGCGGTATCGTCGAGAACCTTTTTGATCGTCTTGGCCAAGGTGTCCTTCCGGAACTGTCGGCTGGAAAGGTTGACCGATACGGGAATACGCGGAAGCCCGCCGCCGTACCACAAATTCATTTGCGTGCACGCAGTGCGCAGTACCCATTCGCCGATGGCATCGATAAGCCCGGTCTCTTCGGCGATCGGGATGAATTGTCCGGGCGAAACCAAGCCGTGTTCCGGGTGCTGCCAGCGTATCAATGCCTCGGCTCCGACGAGCCGGCCCGTCTTGGCCGAGATCAGCGGCTGGTAATGCAGCAGCAGCTCGTTTCTGTCGATGGCGTGGAACAGCGCATTCTCCATCGACAGCCGGCTGCGCGCGCCCGCGCTCATCTCCGCGCTGTACATGATGAAGCAATCCCCGCCGCGCGCCTTGGCCTTGTACATCGCGGTATCGGCGTTCTTGAGCAACGTCTCCGCTTCGGCGCTCGCGTCCGGCGAGACGCTGATTCCTACGGAGGCGGTGATGTGGAGCGCCTGGCCATCGATCGCAAACGGCTCCTTCAGCGCACTCAGGCAGCGTTGGGCCACGGTGACGGCCGTTTCGGAATCCTGAAGACCCGGAAGAAGCAGCACGAACTCGTCGCCTCCCCACCGCGCGAGCGTATCGCATTCTCGGATGCACGATTTGAGCTTGGATCCGACGAGCTTGAGCAGCGCGTCGCCCATGCCGTGCCCGAGCGTGTCGTTGATGTTCTTGAAACGGTCGATGTCGATCATCAGCATGGCGAGCATCGAGCCCTCGCGACGAGCTTGAGCAAGCCCGCCCGCGAAGCGCTCGTCGAGCAGGAATCGGTTCGGCAGCGTGGTCAGATGATCGGTCCGCGCCAGCTCATGGAGTCGCTGCTCCATGCGTTTGCGGTCGCTGATGTCGCGCGAGATGCACAAGATCTTCTTCGTCTCCTCGCCGGTTGCGAGCTTCATCAGCCGCATGGTCGTCTCGAACCACACATAATGCTGATCGACGTGACGCGCGCGATAGATGACAGTCGGCAACGTTTTCGCCTGGCTTGCCTCGGCAAACGCGCTGCGAACGACCTCGAAATCCTCCGGGTGAACGAATTCGCACAGCGAGCGGCCTATCAGCGCGTCATGCGCTATCCCCAAGACACTTGACGAGACGGGGGAGGCATAAGAGATCACTCCCGTCGGATCGTGCTTGGTGATGAGGTCGGTCGAATTCTCGGTAATGAGCTGGTAGCGCTGCATGGTCTCGACGAGGGTAATTTCTCTCTCGTGCAAGCGGGCGGTGAGACGATTGAACGCGGTCGTCAGCGCGCCGATTTCGCCGCTGCCGGCGGTGCCGAGCAACGGGGCGATTTCCTCGGTGGCGGTGTAATTCGAAAGGTGCCTGGTTAGCGACACCAGAGGCCGCATCAAGTATCGCATCGACACCCAGATAGCCAACACCACGATCACGAAGGCCACCAGCAGAAACTCGACGAAGCGCCAGATCAGGTCGTGAACCGCGAGGAACGCTTCATCCTTCGGGTAGACGGCAGCGACGATCCAGTTCGACGACTTGACGCGGTTGTAGGAAACGAGCGCCCGCCTGTCGTTCGCATCGAGAGTCTCTTCCGTACCCTCGAAGCCATTGAGCGCGCGGTCGAAGAGAGGATTGGCGAGCGGCGCAAAGGCGACCTGCGAGAGCCGCTGCCGGTCGGGATGCATGATGAGCTTGCCGTCCGCGGTCACGATGTAGAGGTACCCGGTCCTGCCGATGACCGTCTTGGCGATGTTGCCGAGCATTCCGGGATGCGTGAGGCCGAGGCTGCCGGTGAGGATGGCGATCATTCGCCCATCCTTGGCGAATACCGGCATGGTCATCACCAGCACCATGTTCGCGTCGCCTACATTGGTGAGGAACGGTTCCGAGATGACCGGTTCCTGCGTACGGATCGTATCCTTGATGTACGGCCGCCACGACGCGTTGTCGCCGCGCCGGCCGGGCTTGAAAGGACGCTCGGCGAGCAAGATGCCCTTTTCGGAAAACAGGAAGATGGAGCGGTCGAATGCGGCGTAGAGCCCGCTGTTGGAGTCCAGATACTCTTGCGCTGCATCCGACGACGCGACGTCAGCCTCGGAGATCTCGATGGCGCTCAGCAGCAAAGCTCGCTGCAGCGCCCGTAGTTTCTGATCGAGATTGTCGGCGATGCGCTCGACCAGGGTATTCTGTTCCGTAATCATGACGTTCGTCAGTTGCGTCCGGGACGAATGCAGCGACGCCATGCCGACCGCGAGGATAGCGAAGAGGAACAAAAGCGAGGTCGCGGTCGACGTGCGCGTGGCGAGCGTCGGATGTTTCATCTTCTGAAACAATCCAGTCAGTTTCTGTGTAGTGTACAATTTAGCACCACCCAAACGTTTGCCTCACCCGAGGCCGGCGACCGGTTCCCTTGCAAGAGATATGCCGTTGCCATAGGAACCCGCGGCCCCGTCTGCGTCGGGGCTTCAATTAGGTCAGCTTCACCGCGTATATCCTTTCAGCGGAAGACGAGGCGAATTCTTCTGGGCGGGTCGATGGTTCGTGCGGTGGAATCGTGCCGCGTGGTCGCCGCGGAGCGACGATCAATCGCCTCCCGTGCCCGTCGCGGCAGGGTGGTAACTGCCGCTGGGCGACACATCGCGGCGCTTGAGCCCCGGTGCCGGAATCTTCAACGCGGTGGCGCGTTCCGGGTAGGACAGTGACCGCGCCTGACCGCGCGGTGGGCGAACTTCTCGCCTGGACGTCTCCCTGAGGCCGTGCTGGAACGCGCCGCCGCAGGTGGATCCGGTCCTATGCGCGGCGCACTCCTGCGCGCGGGGCGACGCGCTTCCAGCGCCGGTGCACCCAGTACCACTGCTCGGGGTGGCGCAGGATCAGCCTTTCGAGCTCGGCGTTGTACGCCCGCGTATTGCGGCGGATTTCCTCGCCGACTTCGGCGCACGAGACCGGTAAAAGCGGCTTCTCGAAGCGCAGCACGTGCCGGCCATCCGGTTCGCGCCAGCTCGCCGCAGGAACCACTGCCGCGTCTGACGCAAGCGCAATCAGCGCCAGGCTCTTGAAGGTCCACGCCGGACTCCCGAAGAAATCGACTTCGATGCCATCGGGCGGCCCAGCGTGCTGGTCGAACGGAAACACGATCGCATCGCCGGCGGCGAGCCGATCGAGGATGGCGTCGAGCGAGCCGCGCTTCGGCAACACGCCGAAGCCGGCGCGTTGGAAGCGCCAGTTGACGAAGCGGTCGAGCCAGCGCGGCTTGATCGGCCGGCGCACGAAATGAATCCGCCCGCGCATCTGTGGAAACTTGCTCAAGCCCGCGACCGTCGCCACTTCCCAATTGCCCAAGTGCCCGGTGAGCACGAGGATGCCCTTGCCGCGCTCGAGCGCGCGCGTAAACACGGCAACGTTATCAACCTCGACCCGCGCGGCCTTTTGCCGCTCGCTCATCGAGCGAAAGCGCAGAAATTCCGTGAACAAGCACCACAGGTGCGCGTAATGCGCCTGCGCGAGGCGCTTGATCTCCGCATCGGCTACGCCGGCACCGAATACGCGGCGAAGGTTGTCGAGGACGACGCGGCGGCGAAACGGCAGCAGGCGAAAAATGAGCCGCCCCGACAGCGGTGCCTCCGTCGCGTCCGCGAGCGCCAAGGCAACCGATGACGCGCTCATGCGGTCGTGCGTCAAGGACAGCTCGATGGTCCGGATGCGGTTCTTCGCGAGCACCGCCGCCGCTCTCGGGCTCAAGATCGCCCGGGGCGCGCCGTAGGCATCGCGCGCGACCGAAAAATCTCCGGGTTCGATCTCGCCCAGCGCGGCTTCGCGAGGGAAAAGCTTGACGCAGGCTTCCTTGGCAGCGAAGCGCGCGGCAAGGCTCGCTGCACGTCCGGCGCCCGCGCCGCTGTCGTCGAGTTCCTGCGCGGTGAAGAAGCGATGGAGGTCTTCAGGCGCGGTTTCGGAGAGCAGGCGCTCGATGCGCGCGATCTCGACCGTATCGATGCCGCAGCGGGTTGCGGCACCGGGAATCGGCGCGCGGGCTTCCGCCATGCCGTGGGTCAGATCGCGGCGCGCAGCAACAGCGCCGCATTCGTTCCGGCAAAACCGCGGCAGAGGATGAGCGCGACGTCGCCGCGCGGCGCTTGATGCTCGGCGGCGACCGGCACTCCGGCGCAACCAGGGTCGGCCACGGCGTAGGTCGCGATCCCTGGCACCACGCGCTGACGCAGGCTCTCCAGGGCGAGGACGGCCTCGATGATTCCGGCCGCGGCGATCAGATGCCCGAACGCCCATTTGAATGCCGTCGCCGGCGGCGCGCTGTCGCCGAAGACACGACGGATCGCGGCGGCTTCCGAGGCGTCCGACTGCAGCGTACCGTTGCCATGGGCGGCGATCATCCCGACTTCGGCTGCACGAATGCCCGCGTCCGCGAGCGCCGATTCGATTGCGCGCGTGAGGGCGTCGCCATCGTCGCGGATCGCGAGCAGGCCTTGCGCGTCGGTGGCACTACCGCCGCCGAGGACTTCGCCGAAGATCGTCGCGTTGCGCTTGCGCGCAGACTCCTCCGTCTCGAGCGCAAGCGCCGCGGCGCCTTCGCCGAACAGGCTGCCATCGCGGCGTGCGTCGAACGGCCGGATCGTATCCTTCGCGAGCAACCCGACGTCGTGATAGTAGAGGACCATCTGCGGCTCGATGGGCGCATCGTGGCCGACCGCGAGCGCGCGGTCCGCTTCGCCCGTGCGCAAAGCCTCGCTCGCCTCGATCACCGCCAGCGTGCCGCCGATGCTGTGGTTGGTGATGCAGGCGTTAGCGCCCTTGAAGCCGTGGCGGATGCCGATGTGGCCAAGAACGTTGTTTGGCAGCGTGCGCAGCAGCCACATCGGATTGACCGTGCTGGAAAGCTCGCGGCCGAACGCCGGCAACTTGTCCTGTGCGGCCGTCAGCAGTGGAAAATAATCGTACTGACTCTCGTAGCTGCCGCCGCCGGAACCGACATAAACGCCGGTGCGATCGCTGTACTCGAGCGCGGCCTCAGGCTCGAGCGCGGCGCGATGCGCCGCCAGCCCGGATGCATCGATCGCGCGGTCCGCGGCATAAAGACCGAACAGATCGGTGCGCCGTATCAACTTGTGCAGCTTGCGGTCGTCGACCATGTCGCGCGGCTTCAAGTCGGAGATTTCTCCCGCCGCCTGCATCGGCCACCCTGACGCATCCCACTGCCGGATCGGTCCGATCGCCGAGCGTCCGGCGCAGACGCCCTCGAGAATCGACGGCGGATCCCGGCCTGCGGCACAGACCGCGCCGGTGCCGGTGATGACGACTCTGCGTTTGTTCATGCGCAACGTGATGCGTCAGGCGCGGGGAAGTCGCCGCCGTCGACTGCGCCCGGCCGGCGCAGGACGACGCAACTGTTGGAGCCGCCGAAGCCGAAAGAATTGGACATTGCGATGCGCACCCGGCGCCGTTGGGGCACCTCGCGCACCAACGCCAGATCGCAGTCGGGATCCTGGTCGCGCAAGTTGGCGTTTACCGGCAGCTCACCATGGTGGATCGCCAGCGCGCAGATCGCGACTTCCACCGCACCCGCGGCGGCGATGAGATGGCCCATCGAGCTCTTGGTCGAGCTTACCGCGACGTCCTTGACGCGCGAGCCGAACACGGCGCGAATCGCCGCGCTTTCGCTGCGATCGTTCATGAACGTCGACGTTCCATGGGCGTTGATGTAATCGACGTCGTCGATGGTCGCACCGGCGTCGGCGAGAGCCTGGCGCATCGACTGGATCGGCCCGTCGCCGTCCGGCGGGGAGTCGGTGATGCGGTAGCTCGACAGCGAGTTGCCGTCGCCCGCCAGCTCGGCGTAAATGTGCGCGCCGCGCCGTCGCGCCGACTCCCATTCCTCCAGCACCAGAAAGCCGGCACCCTCGCCGAGCAGGAAACCGTTGCGCGTCGCATCGAAGGGGCGGCTCGCGCGCTCCGGCGTCTCGTTGTCCACCGAGAGCGCGGAAAGCAGACAGAAACCGGCGATGCCGACCGGGCTGATCATGGAATCGAATCCGCCCGCAAGCGCGTAATCGACGGCCCCGCGGCGGATCAGCTTGAGCGCGGTGCCGATCGCCTGACCGCCCGACGCACAGGCCGTATGCACCGACGTCGCATAGCCACGAATGTCATGCCGGCGCGTGAGCAGCGACAGGCCCGTCGTCGCCTGGCTGCGGCAGAAAACCAGGGGGTTGTTCGCCGACGCATCGGTAAGCAACTGTGTCGCATCGAGCTCGCCACCTGCGGCGCTGTGCTCGTGCACGGCGACGAGCTCCGCGAAATCGACCCCCATCATGCCGGTGCCGACCGCACAGCCCCAGCGCTCGCCGGTTGCCGCCGTTGGGCGGATGCCCGCGTCGGCCAGTGCCTCCTCGGCGGCCGCGAGCGCGAAACCGTGCGAGCGATTAGCGAACTTGAGGAGCTTGCGCTCACCGATCGCCGTCGCGGGATCGAAATCCTTGACCTCGGCGGCGATGCGCACCGGAAAACCGGATGCATCGAACAGGCTGATCGCGGCGCCGCCGCTTTTGCACGCGAGCAGCCCAGCCCAGGTCGAGGCGACGTCGTTGCCGACGGGCGTGACGAGCCCGAGGCCTGTGATCGCGACGCGGCGGCGGGCAGCCATTCAATGCTCCCGAGCCGCGACGTCGAGCCGCGCTGTGGCGACTCGGCGACCGTCGATCGTGGCCGAGAGACGAATGCTGGCGCCGATGTCGCTCGTCGCGGCCATTTCCGCGCCGAGCTCCACCGCCTGGCCAGGTTCGATGAACGAGCGCATCTTGACGTGTGTCATGCGCTGCGGCACGAGCGCTGCCCCCTTCGCGGAACCGATCGCTGCACGAGCGAGGTCCATCGCCAGGCGGATCTGGCTGTCCAGAAGCAGCGTCGCCGGAAACACCGGTCGCCGCGGAAAATGATCGGCAAAGAACGGCGCGGACCGCGGCACCTGAAGCAGTGCGCGCGCCGATTTGCCTGGGCTGCCTTCGAGTGCGACGAGCTCGGGCGTGGCGACCCCGCGGAAACGGCCGGCAGGCGCGCCCGTTGCGCACAGCAGGTGGAAGCGCTCGCGGAGCGCCTCGGGCGCATCGAACTCCTGCACCGGCAGCATTGGGCCCAGGCAGTGCCGGAGCTCGATGACTGTCGCGCCGTCGACGCGCGCGAAGCCTCCGTAGGCAACGGCATCGTCGTCGAGAGCTTCGATCTCGACGTTAAGCTCGAGCCCCGAACCGGGCGCGACGTCGCAGTGAAAGATCGTCTCGGTGGCGAGCGCCGCCACCGGCCGTCCGCGAAAATCGATCTTGGACATCGCGACCCACGCCGCGAGCTGGCCGACCGCTTCGGCGACCAGACAGGCGGGAAACGCATTCAGATTCTCCGACACGACAAACGTTCCGCGCGCACGCATCCCGGGCTCGAGTTCGATGATCCGGTCGACGAAGGAGAAAGCCGCGAAGTGATCGCTCATGCGCTGCCGGAATTCCGCGACCTCAGGCGGCCGTCCGCGCTTCCCGCTGGGCATGGATCACCAGCTTGCAGAAGGTCTCCGGCGTGAACAGCCGGGGAATCTCGGCGACCTTCATCGGGTTGCCGAACCGCTCGGCCGGGATCTCCGATAAATAGCGCCTGAGCTGGGCGAGTCCGGCCTCGGTCAGCACGCCTTTGTGCTCGAACTCGGCCTCGGGCATGTCGCCGCGCGCGTTCTCGAGGATCTTGCCGCGCGGAATCTTGATCTTGAACGCCCGCTCGAGGCGGAAGACCATGTCGAGGAAATCGATCGACTCCGCATCGAGGCCTTCGATCAGCGAGACGTCGAGCTTGACCTGATCGACGTCGCAGCCGAGGGCGTCCGCCATCGTCTCCGCGACCTTGGGGAAAACCGCCTGGATTTCTTCCTTGGTGATCTCTGCATTCGCCATTCCGCTCACTCCATTTTGAAGCCGCCATCGACATTAAATACCTGACCCGTCACGTAATCCGCGTACGGGGAAGCGAGAAACCAGACCGCATAGGCAACCTCCTCGGGCTTGCCGTAGCGCTTGAGGAGGATCCGCGATTTGATCTCGTCGCCGGCCATCGCCCGCACGTCGTGCGACATCTCGGTGTCGATGACGCCGGGAGCGATGCAGTTCACCGTGATCTTGCGCGGCGCCAGCTCGACCGCGAGCGCGCGCGTAAAGGCATTGATCGCGCCCTTGCTTGCCGCGTAGTTGGTCTGGCCGCGCCCGCCCTTTTCGCCGGCGACGGAGCTCACGTTGATGATCTTGCCCGCACGCTGCACGATCATGTGCGGGACCACCGCGCGCGTGACGTTGAACGCTCCGCCGATGTTCGTATCGAGCACATCGCGCACGTCGTCGTCGTCGAAGGCGGCAAGCTGGTTGTCGCGGATGATGCCGGCGTTGTTCACCAGAACGTCGATCCGGCCGCAGCGCTCGGCGACGCGTTCAATGGCGGCCGCGCACGCGGCGGAATCGCGGATGTCCACCTTGTCCGCAGCAATGCGCCGGCCCGCCGCCTTGCCCGCGCTAACGACGTCTTCGGCGGCGGGCGCGTTGTCACGATAGAAGAAAGTCACGTCCGCGCCTTCGGCCGCGAGAAGCTCGACAATCGCGCGGCCGATACCCCGGCTGCCGCCGGTGACGATCGCCACTTTGTCGGTGAGTCGCGCGTCCATGCTCATTCCAATGCCCTTAGCCGGAAATGCAGAACCCGCCGTCGACGACCAGCGTATGTCCGGTGATCATCGCCGCCTCCGGCAGGCAAAGCAGGTACACGGCGCCGGCGACGTCCTGCGGAGTAAGCACCGGGCCGGCGGGCGTGCGGTGGGCGAAATTCGCCAGGAGCTCTTCCCGATTCGGAAAATAGCGCAAGGCATCGGTATCGACGACGCCTGCGCTGACCGCGTTGACGCGGATTCGCCGCGGGCCCAGCTCCTGCGCGAGCGTGCGCACGAGCGACTCGAGCGCGGCTTTCGACGCGCCGATGAACCCGTAATCAGGCATCGCTCGCGATGCGCCCAGGCTCGACATGGCGATTACACTAGCGCCATTGCGCATCAGCGGCACGGCGCGCTGAGCCAGCAAGTTCAGCGCCAGCGCGTTGGTTTCCAGGCACCAGCGCCAGTGTTTGAGTGTCATTTCCAGCGCGGGCTTGAGCACTCCACTGGCCGCGTTGCTGACCAGGATGTCGAGACGATCGAAGTGCTTGCCGAATTCCACAAACATGTCTTCGACGCTGTCGGGGATGCCGACACTCGCCTGGAGCGCGCATGCACGCCGGCCCATGGCGCGGATTTCCGCGCAGAGCGCTTCGGCCTCTTCGGCGCTGTTGTAATAGTTGACCGCGACATCGCAACCGGCGGAGGCGAGCTTTTGCGCAATGGCACGCCCGATGCCCCGAGAGGCGCCCGTGACAAGCGCAACCTTATCGGCTAACGGAGCTGACATCGATCGGTGGCTTTGGGGGTCCGGAACGTCCGGACGCGGCGCGGGGCAGGCGGCTGCAGTGCCATCGCGGCGCTGCCTTCCGGGCAAACGGTAATTATCGCCTGCTTCGCCCTCCAGAGCAACGTCGCGAGAGCGGCCAGCAGAGCGTCAGTTCGTCGCCGCGCGCCTGGCGCGGATGAAGCGTTGCGCCTCGAGGGTCCAGTGCCGCTTGATGCTGTGCCAGACATCGGCCGCCCACATGATGTTGGAAACACCGTGCTCTGGCAGCGGCGGACTGGCCGCCGCGTTATTCGGGTCGAAGGCATTGATCCAGTCGCGTACCGCCGGATCCTCGGCGAGTTGCGCGGTGCCGGGCACGAACACGTGCGAGTACTCCGCCGGCAGCGTCACGTTGCGGACATTCGCCTTGCCGGCCGCGTGAAAGGTTTTCACGCCCTCAAGCCCCGGTCCGTCCCAAGCGAAGAAATCTATTCCGATGCGATACCCGGTGAATTCGTCGACGGTGTCCGGGATCGAGCGCACGCGACTCAACACCATCCAGTGGATCGGCAGTGCCAACGCCCAGCCTCCCGTGCCAACGGCTGCCGCGCACGCAACGGAAACGCCTATGATGGGCCTCTCCCGCCCGGTCAGCGGATCGACGATCGTCGTACGCTCTTCGAACTCTCCGCTAAGCGGATTGAAAACACGCAGCCGATCGCCGAACGAGCCGGCAAGCTCGTGCAGGATCTTTACCACCTGGATGCCGCCCTGGCTATGACCGACCAGGATGGGCCGCACGCCTTCGCGCTCGTAATACCAGGCGATCAGGCCGGCTTGCCGGTCGCTGCTCTCGTAAGGGCTACGCGACAGGCTGCCGTCGCCGGCATCGCGGATACGCTCCTCCGGGTAGCCCATGCCGGTGAGGAAGCGAGAGAATGACTCCATCAGCAGATGCACCGGGTACACACCGCCGTGGAGCAGGATGATTCTCGGCGTCGGTCCCGCAGCGAGCGTCGAGCGAACGTCCCGGTCGCTGATGTGCTCCGGATCGAGCGCGAGGATTCGTTCCTCGACCGAGGCGTCGAGGACGATCGACTTCACGATGCTGCCCGCAAGGGGGCGTTCAATCGTGGCAGGGGCGCGGTCCTGCCCGGATGCGCAAGCCGCGGCAATGAAACCGAACGCGGCGGCAAGTGCGAAACGCGATACGAGATGCGGGCGATTCATTCGAGGTTCCCGATGTGGCGGATGAATTCGGCAGCCACGCGCTCGACGGTACCGCGGCTAACATCGGCGGCGCGGAACGAAAATCCGAGCTGCAGGACTCCGCCCAGCGTGGTCGCAGCCACGACCAGGGGGGCGAGCGGCCCTGTGGGGACGGCCCGCAGGTATTCCACTGCCGGCGCGCTGGCGCGCGGACCGACCCATAGCGAATCGATGTTCAGATTGGTAATTCCAGCCCAGATCGGATAATGCTTGGCGAGAAAGCATTGCCGCCGATCCGGCCCGAGAAAACGCCACGCGAACGCCACCCAGCCCAGCGCCAGCAATGTCTGCAGGTAGAGCTTGTGCTCTTTGATGCGCGCGGTCTGCGCGTGGATTTCTCGCGTGAGTTGAGGCAACCCGATGCCGGGTGGAACGAGGTGTGAAACGCGAAGCGAAGTCAGGAACTGGCCAAACGTCTCACCGGCGCTCGCCGCGAATTCCCCGCGCAGGTTGACGATCGAGGCGACAGCGAGTTCCTTGCGGTGGTGCGATGCCGCGCGCTTCGCAGCGAGGGGCGCCAGCGCAAGCAGCAATGCCGCCAGGAACAAGTCGTTCACCGTCACACCCCAGGCCTTGGTCGTCCGCACGACCGCGCCAAATGCGGCGGGCTCGATACGGGCCGAGAGAAAGGAGTTCGAGGGATCCCGCCCAGCGCGGCACGGAGCCCGAAACGAACGCCGGCAATTTAACGCCAGCGAGGGCAGGCGCACGAGGTTTGCAGCGGTACGGCGCAGATGCCGCAGGAACAGCCGGCTGAAAGTGCGCGGATAGCGCTGCGGAGTCCATGGTGAGGCGGCCTGCGTTCCATCGGTGGCATAGTCGTCGCAAAGCTTCTCGAGCAGGACTGCGATCGAATCGCCGCCGGCGATGAA